>DASSPI010000100.1:0-2586 GCA_035699705.1 Xanthobacteraceae bacterium
CTGTCGGCGGGAATGAGGTCGTCGCGCTTGCGGAAGGCGCCGCTGAGGAAGCCGCGTCCGAGCGGCGCATAGCCGACAAGCGAGACGCCAAGCTCGCGGATCGTCGGCAGGATCTGGGCTTCGATGTCGCGCGACCAGAGCGAATATTCCGTTTCCAGCGCGGCGATCGGATGCACCTTGTGGGCGCGGCGGATGGTATCGACTCCCGCCTCGCACAGGCCGAGGTAGCGGACCTTGCCCTGCTCCACGAGCTTGGCCATGGCACCGACCGTGTCCTCGATCGGTACCTTGGGATCTACGCGGTGCTGGAAATAGACGTCGATGACGTCGATGCCGAGCCGCTTCAGACTCGCTTCGCAGGCGACCGGCACATATTCCGGGCTGCTGTTGGTGCCGCCGCGCTGGCCGTCCGGCCCACGCACATTGCCGAATTTGGTGGCGATCAAAACCTTGTCGCGCTTGCCCTTGATCGCCTTGGCGATCAGTTCCTCGTTCTTGCCGGCCGAATAAGCATCGGAGGTGTCGAACAGATTGACGCCGAGCTCGATGGCGCGGTGCATGGTGGCGATGGATTCGGCGTCGTCGGGCACGCCGTATTCGCCGCTCATGCCGGAACAGCCCAGACCGACGGCGGAAACACGCGGACCGTTCTTGCCGAGCTGCCTGTATTTCATGGACTGCATGCTAAATTCCCCGAAAAATTGGCCGCGGATTACACACGCGCTTGGTCGGACAAATCAAGAGGCCGCGTTCGGCGGCCGCTAGCCAATAAGTCGCACAGAGCGTTGGCAGCCAGAGTTACCCTCTCGTGAGCCGGATGGCTTGCGCCAAAATCCGTTACGACGCCAATCCTACGCATTGCTGCGGGCGGATGCCCACATGCACCGCGCGACCGATGCCGAGCTCGATCTCCGGCGCGGCACGCACCCGGATTTCCCGACCCTCACCCAGATCCACAAAATAGTCGGTGACTTCGCCGAGGAAGACCCGATGCGCGATTTTGCCGGCGAAGACATTCAGCCCGTCGCCCGGATGCTTTTCGGAAATGGTCAGGTCCTCCGGCCGTGCCGTAACCGTGACGGCCTGCCCGGGCTGCACGGGCTCAACGAAGCTGCAACGGATCGTTCCATGCGGCGTATCCACGGTGGTCGCGTCATCACTCCGCACGGCGACGGTGCCGTGGAAGAAGTTGGCCGAGCCGACGAAATCCGCAACGAACTGGCTTCTTGGCCGGCGATAGATTTCCTGCGGGCTGCCGCGCTGGATGATCCGGCCAGCGCTGAAAACCGCGATCACGTCAGACAGGGCCAGCGCCTCCGATTGATCATGGGTGACATAAACCGTGGTCACGCCAAGCGTGCGCTGCAGCCGCTTCAATTCGACCCGCATCTGTTCGCGCAATTTGGCGTCGAGGTTCGACAATGGTTCGTCGAGCAGCAGCAGGTTTGGCTTGCGGACGAGGCCGCGTGCGAACGCGAGGCGCTGCTGCTGACCGCCTGAAAGCCGGGTGGAGGCGCGGTTTTCGTATCCGCTCAATTGCACCATCTCCAGCACACGGCCGACTTCCTGCTTGATCTCGGCGGCGGAATATCTGCGGTCGCGCGCCACGCGCAGCGGAAAAGCCACATTCTCGAACACCGTCATATGCGGCCAGATCGCATAAGACTGAAACACCATCCCGAGCGCGCGCTCGCTCGGCGGCACGAAGATGCCCTGCTCGGAATCGAAAACGACCCTGCCGTCGATGACGATCCGCCCGCGATCGGGGCGCTCGAGGCCCGCCAGGCAGCGCAGCGTCGTGGTCTTGCCGCAGCCGGAGGGTCCCAGAAGCGTAAGCAGCTTGCCAGTTTCGACGTTCAGGCTGACGCCGTCGATGGCATGGACCTCCTGCCCACCGGCCTGAAAGGTCTTGTGTAGATTCTCAATGACGAACATCGGTCCCCATCACGGTCGTGCGATCGGCGGACTGGTGTCCGCCCGCCGTTGCAGCCGGGTTTCCATCCAGCGCAGCCCGGCGACAATGAAAATCAGCGGAATAATCTGAATGACACCGAGCGCGCTCACCGCGCCATAGCTGCCGCCCTCCTCCCACATGGTCAGACTGATGGTGCCAAGCACGTGCGTGCCGGGGCCGACCAAGAAAATGGACGCGCCCAACTCCCGCACGGCCAGCACGAAGACGTAAATCCATCCTGCCAGAAGAAAAGGCGCGAGCAGCGGCAACAGGATGCGGAAGAATATCTGATGCAATTGTGCGCCGGCGACTTCCGCCACCTCTTCGAGCTCCTTATGGATCTGCGCAATGCCGCCGGAGGCAAACCGCATCCCATAAGGTAGATAGCTCGTGACGTAAGCCACCAGCAATATCCAGATCGTATTATAGATCGGGATCGGCACCACGAGATAGGCGAAGAGCACGCTGGCGCCGATGATCACGCTCGGAATAGCGATCGGGATGAAAGCCAGCGCGTCGAGCAGCCAGCCGTAGCCCGTCACCGAGCGTTGCGCGATCCAGGCCATGACGAAAGTGAGCCCCACAACCACCGTGGCCGACATTGCGGCCAAGGTAACGCTGGTTTTCACGGC
>DASSPI010000101.1:0-13581 GCA_035699705.1 Xanthobacteraceae bacterium
GCATCCTGCGCTTGCTGCGCTCGATCGTCGACGCGACCCTGCGGACCAACGCCTTCGCCCCGCAGTCGGCCGAGGCATTGGCGTTCAAGATCCAGTCGAACATGGTGCCGACGCTGCCCGCGCCGATCCCCTACCGCGAAATCTGGGTCTACAGCCCGCGCGTCGAGGGCATCCACTTGCGCGGCGGCCCGGTCGCTCGCGGCGGCCTGCGCTGGTCCGACCGGCGCGACGACTTCCGCACCGAAATCCTCGGCCTGATGAAGGCCCAGCTGGTCAAGAACGCGGTGATCGTGCCGACCGGCGCCAAGGGCGGCTTCTATGCCAAGCAATTGCCCAGCCCGGCGGTCGATCGCGACGCCTGGCTGGCCGAAGGCACCGAAAGCTACCGCATCTTCATCCGCTCTTTGTTGTCGATCACCGACAACATTGTCGACGACAAGGTCGTCCATCCCGACCAAGTCGTCATCCGCGACGGCGAGGACCCTTATTTCGTGGTCGCCGCCGACAAGGGCACCGCGACCTTCTCCGATATCGCCAATACGATTTCGCTGGAGCGGAATTTCTGGCTGGGCGATGCCTTCGCCTCCGGCGGCTCGGCCGGCTACGACCACAAGAAAATGGGCATCACCGCGCGCGGCGCCTGGGAGGCGGTCAGGCGGCATTTCCGCGAGCTCGACATCGACATCACGCGCACGCCATTCACCGTCGCCGGCATCGGCGATATGTCGGGCGACGTGTTCGGAAACGGCATGCTGCGTGAGCGCACCATCAAACTGGTCGCGGCTTTCGATCACCGCGACATCCTGGTCGATCCCGACCCCGATCCGGAAAAAAGCCTGGCCGAGCGGCAACGGCTGTTCGAGCTGCCGCGCTCGAGCTGGCAGGATTACGACAAGGCGCTGATCTCGCCAGGCGGCGGGGTGTTTTCCCGCGCGGCCAAGGAAATCAAGCTCACGCCGGAAATCGCGTCGCTGCTCGGGCTGGCCGGCGAAAAGGCTACCCCGCAGGAAGTAATCAAGGCGATCCTGAAGATGCCGGCCGACCTGCTCTGGTTCGGCGGAATCGGCACCTATGTGCGGGCCTCGCAGGAAAGCGACGAGAGCGTAGGGGACCGTGCCAACGATGCTATCCGTGTCGCCGCGGGCGATCTGCGCTGCCGTGTGATCGGCGAGGGCGCCAATCTCGGCATCACCCAGCGCGGACGCATCGAGGCGGCCATGCGCGGCGTCAAGCTCAACACCGACGCCATCGACAATTCCGCCGGCGTGAACACCTCCGATCTGGAGGTGAATATCAAGATCGCGCTCAGCGCGCCGGTGCGCGACGGGCGGCTCTCCACGCAAGCGCGCGACTCGCTGCTGACGGAGATGACCGGGGATGTCGCTGCGCTCGTGCTGCGCAACAATTATCTGCAAACGCTCTCGCTCTCGCTTACCGAACGGCGCGGGCTCGAGGATCTCGGCTTCCTGCAACGCCTGATGCAGGTGCTGGAAGCCAAAGGTGAGCTCGACCGGACGGTGGAATTCCTGCCGGAGGGAATGGAGATCGCCGAACGGCGCAAACGCATGCAGTCGCTGACGCGACCCGAACTCGCGGTGCTGCTGGCCTATGCCAAGCTCTCGCTGAAATCCGAGCTGCTCGACAGCGACGTGCCGGACGATCCCTATCTCGGCCGCGAACTGGCGCGCTATTTCCCGCAGGCGATGAGCGCGCGCTTCCCCGACGCGCTGCAGAAACACCGGCTGCGGCGCGAGATCATCGCGACCCAGCTGGCGAATTCCATGATCAACCGCGGCGGGCCGGCGCTGGTGGCGCGGATCGCCGACGAGACCGGCGCCTCGGCCGCGGGCATCGCGGCCGCCTTTGCCGCCGTGCGCGACAGCTATGACATGCCGGGACTGAACGAGGATATCAACGCGCTCGACGGCAAGGTCGCGGGCGACGTGCAGCTCGGCCTTTATGCGCAGGTGCAGAATCTGCTGCTCGACCGCCTGGTGTGGTTCCTGCGCAACGCCGATCTGAGCAAAGGCTTGGATGGCCTGGTCGAACATTATCGCAAAGGCATTGCCGAGGTCGCCGCCGCGCTCGATTCCGCCTTGCCGGAGGAGACCGCCGCGGCCCGCGCGGCATGGGCGGTGGAGCTCGCCATGGCCGGCGCGCCGGACGAACCGGCGCAACGCTTCGCCACGCTCCCGCTGCTGACGACCGCGCCCGACATCGTGCTGGTGGCGGATCGCACCAAGATGCCGGTGGCGGAGGTTACGGCGACCTATTTCGCGGCCGAGGCTTTCTTCCGCCTTGATCGCATCATCACAGCAGCGGGCGAGATCAGGCCGACCGATTATTTCGACCGGCTCGCGCTCAATCGCGCGCTCGATTCGATCGGCAACGCCAAGCGCCGCATCACCGCAGCGATGGTGGCGACTGGCGCGTCGGGCCAAGCCGCCGTGGAAGCCTGGCTCCAGCCGCATGCCACCGAGATCGACCGCATCCGCACCGCGGTGCATGAGATCGCCGCCTCCGGGCTAACGATCTCGAAACTCTCGGTGGCGGCAAGCTTGCTGGGCGATCTGGCGAAGGGCTGACTCTTCGTCACTGCCGGGCTTGACCCGGCGATCCACCATATTTGCAAAGGAAGATGGATGCCCGGATCAAGTCCGGGGCATGACGAATTTGTGCTAATGCTTGAAATGGCGCGTGCCGGTGAAGACCATGGCGATGCCGTGGTCGTCGGCCGCCTGGATCACCTCATCGTCGCGCACCGAACCGCCGGGCTGGATCACCGCCGTCGCGCCGGCCTCGATCGCCACCAGCAAGCCGTCGGCAAAGGGGAAGAAGGCATCGGATGCCACCACCGAGCCCTTGGTCAAAGGCGCGGCCACGCCCGCCTCTTTCGCTGCATCTTCCGCCTTGCGCGCGGCGATGCGGGCGGAATCGACCCGGCTCATCTGCCCGGCGCCGATGCCCACGGTGGCGAGGTCCTTCGCATAGACGATGGTGTTCGACTTCACATGCTTGGCGACGCGGAAGGCAAACGCCAGATCGCGCTGCTCCGCCGCCGTCGGCGCGCGCCTGGTAACGGTCTTCAGCGTCATGTCGTCGACCACGGCATTGTCGCGCGATTGCACCAGCAGCCCGCCGGCGACGGTCTTCGCCGTCAGTCCCGCCGCGCGCGGGTCTGGCACGCCGCCGGACAGCAGCAGCCGCAGATTCTTTTTGGCGCCGACAATGGCGATGGCATCCTCGCTTGCGTCCGGCGCGATGATCACCTCGGTGAAGATTTCGGTGATGGCCTTGGCCGCCTCCGCGTCGAGCTTGCGGTTGAGCGCGACGATGCCACCGAAAGCCGAGGTCGGATCGCAGGCCAGCGCTTTGCGATAGGCTGCAACCAGGCTCGCGCCTTCCGCCACGCCGCAGGGATTGGCGTGCTTGACGATCACCACCGCGGCGGTGCGCTGCGGGTCGAACTCCGCGATGCATTCATAGGCCGCATCGGTATCGTTGATGTTGTTGTAGGAAAGCTGCTTGCCCTGCACCTGCCGCGCGGTGGCGACGCCGAAGCGTTGCTCCGGCGTGCGGTAGAAGGCGGCGCTCTGGTGCGGGTTCTCGCCATAGCGCAAGGCCTCCACGAGCTTGCCGCCGATCGCGCGGAAGGTTGGCGCGGCCTCGCCGAGCTGCTGCGCGAACCAGTTGGAGATGGCGGCGTCATAGGCCGCCGTGCGCGCATAGGCCTTCGCGGCAAGGCGCTTGCGCAGCGCCAGGGTCGTGGCGCCGTTCCGCGCCTTTAATTCGTCCAGCAGCGGCGCGTAATCTCCGGCATCGACCACCACGGCAACGTCATTGTGGTTCTTCGCCGCAGCGCGGATCATCGCCGGCCCGCCGATGTCGATATTCTCGATGCAGTCGTCGAAGCTCGCGCCCTTCGCCACCGTTTCCTCGAACGGATAAAGACTCACCACCAAGAGATCGATCGGCGTGATGTCGTGCGCCTGCATCGCGGCGGCATGTTCCTTGTTGTCGCGCATGGCGAGCAGCCCGCCGTGCACCTTGGGGTGCAGCGTTTTCACCCGACCGTCCATCATCTCGGGAAACCCGGTCAGCTCGGCCACGTCGACGACCTGCAATCCGGAGTCTTTCAACGCCTTGGCGGTGCCGCCGGTGGAGACGAGCTCGATGCCGTAACCGGCGAGCGCCCGGGCGAAATCGACAAGGCCGGACTTGTCGGACACTGACAAAAGAGCGCGGGCAATTCGGCGCGGCGACGTCGTCATCGTTGCATCAATTCCAGTTACAGCGGCAATTCGGGTTGATGTTCTTGTAGCACGCGTTCGCCGCTCGTGGCGCGCGTCATGTGGGCAAAACTCCAGCGCACGGTCGCGCTTTTGCGCGCGCGGCCGTAGATCACGATCTGCACGGTGCGCCGCGGCCCATCTTTGCCCGCGAGATAGACGCTCTCCTCGATCTCCACCTCGTGCTCGAAAGCGTTGAAGGTCCAGGCCTCGCGGTCGGGCATCAGCAGCATCACGCCGTGAGCGTCGGTCAACCGGTTCGCCTTCACCGACGGATGCAGATGAAAGCGCACGGCAAACTCGTCGCTTCTGCTGTCGGGCAATTTGTTGGGATTCGCAAGCTCGAATGAATCCTCGCCGTCGAGACGGCTGCCGTCGGCCATCAACATCAAGGAACGGTGGTGGATGACACGAAACCGGTCGGCGTAGCCGTCATGCGAAGCATGCAGCAGCACCGAATCCGGGCGGTCGTCGCGCGTGACCCGCACATCCTTCAAGCCGCCGATGATCGGTGCGCCGAACATAAGGCGCTTCAAAGCCCCGGATTCCAGGAAGCGGCAGGACGACGTGTCGTTGAAAGTGACGGTGGAATGCGCCGCGGTGGCGCGCGCGACCTGGCGCCAGGTTTCCCGGCTGGTGGCCGGTATCCCGCAATTGATCACGATGCGCTGGACCTTTGACGACAGTTCGAACGACAGACAGCCGGCGTGCGCTTCCTGGCTGAGCGCGATCGGCGGCGGCCGGCCGGCATCCATCAACAGCACGGTTCCGGCCGCTTCAATCCGCTGGTAGCCGGAATGCGGCGCGGCCGAGAGCGGCGCGCCACGCGCGTCGTCATAGGCCAGCACGGTGGCGAGCAGGTCGGGCTGCGTCGGCCCCATGCCGTTGAAATGCGCGAAATTGCCGTCGCCATGGCGAAAGAAGCGCAGCATCGGCATCATACGATCGATGGCGTTGAGCAAGGCCGGCGGCGGCGCGGCATTGCGCGAGGAAAAGGCCTGCCGCAGCGGCAAGAGATCGAGCAGCAA
Source organism: Xanthobacteraceae bacterium (assembly GCA_035699705.1). Lineage (GTDB taxonomy): Bacteria > Pseudomonadota > Alphaproteobacteria > Rhizobiales > Xanthobacteraceae > CANKHA01. The sequence continues at coordinate 5,318 of DASSPI010000101.1, forward strand.
CTCGATCAGCGCATCCGGGTTACGGCTGATATGTCCGCCGTCGGGAAGGATCTGCCGCGCCAGCTCGTCCACCAGCCGCCGCGCGGATTTCTTCAAATGGCGCGACTGTCCGGCCATGCAGAGCGAGGCATAGGTCAGCGCGATCAGCGCCTGCAGCCTCGGCACGCCGTCGCGCGCATTATGCGCGGTGCGCCGCAGCGTGCGCACCTGGCGGCTCAGACTGCGCATGAAGCGGCGGTAGAAGCGCACGTCCGCGTCGTTCAGCAGCAAGGGCGATTGGCAGAGCCAGGAAAGGACACGGCGCGAGAGAATGTCGGGCCGCCATGCGGTGGCGTGCCAGGACCCCTGCAAGGTGATCCATTCGTCCACCAGGGCGCGGGCATTGGCGCGGGTGATGCCCGAGTCGGCGGCGCGCAGATGCCGCAGCCAGCCGAACCCAAGCAGACCGACCGCCCATTCGTCGGACGGCGGAATGATCTCGAAAGGAGAGCGGCCGTCGCAGATCACCACCTTGCCGGCGAAGGCGAAACGCCCGGCATAAATTTCCGCCGCGCGGGTCGCATCGGACGTGCGCAGGTCCTGCGGCGCTATGATCAGGCGATCGGTTTTACCGGGGAAAAAACGCCAGCGAAGGAGAGGATGACCGCTCAGGCGGCTGCCCAGCTTGCGCAATCCGCCCCGCAGCAATAGCGCGGAAAGCTTCGCACGTTCGGCGACCGAGACGCGCGACATCAAGGCCCTCATCGTAGTCGCGGGCACCCGACTCCCGCGCTCCGTCGATACCATAGCCCGGGGCAGACAGGCCAACTATTTGGAAGAGTGGTGGAAAATCCTCTATGACCGTTCCAAACGCGCCGCATAAAAGCCGTCAAGGCCGCTAAGTCGCGAATCACTATTGGGCAGTTGGGAAGGCAGGCTGCGCAAGTCGCCGGCCGGGGTGAGCAGTTCCGAAAGGCCGCCAACTTCCGCGGCTGTGATGGGGCGGCGGCGCAGCGATGACTCGCGTTGCAGTAGCGCCGTCACCTGATCGATACCTTCCTCCGGCTCCAGCGAGCAGACGCAATAGATCAATGTGCCGGCGGGCTTCACCAGCGCAGCCGCGCGGTCGAGCAGGCGCTGCTGCAGCGATGTGAGCGCGGTCAGGTCAGCCTCATGTTTGATCCAGGGAATATCGGGATGCCGGCGGATGGTGCCGGTGGAGGAGCAGGGCGCGTCGAGTAGCACGGCGTCGAACGGCTCGGCATTCCATTCGGTTGCGTCGGCCGCGATCGTCTCTGCCTGTAATCCCACCCGGGTGAGATTATCGCGCAAGCGCTCCAGCCGCGCCTCGGAGCGGTCAACTGCGGTGACCTGTGCGCCCGCGTGGGCGAGCTGCATGGTCTTGCCGCCGGGCGCGGCGCAGAGATCCGCCACGCGCTTGCCCTGCAGATCGCCGAACAGCCGGGCGGGCAGCGCGGCGGCGGCATCTTGCACCCACCACTCGCCTTCGGCGAAGCCCGGCAGCAGCGAGATGCGCCCTTGCGCCACAACCCGCACGGTGCCGGTGGGCAGCACGGTGCCGCGCAAACGTGCCGCCCAGGATTCCGCATCGCCTTTTACCGTGAGATCGAGCGCGGGCTCCTGCCCGTTCGCCCGCGCAATCGCGCGCGCGTTCTCCGCGCCATAGGCGCGCGACCAGCGCTGCATCAGCCAGGCCGGCGTGTCGAAATCCGCGCTGTCGATTTCGGAAAGGCGCTGCGGACCTTCCTTGCTCACCCTGCGCAGCACGGCATTGATCAGGCCGGCAAAATGCTTGGCGTTATTGTCCGCCTGCGCGATGCGCACGGCGAGATCGACCGCGGCGTGATCGGGCACTTCGAGCCAGAGGATCTGCGCCGCGCCGATCAGCAGCGCGGACTCGGTGCGCGGGGCTTTGACGGGCGGCCCTCCGCGCTCCAGAAACAGCGACAGCAGATGCCGCAGCGTCCCGAGCCGGCGCAGCACGGTGGCGATCAGCCTGCGCGCCAAAGCGCGGTCGCGGTCTTGCAGCGCCGCCAGGCCGGGATGGCTTTCGAGCTGTTCGTCGAGCGGGCGGCCGCGGCGCAGCACGCCTTCGATGATTTCCGCCGCAACCCGGCGCGCGGCGAGGCCGGGCGGATCGCGGAAACGGTCGGTTTTGGAGCGGTTCATTCCGGGAGCAGTCGCACAGATGACGCGGAGAATCGAGATAAACCGGCCGTTAACAGAATGAGAACAAATAGCGAATACCTGTTGCAACCAAAGCCAATTCGGCGCATTTTAGGATTATGTTCACACCAATCGGACCATTGTCCTTGGCTGCGCCGCGCGGCGCCTTGCTGGTCGGCCTCCTGGCGTTCAGCCTGGGGACGGCCATTGGCGCGACGGCGTCCGGGTCATATTTCGGTCCGCGCCCGGACCGGTTGGCGACCGTGGCCATGCCTTCGGGCGCGGAGGTCACCGCCGCCATTCCCGCTAAGCCGATGGTCGCTCGCGGCGTTTATTCCGCCGAGGTTTTGCGCATAGCCGACGGCGACACGTTCGAGGCGCGGGTGCAGGTCTGGCCGGGCATCGCGATCACCACCCTGGTCCGGCTGCGCGGAATCGACACGCCGGAACTCAAGGCGCGCTGCCCGGCGGAGCGTGTCAAAGCGGAGGCCGCCCGCAGCAAGCTCGCGGCCATCCTGGCCGAAGGCGCGGTGGAAATCAGCCGCGTCGGTCTCGACAAGTTCGGCGGCCGTATCGATGCCGCGGCTTCCACCCGATCCACCGCCGATGTTGCCGCCGCCATTCTGCACTCCGGTCTCGGCCGCAGCTATTCCGGCGGCCGCCGCGAAGGCTGGTGCTCGTAACGGGTGACTCATCCGCCCCAAGCCGTTACTCATGCCGTCGCATTTGATGGAGAGGGATCGTGAGCGCTGCCGCGGAGCGGGTGAAGATTTTCAGGCAATTGCTTACGCACGCCCGCGAGCGCTTCGGCCTCGATATCGGCTTCGTGTTGTGGGACGGTTCAACCGTCCCGGAGATTCTCGCGCCCGATGCTTTCGCCATTACCTTTGCGGATGAAGGCGCCATCGCCGCGCTGATCCGCCGCCCGAAAATCGAAACGCTGGCAAATCTGTGGGTTGCGGCGCGCATCGATCTGCGCAACGGCTCGCTGTTCGATCTGGTGGCGCGGCGTCCCACCGTGCGCACGCGCGAGCTGCGCAAGACGCTGGACAAGCCGCTGCTGATCAGGACGCTGGCGAAATTCCTGCTGGTGCCGCGCGGCGGGCCCTGGCCGCTGGAGCAGATTCACGGAGAGAAGGCCCGATCAGGAAACGAGGCGGCTAACAAAGAAAACATCCAGTATCACTACGACGTTTCCAACGCTTTCTATGCGCTCTTTCTCGATCCGCAGATGGTCTATAGCTGCGGCTATTTCACCGACTGGTCGAACGACATCGCCACCGCACAGCGCGACAAGCTCGACATGATCTGCCGCAAGCTGCGGCTGAAGCCGGACGACGCTTTCCTCGACATCGGCTGTGGCTGGGGCGCGCTCGTGTGTCACGCCGCCCAGCATTACGGCGTGCGCGCGCACGGAGTGACGCTGGCGGAAAACCAGTACGCCTGGGCGAAGGAAAAGGCGGCGAAGCTCGGTTTGCAGGACCGCGTGACGATCGAGCTGAAGGATTACACGCGGCTGCAAGGCAATTTCGACAAGATCGCTTCCATTGGCATGTTCGAGCATGTCGGGCTCGCCAACCACCGCACGTATTTCCAGACCATCAACCGCCTGCTGGCGCCGCAAGGCCTTTACCTGCATCACGCCATTACCCGCTCGGCCAAAGCGAATGAGAGGGGCTTTCGCAGGAAACGGGCGGAGGCGGTTGCGCTCGCACGGTACATTTTCCCCGGCGGCGAGCTTGATCACATCGGCATGACGGCGGCCAATCTCGAAAGCGGCGGTTTCGAAGTACATGACGTCGAAGCCTGGCGCGAGCATTACGCGCGCACCTGCCGGCTCTGGCATGACCGCCTGCTGGCGAATCGCGAAGCTGCGGAACGCGAGGTCGGCCGCGACAAGACCCGGCTGTGGCTGGCCTATCTCGCCGCCGTCTCCATTGCCTTTGAACGCAACACGGCGCGCATTTTCCAGACGCTCGCGTCCAAGCGCCGCAAAGGGCCGTCCGGCCTGCCGCCGACGCGCGCCGATTTGTACCGGTGAAAAGCGCTTGTCCCAGCCGCGGTGTGCACCGCAGAGCCGGGATCTTTCCGCATTCCAGCTTATAACGATCCCGGGTCTGCGGCGCATCACGCGCAAGCGGCCCGCATAGATGGCTTAAACGATTGCGCCTGTGCTGCGCTACGCCCGGGAAACGCCCTAACGCGTGACGATCACGCGCGTGCCGACCTGGACGCGATCAAACAGATCTACGATGTCCTGGTTGTACATACGGATACAGCCATAGGACACGAAACCGCCGATCGATCGGGGATCGTTGGTGCCGTGAATGGCATATTCACCGCCGGCCAAGGTCATCGCCGCCGCGCCCATGGGATTGCTGGGCACGCCACCGGGAATGACGCCGGGCAGGTTCGGCTTTTCGCGCCGTATCTCTTCCGGTGGCGTCCAGGCCGGCCGGACATGTTTGCCGTCGATGAAGGATTCGCCCTCCCACTGCTTGCCGTTCTTGCCGACTCCCACGGGGTAACGGATCGCGCGGCCATCGCCGTAAACATAATAGAGCCGGCGCTCGCTGGTCCTTACAACAATCGTGCCGGGGGGCGCCTGCGCGAACGAAACGACTTCGCGCGCCTGTGCGCGAGGCGTACCGGATAAACCGGCGACCAAGGCGATCGGCAAAAGAAATAGAACAAAACGAATGATCGAAAGCATCACCAGCACCCACGAATTCCAGCCCTCCCAACGCGGAAAGATGGATTTCGGTTCCAATGGGCTTCAATGGCCCGTCGGCGCGGTCAATTGCCGGTTAACGCCCGGGCGCAGGCCGCGCGGGTGTTCCGCCGGGCGCGGCGCTGGTGGTTATCCTCCGAACAGCTTGCTGAAGAAGCCGCCCGCCTTTTCCTTCACCCCCGGTTGGGTTTGCGGCGGCGGCATCTGGGCGGCCTGCGCCGGCTCCTCTTTGCGCTCCTCGGGTGGCGGCGCGTCCTTGCGGTTCTGCCGGTTGTTGACGAGGTCATCCACCACGGTCGGGTCGGCCAGCGTGGAAGTGTCGCCGAGATTGCCGAACTCGTCCTCCGCGATCTTGCGCAGGATGCGCCGCATGATCTTGCCCGAGCGCGTCTTCGGCAGGCTGGGAGCGAACTGGATCATATCGGGCGAGGCGATCGCCCCGATTTCCTTACGCACCCAGGCGACCAGCTCCTTGCGCAAATTCTCGCTCGGCGTCTCGCCGGCCATCAACGTCACATAAGCGTAGATGCCCTGACCTTTGATGTCGTGCGGATAGCCCACAACCGCGGCCTCCGACACCTTGGGATGCGCTACCAGCGCGCTTTCGACTTCGGCCGTGCCCATGCGGTGGCCGGCGACATTGATCACGTCGTCGACGCGGCCAGTGATCCAATAATAGCCGTCGGCGTCGCGGCGACAGCCGTCGCCGGTGAAATAAAGCCCGGGATAGGTCGTGAAATAGGTCTGGAAGAAGCGCTCGTGGTCGCCCCAGACGGTGCGCATCTGCCCGGGCCAGGACGAAGCGAGGCAGAGGTTGCCGCTCGCCTCGGTGCCCAGGACATTATGCTCGGAATCGACGAGCAGCGGCTTGATCCCCGGAAGCGGCCGGCTCGCCGAGCCGGGCTTGAGCGGAGTCGCGCCGGGGAAGGGCGCGATCAGAATGCCGCCGGTCTCGGTCTGCCACCAGGTGTCGACGACTGGGCAGCGCTCATCGCCGACCACGCGCCAATACCATTCCCAGGCTTCCGGGTTGATCGGCTCGCCGACCGTGCCGAGCAGGCGCAGCGAGGCGCGGCGGTGCTTTTTCACCGGCGCGTCGCCTTCGCGCATCAGCGCCCGGATCGCGGTCGGCGCGGTGTAGAAGATGGTGACTCCCAATCGGTCGACCGTTTCCCAGAAGCGGGAGAAGTCCGGGTAATTGGGAACGCCGTCGAACATGACGCTGGTCGCGCCGTTCATCAGCGGGCCATAGACGACGTAGGTGTGGCCGGTGATCCAGCCTACGTCGGCGGTGCACCAGAAGATGTCGTCATCGCGCGCGCCGAAGATCCAGTCAAAGGTCGCCGCCGCCCACACCGCATAGCCGCCGGTCGTGTGGACGACCCCCTTGGGCTTTCCGGTCGAGCCCGAAGTGTAGAGGATGAAGAGCGGGTCCTCGGCGTTCATCACCTCGGGCTCGCACGTCGTCGACAGGCTGTCGCGGACCGCGGAATAGGAGACGTCGCGGCCGTCCTTCATGGCAACGTCGGCGCCGGTGCGGTTGACGACAATGACGGTTGCGACGTCGCGGCTGGCGAGCGCCTCGTCGACGTTCCGCTTGAGCGGGATTCGCTTGCCGCCGCGCACGCCCTCGTCGGCGGTGATGACGCACGAGGCGTCGCAGTCGGCGATCCGCCCGGCGAGGCTTTCGGGCGAGAAGCCGCCGAACACGACCGAGTGGACGGCGCCGATGCGGGCGCACGCCAGCATCGCGATTGCCAGCTCAGGAACGAGCGGGAGATACAGCGCGACGCGATCGCCCCGCTTGATCCCAAGGCGTTTGAGCACGTTCGCGAACTGGCTGACCTGACGGTACAAATCGAAGTACGTCAGCGTGCGCCGATCGCCCGGCTCGCCTTCCCAGACGATGGCTGCCTTGTTGCGCCGCGGTCCGCGGACATGCCGGTCGACGCAGTTGACGCTCGCGTTCAGCGTCCCGCCGACGAACCACTTCGCATGGGGCGGGTTCCACTCGAGGACACGCGTCCACGGCGTCGACCACTCGAGCTCCGCGGCAAAGTCAGCCCAGAAGCGTTCCGGGTCGGCGTCGGCGCGGGCGTAGACCGACGCGTCGCGGACATTGGCGGCGTCGCGAAAAGCCGCCGGAGGTTCGAACGAGCGATCTTCCTGGAGGAGATCGGCGATCTCAGCGAGCGGTTTGCTGTCGGCCATGATTACGGGAGCGGTGGCGGGTTAATCGGCCCCCCGAGCGCGGGCGGAACATCCTTCTTGAAATAGGCGGCGCCAATCATGCCGCCGATCGTGGCGACGATCGCGCTGAAGATCAACATCAGCACGAACCCGAACACATTGCTGCCGCGTTCGCGGCTCTCTTCGAGCGTATCGAGCCAGTCCTGAAGTTCCGGCGGGACGTCGCCGGCGCTGCGCATGACTTCCCCCATGAAGCGCGTGTCCAGCGGTCCGAGGACGGAATCGAGCATGAACCAGACGATGCTCCCCACGATTCCGGCGTAGAGCCCGACCCGCGCCCCCTGGCCCAGCGTGAGAGACGTCGGTTGATTCTGCGCCTCCATGTAGGCGGCCAGCATGCCGCCGCCGATAATCCAGAGGCAGCAGCAATTGCAGATCTTCACGATCGGCAGCGCCGACAGGACGCCGATGAAGAGACCGCCGAGCAGGAACGGCATCTTCGGCTACGGGCTCAGTCGTAGTACTCGCGGCCGAGGTGCGTGATCAGCTCCTCGCCGCGCATGAAACGCAGCGTGTTCTTCAGCTTCATCAACTGAATGAACAGATCGTGCTCCGGGTACACCTCAGGAGCATGCATCGGCGCCTTGAAGTAGAAGGAGAGCCACTCCTGGATGCCCGACATTCCAGCCCGCTTGGCCAGGTCGAGGAAGAGAGCCGAATCGAGAACGATCGGCGCGGCGAGAATGCTGTCGCGGCACAGGAAGTTGATCTTCAGCTGCATCGGGTACCCGAGCCAGCCGAAGATGTCGATTTTGTCCCACCCTTCTTTGTTGTCGCCGCGCGGCGGGTAGTAGTTGATGCGAACGACGTGGGTCAGGTCGTTGTAGAGCTCGGGATACAAGTGCGGCTGGAAGATATAGTCCAGCGCCGATTTCTTGCTTTCTTCCTTGGTCTTGAACGACTCGGGATCGTCGAGCACTTCCCCGTCCCGATTCCCGAGAATGTTCGTCGAGTACCACCCGCGAACACCGATCAGCCGCGCCTTGAGCCCCGGCGCGATGATGGTCTTGATCAACGTCTGCCCGGTCTTCATATCGTTGCCGCAGATCGGCGCGCCGGTCTTCGCCGCCAGCTCACGCAGCGCGGGCACCTCCGCGCTCAGGTTCGGCGCCGCGTT
>DASSPI010000102.1:0-23174 GCA_035699705.1 Xanthobacteraceae bacterium
GCAACTAGAGCGTGGATGCCGGGCATCGCAGACAAGTTTATGCAATCTGTGCAAGCTTGACTGCGTGCCGGGCATGACGGCAGTGGCTTGTGCGCCGCCCAGTAAACTACATCTCGATATCAAGCCCGATGTCGAGATTGATCACCGAATGCGTCAGCGCGCCGGAGGAAACATAGTCCACGCCGGTTTCGGCAATCGCGGCGACGCTGTCGAGCGTGATGCCGCCGGAGGCTTCGGTGACAAGCCTGCCCTTCACCATGGCGACCGCTTCGCGCAGGCGAGGCAGGTCGAAATTGTCGAGCAGCACCACGTCGGCGAGGCCGGTGTCGAGCACCTCGTGCAACTGCTCCAGCGAATCCACCTCGATCTCGATCTTCACCAGATGGCCGATCGTGGCGCGGGCGCGCTCCAGCACCGGCCGGATGCCGCCGGCCACCGCCACATGATTATCCTTGATCAGCACAGCGTCGTCGAGCCCGAAGCGGTGATTGAAGCCCCCGCCGCAGCGGATGGCGTATTTTTGCAGTGCCCGCAGGCCGGGAAGCGTCTTGCGGGTGCAGGTGACGCGCGTCTTGGTATGCGACACGCGGCGCACATATTCTGCCGTCGCGGTCGCGATGCCGGAAAGATGCCCGATGAAATTCAGCGCCACGCGCTCCGACGCCAGCATGGCGCGCGCGGGGCCGGTTACCGTCATCAGGGAAGTATTCGCCGCCACCGTGTCGCCGTCGCGGGCCTGCGCCTTGATCTCCATCTCCGGCGCGAGCTTGCGGAAGGCGGTCTCTACCAGCGGCAGGCCGGCGATGCGGCCGGCCTTGCGGGCGGCGACGACGGCGCGGCCGCGCGTGCCTTCCGGCACCGTGGCGATCGAGGTCACGTCGCCGGCGCGGCCGAGATCCTCCGCCAGCGCGCGCGTCACCGCCTCCTCGATCTCGAGCGGCGAGAGAAAGGCGTCGGGGCAGAGCAGGGTGCTTGGCATGGGCACTCTCAAAGAGCTGTGGTGGGGAGGGCGGCGGCCCGTTCGGCAATCGCGCGCGCGTCGTCGAGCGTCATGAAGGCGCGGCGCGCCTGCGCTGTATCGGGCTGCGGATAATCCGAGCGATAATGCGCGCCACGGCTTTCCCGCCGCCGCCAGGCCGCAGCCGCAATCAGCAGGGCGGCCGCCGCCATGTTGCGAAGGACAGGCGACGAGGCCTGGCGCTCGATACGGGAGGTCTCGGCGACTGCGTGCGCCAGCCCTTCGGCGTCACGGATCACCCCTACATGTCTGGACATGATCTTGCGCAACTCGTCGTCGCGCGTTTCCGAAACGGACGCAGCTGCCGAGGCTTTCGTCATTGGGGCCGAGGGCGCCTGCACATCCAATCCGCCAATGTCCTGCGCGATGCGCGCGCCGAACACCACGGCTTCAAGCAGGGAGTTGGACGCCAGCCGGTTGGCGCCATGCGTGCCGGTGCAGGCGACTTCGCCCCCCGCCCACAAGCCCGCAACCGAGCTGCGGCCGCGCGCATCCACCGCCACGCCGCCCATGTGGTAATGCGCCGCCGGTGCGACCGGGATGAGATCGCGGGCGGGGTTTATGCCGGCCGCCATGCAGCTCGCGTAAACAGCGGGAAAGCGCGCCATGAAGGAGGCGCCGATGGCCTCGCGCGCATCGAGAAAAGCGCCGCGCCCGGCGGCGAGCTCGGCAAAGACCCCGCGGGCGACCACGTCGCGCGGCGCGAGGTCGCCGTCCGGATGCAGCGCGTGCATGAAGCGCTCGCCCCGGCGGTTGACCAGCACCGCGCCGTCGCCGCGCAGCGCTTCCGTTGCGAGCGGCGCCGGATCGCGCCCGATATCGATGGCGGTCGGATGGAATTGCACGAATTCGGTATCGGCCAGCATAGCGCCGGCCCGCGCCGCGATCGCGAGGCCGGTGCCGCGCGCCTCCGCCGGGTTGGTGGTGACCGCATACAGATGGCCGATGCCGCCGGTTGCGAGCACTACGGCCGAGGCGGGCAGGGTGACGAGCCGGCCTGCCGCATCGCGCGCTTTCGCCCCGATCACCGCCCCGTTCGCCGTCATCAGCTCTTCCGCCGAAAGCCCTTCCAGCACATGGATCGACGGCGTCTTGCGCACGGCCTCGGCCAGCGCCGCCATGATGGCACGGCCGGCCATGTCGCCCTGCACCCGGACAATACGGCGGGCCGAATGCGCCGCCTCACGCGAGACCGCGAGCCGTCCCTGCAGATCCTTGTCGAAGGGAACCCCGTAGGACAGGAGATCGCGCACGCGCTCGCCGGCTTCCTCCGCCATGCGCCGCGCCACCTCTTCGTCCACCAGGCCGGCACCGGCGGCGATGGTGTCACGCGCGTGCGCTTTCGCGGTGTCGCCTTCCGCCACCGCGGCGGCGATTCCGCCCTGCGCCCAGGCCGTGGAGGCGCCTTCACCAATCGGCGCGGAGGCCAGTACCGTGACCGGCCGCGGCGCCAGCTTGAGCGCACAGAACAGGCCGGCGAGCCCGCCGCCGACGATCAGGATATTGCTGCTGGAATGCGCGGACATTCGCTCCTTTCGTCATTCCGGCGCGCCCCGCAAGGCGCTAACCCGGAATCCATATTCACGCGCCGGGGTTATGGATTCCGGCCTGCGCAAGAGCGCGGCCGGAATGACTAACTCTTCAAATTCACCATGCGCTCGACCGCGCGGCGGGCCTTGGCGGCGATGGCCGGATCCACCCAGACCTCTTCCTGCATATAGACCAGGCTGTCGAGGATCTTCGGCAGGGTGATGCGCTTCATGTGCGGGCAGAGATTGCACGGCCGCACGAACTGCACGTTCGGCAGCTCGGCCGAGACGTTGTCCGCCATCGAGCATTCGGTCACCAGCACCACGCGCTTCGGCTGGCGCTGGCGCACAAAGTCGATCATGCCGGAGGTTGAACCGGTGTAATCCGCCGCCGCGATCACGTCGGGCGGGCATTCCGGATGGGCGATGATCTGAACCGAGGGATCGTCCTCGCGCACGCGGCGCAGCTCCTCGCCGGTGAAACGCTCATGCACTTCGCAGGAGCCCTTCCAGGCGATGATCTTCACCTTGCTCCGGGAGGCGACATAAGAAGCGAGGTACTGATCCGGCAGGAAGATCACCTTGTCGGCGCCGAGGCTCTCGACCACCTGCACGGCATTCGCAGAGGTGCAGCAAATGTCGCTCTCGGCCTTCACCTCGGCCGACGTGTTCACGTAGGTCACCACCGGCACACCGGGGAAGCGCTCGCGCAACAGCCGCACGTCCTCCGCCGTGATGGACTCCGCCAGCGAGCAGCCGGCCTTTACGTCGGGGATCAGCACGACCTTGTCGGGATTCAGGATCTTCGCGGTTTCGGCCATGAAGTGGACGCCGCATTGCACGATCACGTCGGCGTCGGCCTTGGCCGCCTCGCGAGCAAGCTGCAGCGAGTCGCCGACCACGTCGGAGACGCAGTTGTAGATTTCCGGCGTCTGGTAGTTGTGGGCCAGGATGACGGCGTTGCGCTCTTTCTTGAGCCTGTTGATCGCACGGACATAGGGCGCGAAGAACGGCCACTCCACCGGAGGAATGACGTTTTTCACGCGCTCGTAGAGATGCGCGGTCTCGCGCTCCACCTCCGCATTCCATTCCAGCGCGGGCATGGGCAAGATCGGGAAACGCGTGCGCGCCCGTCGTGCCTGCGGTGCGGGTTGGGCACTTCTGGCCCGCGGGCCAATGGTTTCGATGATCGGCATGCTTGCCTCTCCATGTATATGCTCTAGTTGAGCATATCTCGGAAGAAAAAATACCCGGCTGCAACCGGCTTTTCCTCACTTCGAGCAAATTAGATATAGCACGTCGCGACCGCCGCCGCTATCCCCTCGGCACCGATCAGCCATGTTGTGATCGGGCCTCGCGCTGTGGCCCCGGCACGTATGACGCCAGCCGCCCACAATCTCGGCGCGAGAACGAATCCATCTGGGTAAGCAATTTGTCGGCTTCTCACTCATGGGGTACGGATGCGCCGTACGCTGTGCCGCCTGCGATTCCGAGGTTGTCATGTCCGTCCTCGCCGCCTCAAAATTCCTGACCTGGCGCACGCCACTGGTGATCTTGCTCTGCGGCGCGTGCGTCTCGGCGCTCGGTTTTGGTCCGCGCTCGACGCTAGGGCTTTTCCTCACCCCGATGACGCAGGCGCAGGGGTGGGGCCGCGATGTCTTTTCGCTCGGTCTGGCGCTGCAGATGTTGCTCTGGGGCGCGGGGCAGCCAATCGCCGGCGCTGTCGCCGATCGTTACGGCGCGGCGCGGGTGCTGATCGGCGGCGCGCTTCTCTTTTCCGCCGGCTTGCTGCTGATGGCCTATGGCGGAAGCTCGCAGGGAATATTTTATCTCAGTGCCGGCGTGCTGGTCGGCTTCGGGCTGTCCGGAGCGGGCTTCCAGGTCGTGCTTGGCGCTTTCGCGAAGCTGATGCCGCCGCAATGGCGCTCGCTGTCCTTCGGCATCGGCACCGCGGCCGGGTCCTTTGGGCAGTTCCTATTTGCCCCATTGGCGGTGATATGGCTCGGCGCTTTCGGCTGGCAGTCCTCGCTGCTCATTTTTGCGCTGCTCGTTGCACTGATCGTACCGCTCGCGCTGCCACTGGCGACGCCGAGCATGGAGTCTTCCCGCTCGCCCGGCGCCGAGCTGCAGCAATCGCTGCGGCATTCGCTGGCCGAGGCCTTGGCCCACCGCAGCTACGTGCTGCTGGTGATCGGCTTCTTCACCTGCGGCTTCCAGCTTTTCTTCATCACCGTGCACCTGCCGGGCTATCTGATTGATCGCGGCCTGACCGCCGAAGACGGCGGCTGGACGCTGGCGGCCATCGGGCTCTTCAACATTATCGGCTCGCTGCTGGCCGGCTGGCTGAGCGACAAGATGCAGAAGCGCTACATCCTCTCGGGGATCTATTTTATCCGTTCGCTCGCGATCGTGGCTTTCATCACGCTGCCCGCAAGTTTGCCGTCGGCGGTCCTCTTCGGCGCCATCATGGGCCTGCTCTGGCTGTCGACCGTGCCGCCGACCAACGGCCTGATTGCGCTGATGTTCGGCACGCGCTGGCTGACCATGCTGGCCGGCCTGGCTTTTTTCAGCCATCAGGTCGGCGGGTTCCTCGGTGTATGGCTGGGCGGGCTTCTATACGAGCGCACCGGCTCCTATGATGTGGTTTGGTGGGGCGCGATTGTTCTCGGCGTGATCTCGGCGCTGGTCAATCTGCCCATCGTGGAGAAGCCGGTTCAGCGCATGGCGACGGCATGAATATCATTGTCACGCCCGGCAACGTAGCCAAGCTTGCAGAGACTACGTAAACTTGTCGGCGATGCCGGGCATCTCGCTTAGGTCGGCAGGCATTGCATTCCTGATCGAGATGGCCTGGACATAAGGGCGTTTACGTCCGTCTTCGCGGGCCATGCCCGGCCATGACGACGAGGTCAATTTGTGTCCAGCTTCAAAGCCATCCTGATTGAAAAGAGCGACAGCGGCCAAAAGGTCGCGCTCGCGGATTTCGACGACAAGGATTTGATGGACGGCGACGTTACCGTTCGGATCGAATGGTCGACGGTGAATTACAAGGACGGCCTTGCCATCACCGGCAAGGCGCCGGTGGTGCGCCGCTTTCCCATGATCCCGGGCATTGATTTCGCCGGCACGGTGGAAAGCTCTTCGCATCCCGCCTGGAAATCCGGCGACAAGGTTATCTGTAACGGTTGGGGTTTGGGCGAAACGCATCTCGGCGCCTATGCCGAAAGGGCTCGCGTCAAAGGCGATTGGCTGGTGCCATTGCCGCAGAGCATGAGCGCGCGCGAGGCCATGGCGATTGGCACGGCCGGCTACACCGCGATGCTCTGCGTCATGGCGTTGGAGCGTCATGACCTCGCTTCGCAGCGCGGGCCGGTGATCGTCACCGGCGCGGCCGGCGGCGTCGGCTCCGTCGCGGTCGCACTCATGGCGAAGCTCGGCCGACATGTGATCGCGTCGACCGGACGCCCGCAGGAAGCGGACTACCTGAAAGCGCTGGGCGCCGCCGAAGTGATCGATCGTGCGGAATTGAGCGGTCCTGCAAAGCCGCTAGCAAAGGAGCGCTGGGCCGCGGGCATTGATACCGTGGGGTTTACGACGCTCGCCAACGTCTTGGCGATGACGCGCTATGGCGGCGCGATTGCCGCCTGCGGTCTTGCCGGCGGCATGGACTTGCCGGCCAGCGTCGCGCCATTCATCCTGCGCGGCGTCTCGCTTCTCGGCATCGATTCGGTGATGTGCCCGCTCGCGTTGCGCCGCACGGCCTGGAAGCGGCTGGAGTCGGATCTCGACCGTGGCAAGCTTGCCACCATGACCAGCGAGATCGGGCTTGCGGATGTGATTACCACCGCGCCCCGCATCTTCGAGGCTAAGGTGCGCGGGCGTATCGTCGTGAAGGTCGGATAAAGGCTTGAAATTTTGGACAAATCCGGCCTTCATCTGTGCGGGGCGTCATGGTAAGATTTTCATTAACAAAAATCCGTTAGGGTTTGCGCAGCGTCGAGTGGGGGTTGATCCGGAATGTTCAAGCGTATGGCCGTCGTCGTGCTGGGGCTCATGGCGGGCGCCCCGGCCTTTGCCCAAGAGCTGAGACCCGAAGAAGCGCGCCGGTTCATCGCCGGCAAGCTGTTCGCCTTCAACTGTTTTGAGGGCACGCGCGGCGCGGGCCGCATCTACGCGGACGGTTCGGTGGCCGGCTCCGTTCAGTTCGGCGGCAGCGGTCCCGTCCGCAACGTCCGGCTTCCGGCCGGCACGCTGCAAGTCAAGCCGGAGGCAGTCTGCGCTTCCATGAAGGGCCTGCCGTTCCAGCCCTGCTTCAATCTGCAGAAGATCGATCAGGCGAGCTTCCGCGGCTCGGTCACCGGGCTTGGTTTCGCCTATTGCGATTTCAATCGCAAGTCCGGCCGGGTGGATCTCGCGACCATGACACGTTCGCGCGCCGCCACTGTGCGAGCCGTCTCGGCTACGGAATCCAACGACAGCGACTGATTTGCTCGTGCGAGGTCAGCCGCGCCCGCCGAGCCGCAAGCCCGGCGACGGGCGTTCCTGAATCACTTCACGCCGGAAACGAAAACGGGCGGCGGGGCGTCCGCCGGTAGAGGTCGACACGTCGCCGGTCGGCTCGACCAGTGCGCCCGTTTCCACCAGGCGGCGGAAGTTTTGCTTATGCAGGTGGCGGCCGGAAATCGCCTCCACCGTCAGCTGCAATTCAGTCAGCGTGAATTCCGCCGGCATCAGCTCGAAGATCACCGGGCGATATTTCAGCTTGGCGCGCAGCCGCGCAATGGCGGTGGCCAGAATGCGCCGATGGTCGAAGCGCATGGGCTCGCCGAGCGCGGGCAAGGTTTGGCGTGCGAGCGCGGCTTCGCGGCCGTCGCGCTTTGCTTCCTCCACCAGGCCTGCCTCGTAGAGCAGTTCGTAGCGGTCGAGCACTTTCTCCTCATCCCAGGGGCTTCCATCGATGCCGAAGCAAAGCCGCAGCCGCTCCTGCCGGCCGAGCGCGCGGCCGGCTTCCGGCTGCTGCTTGCCCGCGGCCCAAGCCTTCAGCAGCGGCAAGATGCTGGAGTCGAGGATTTCCGGCTGGCCTTCGCGCCAGTCCTCCCACGGGAAGAACCGGTACCAGGGCTCGAAGCCGGCGGCGGAGGTGCGCAGGCTCGCGTTGTCCGGCATCCGGCTGAGCGCAAGATAGCCGACCGAGACCACATGCGGACCGGTGTCCTTCGCGAGATGGCGGCCACGATCGCCGAAGGTATAGAGCTGCTCGACATAGCCCAGCCGCAGCCCGGTCTGCGCCTCGACCCAGGCATGCAGTCCGATCTCGAAGGTGCGGTGCGTGCGCGGGTCGAAAGGACCGAAAGGAAGTCCGGCGCGCGGCTCCCCTTTGCCTGGGTCGGAGGCGACGAGGATTGTCGGCTCGTCGTCCTCGGTCGCGACAATTGCGGCGGTGAGGCCAATCTCGATCGGTGGAAGTGTCGTTTTGGCCATCGTCGCGCACCGCCTGTGCGGAGTATCTATTTCAGATCGAGCGAAAACGGATCGGCCTCGTAGGCCATATCGCCCGGACCGATGGACTCGATGGCGGCGATCATACGCCCCTGGCGTTCGAGAATATGGTCGGCAAGCGCCACGATCAGGCTGTTGGGCATGGCGGTGCGCGAGGCGCGGCGCATCTCCTGCGCGATCGCCATCTCGTCGCGGTCGGGATTAAGCGCGCAAGCGGCGGCATAGGCGCTCGCCGTCGAACGGCTGATGCCCGCATAGCAATGAATCACCATCGGGGCCGAGCGATCCCAACTGGTGACGAAGCGCATCAGACGCGCGACGTGGTCTTTGCAGGGATGACTATAGCCATCGACCGGGCAGGTGATGTCGTCGACATCGATATGCAGATGATTTTTCGCGTCCACCGTGGGTGGACGCTCGACCATCGAAATGTCCTTGAGCAGCGTAATGATATGACGGGCGCCGGTCTCCTCGACCGTCCGGTAGAGGCGGGCCAGTGAGCAAACATGAATCATGTCGCTTTTATACCGCTGCGTTTTGTCATATCTGTGGCGCGCAGTTATTCGCGCGTGAGCTTGCTCAGACGCTCACGATAGCGATCCGCGGCGACGTCGGCGGGCCAGGGGCTAAGATAATCCCGTTCCAAGGCCGGCGAAAAGGTCGGCGGCCTGCCGAAGAAACGGCGTGCTTCGGCAGCATCGAAGCCGGCAAGGCGGGTGGCTTCGAAATAAGCGGCGCCGTGGTCGGCCGTCTTGATGAGCGTTTCGATCTCCTGCGGCAAGACGGCCGGAAGACCGAAGCGCAGGTGGATCGCGGCGAGCAGGCGTTTCTCCACGCCTTTGTAGGAATCGCCGATCACCGCCTTGAACGGGGAGATCATGTCGCCGATGACATATTCCGGCGCGTCGTGCAGCATGATCGCAAGGCGCCGCTTTCGATCCAGACGCGGTGTGCGGGCGCGCGCGACCGCTTCCACCAGCAAAGTGTGCTGCGCGACCGAAAAGATATGCGCGCCCTTGGTCTGGCCGTTCCAGCGCGCCACGCGCGCCAGCCCATGCGCGATATCCTCGATCTCCACGTCGAGCGGAGAAGGGTCAAGCAGGTCGAGCCGCCGGCCCGACAGCATGCGCTGCCATGCCCGGGGCGCGACACTTCTCGCAGGTCGCGCTAATGGCGGATTTTTCTTCGACATATTACGAGCCGTCATGCCCGGCCTTGTCCCGGGCATCCACGTTCTTTTAACGAACGCGTTCTCATTTCGCGAGCTTCGCGCAGGCGTCGTGACGGTGACATTTGACCAGGTGATCGTTGACCATGCCGACCGCCTGCATGAAGGCATAGACGATGGTGGGCCCGCAGAATTTGAACCCGCGCCGCGCCAATTCCTTGGACATCCGGCGCGACGCTTCGGTTTCCGCCGGAACCTGCTTGATGCTGCGGAAGCGATTGATCTTCGGCGCGCCTCCGGCCAGATCCCAAAGCAGTGCGGAAAATCCGTGGCCCTTCTCCATTATTTCCAGCCAGGCGCGCGCGGAAACGACGGCGCCCTCGATCTTGGCACGATTGCGCACGATACCGGCGTCCTGCATCAGCTGCTCGATTTTCGCGGGCCGGTAGCGCGCGATTTTTTCCGGCGCGAAGCCGTCGAAGGCGCGGCGAAAATTCTCCCGTTTGCGCAGAATAGTGATCCAGGAAAGCCCGGCCTGAAATCCGTCGAGCATGAGCTTCTCATAGAGCGCGCGATCGTCGTATTCCGGCACGCCCCATTCCTGATCATGATAGGCAATGTAAAGCGCATCCTCGCGCGGCCAGGGGCAGCGCGGAAGCCCGTCAGCATGGGGACGGGTGCTCATTCCGCCGCCTTTGCTTCGTCCGGAAATGCAAAACGCGCCCATGCCGGCTTGAGAATACGGAGCGGCACGCCGCCAGCGCTGAGCGGCGTCTGCGCCGCCAACGCGTCCTGCACCCGATCGAGCCGCAGCATGGCCAGCCCGCGCCCGCCGGCACTCGAGCCGAGCGTGCCGACATTCTTCTCGCCCGCCAGCACCGGCGTTCCCGCTTCCGGTGCAAAGCCGTCATAGGCGACCGGCACGATGCGGCTGCGCGCGATGCCGCGATGCTCGATGCGCGAGACCACCTCCTGGCCGATGTAGCAGCCCTTGCCGAAATCGACGCCGCCGAACTGGTCCATGTCCGCTTCGTGCGGAAAAGCGTCGCCATAGATGAAATCGAATCCGCCGCGCGGCACGCCGAGCGCGATTCGGTGTGCTTCGTAAGCGGCAGCCTCGACCAGCGTGGCGCCGAGCTCTGCCGCCGCTTCGGCGAGAAGCTCCGGCGGCAGAATGCAGCGCAGGCCCAGCGCGGGCAGCCGCGGGTCGGAATAGAGCAGGCCGTATTCGGTCGCGCCGGTACCTTCCCACGCCGCCATGACGCCGAGTTTTCCGGAAAGATCTTCGATGCCGACCTTGGCGCGCAGCCGGTAGAAGGTCAGCTTCTCGACCAATGCCGGCGCGAGCGCGCGCGGGCAATCGAGGAAGAAACCGCCGCCATCGGCCGCCTCGGCCTCGGTGATGATGAAATCGGCGATGATTTTGCCCTGCGGCGTCAACAGCGCGGCATAACGGGCTTCTCCGGGCTTGATCGCATCCACGCCAGCGGTGACGAGCCCGTGCAGAAAGCGGCGAGCGTCCTCGCCCGCCACCTTCACCACGCCGCGGTCGGAAAGCAGTGCGGCCTTCATGCGTTACCGCCTTCGGTTGGTTTAGCTCCGAAGCGGAAGCGGCAGCAATGATTGCCACGCACCATGCATTCGGTGTGCTCGATCGGGGCGCCGACGAATTCGGACATGAAGCCGAGATCGAAAGCGCAGACTTCCGGGTGCGCCTGGGCGAGTTGATGAAAGACGCAATTACGCGCGACGATCTCGCCGCCGGAAGCGGCCGGGACAGCTGAAGCATCCACGTCGCGCGAGGCCTCATAACCAAGCTCGCCCATCACCTTTGCTAGCTGGCTGACGCGATCTTCTGATCCTGCCGGCGTGCGCTCGCGCTCGCGCATCGACTGCGCGGTTTTCTTTCCCAGTTCCGACAGCCGCTGACGCACGCCCTCGCCGCCGAGCTCGCGCTTCAAGAGGTCGACCAGAAGGTCGGCAAACCAGGAATAGCGGCGGGCGAAATGCTCGGCGCCTTTCTCCGTCAGGACATAGAGGTGCTCGGGCCGGCCGCCCGAGGGCTGGGTGCCGCCGCGAGCCACGAGGCCGTCCCGTTCGAGCGACGCCAGATGCTGGCGCACGGCGGTACGCGTAATGCCGAGATCGCTCACTAGCCGGTCAATGGTCCGCCCGGCCCGGTCCTGCAACAGGGCGTGGAGCAGTTCGCGCTGACGGCCGCCGAGGTTATTCACACTAAGCATTCCTTCGCCAAGTCAATAACATAGCAGTAGACCTGCGACAAAATGGGCGGTCGCGTCGCCAATTTCAACATTTAAGTTGCTTAAAACATAAAAAAATGTTTTTACGGTGTTGCCGCACTCGCGGCGTCAACAGGAGTTCTTCTCATGCAAAAGGTCATTCCAACCGCTCTCACCGCCATTTCCGCCCTCGCTCTGTTTGCCGCGGCCCCCGCTGTCGGGGCCTCTGCCCACGGTACGCTTCACGTCATCGCGGCCAAAGACTCAGTGCAGACGTCGAAGGTTACCGCGACCCGTGCGGCCTTGCGCGATCTTTGGCTGGGCCACGTTTTCTGGGTGCGCAACGTGGTCGTCGGGACGCTTGGGAAAAACGCAGCGGAAGCCAAGGCCGCCGAGAACCAGGTCGTCGACAATGCCAAGGCGATTGCCGCTGCGATCGAGCCGTATTACGGCGCCAAGGCAAAGGACGCCTTGTTCGACCTGCTCGCCAAGCATTACGGCGCGGTCAAATCCTATCTGACCGCCTCGGTGGCAAAAAACTCCGCGGGTGAGAACGCCGCCATCCAGGCGCTCAACAGCAACGCCGAGCAAATCGCCGCTCTGCTAAGCGGCGCCAATCCCAACCTGCCCAAGGAAGCCGTGCTCGGCTTACTGCAGGCACACGGCGCTCATCACATCGCACAGATACAGCAACTGAGCGCGGGCAAATTCGACGCCGAAGCGGCGACCTGGAACGACATGAAGGATCACATGTACGTCGTCGCCGATGCGCTGGCGGATGCGATCGCCAAGCAGTTCCCCAACAAGTTCGCTTCGGTGACAATCGCCCCCAAGTAGCACCGGAGCTGCGGCGGAGCGGGAACAGCCGCTCCGCCGTCTTATCCTGGTCTTCCGACCTGCAATCTCTGCATTACTGCCGCCGAGCGCCTCCCCCTTGTGCGGTAGGCACCCCGTGTATTACGCAAGTGCCGCCGATTTGGAGTTCCTCCACCCTCGCGGCCATCTCTGATAGGAACTTCAAATCGAAAGCGGCACTAGAGTCGTAAGTTTGCTAGTGCCCTTTGCTTCCGAAGTTCGTGTCGGGGGATGCCGCGATGTATCACGAACTTCGGAAGCGGGCACTGAGATGACGGCTGAAACTTACGATCTGATCCTCAAGGGCGCGACCGTCGTCAATCCCGATGGCGAAGGCGTCCGCGATCTCGGCATCCGTGCCGGAAAGATCGCAGCCATCGGCGACGTGTCTGGCGCGGCCGCCGAAAGCATCGACTGCCGCGGCCTGCATATCCTTCCAGGCGTCATCGATACCCAGGTGCATTTTCGCGAGCCCGGAGCTACCCACAAGGAAGACCTGGAGTCCGGATCGCGCAGCGCCGTGATGGGCGGGGTCACTGGCGTGTTCGAGATGCCGAACACCGATCCGCCCACCACCAGCGCAGACACCCTGGCCGACAAAGTCAGACGGGCGCGGGGTCGGATGCATTGCGATTTCGCCTTCTATGTCGGCGGGACGCGTCAAAACATCAAGGATCTGCCCGAGCTGGAAAGACTGCCCGGCTGCGCGGGAGTCAAGGTCTTCATGGGTTCTTCCACTGGCAGCTTGCTGGTGGAAGATGACGGCGGCGTGCGGGATATCCTCAAGGCCATCCGCCGCCGGGCCGCGTTTCATTCCGAAGACGAGTATCGCCTGCGCGAGCGCCAGGGGTTGCGCATCGAGGGCGATCCTCGCTCGCATCCGGTATGGCGCGACGAGATCGCGGCGCTGACTTGCACGCAGCGCCTGGTGCGGCTGGCGCATGAGACCGGCAAGCGCATCCATGTGCTGCATGTCTCCAGCGCGCAGGAGATGGAATTTCTCGCCGACCATAAGGACGTCGCGTCGGTTGAGACGACACCGCATCATCTCACTCTGGAGGCGCCTGATTGCTATCAGCGGCTCGGCACCTATGCGCAGATGAATCCACCGGTGCGCGATGCCACCCATCGCGCCGGCGTGTGGCGGGGCCTGATGCAAGGCGTGGTGGACGTGCTCGGCTCCGATCACGCCCCGCATACGCGCGAGGAAAAGGACAAGATTTATCCTGCCAGTCCATCCGGCATGACTGGTGTGCAGACCCTGGTCCCGATCATGCTGGACCATGTCAATGCGGGCCGGCTTTCACTCCAGCGTTTTGTTGATCTCACCAGCGCCGGCCCGGCGCGGGTGTTCGGCATCGCACGTAAGGGGCGCATCGCCGCCGGATAT
The DNA here is from genome assembly GCA_035699705.1 of Xanthobacteraceae bacterium. Classification (GTDB taxonomy): domain Bacteria; phylum Pseudomonadota; class Alphaproteobacteria; order Rhizobiales; family Xanthobacteraceae; genus CANKHA01. The sequence continues at coordinate 13,700 of DASSPI010000102.1, forward strand.
GATGCTGACCTGACAGTTGTCGATCTGCGGCGACATCAAACAATCACCGACGGCTGGATCGCTTCGCGGCCGGGCTGGACGCCTTATAACGGCGTCAGCGTGACCGGCTGGCCGGTCGGCACCTTCATTCGCGGCCGAAAAGTGATGTGGGAAGGCGATTTGACGGGTCCCTCGCAGGGGAAACCCATCGCTTTCCACGAAGTTATCGGCGCTCAGACGTATTGATTTGCTACTAACTTGCCCATGGTTCTGAAAAATGAGACGGAGCCTTGCCGCGTGGTTGTTCTTTCCAGCCAGAATAACCGGGGCGGCAAATATCTAGCTTTATTGAGCGGTTCGTCCGTGGTTCTTTTAATTTAACCCCGATGAATACCGAGATCATCACTCTGCGCCTGTTGCTCGTTACGCCTGCGGCGTCGTTACGGGCTTTGTTGCGGCAAGCCGCGGGCCAGGCTTCGGTGCCGGCCGAAGTGATGGAAGCCGACGGCAGGGCGGCTGCCGAACCGCTGATTGCAATGGGCAGCGATCTGTTGTTGCTGGATAGCGGCATGGCGGCGGCGGAGAAGGCTGCCATCTGCAAGGCCGCACGCGTTGCCAGGGAATCCCCCTTCGTCATCGCCATCGGAAAAAATATTGGCGTCGGCGTCGACATAGACGGCAGCGTACGCAAGCCGACGACGGCGGCGGATGCTGAGAAAATAGTCGATAGCTGCATCCGTTCCCAGCTCCCGACTCGCGTGCTGATCGTGGACGACTCGTCGACCATGCGCGGCATCGTGCGGAAGATTCTTTCCGCCAGCAAATTTCCGCTGGAAGTCGCCGATACCGATGATGGTCTTCGGGCATTGCTGGAATTGCGTGGCGGCAAGTTCGAAATGGTTTTCCTCGACTGCAACATGCCGGGGTTTGATGGTTTCGAGATCCTATCGGAGCTGCGGCGCCTGCAGCCGCATGTGGTCGTCGTGATGATGACCTCGACCGAGGATTCGGCCGTCGCGGAGCGTGCGCGGAAGGCCGGCGCTTCCGCCTGTCTCAAGAAGCCGTTCTTTCCCGCCGATATCGATGCGCTGCTCTACCGCCTCCATAAAATCGAGCCGCCCAGGCGCACGGCCTGAGCCGGGCCTCTCCGTTTATCGATTTGAGGGGAGTGTGGGTCGCCTTACTGGCGCGCCAGCTCAAGTGAGAATTCGCCGTTGCGGATGCGGCCGGCAAGGCCTTCCGCGTATTCGGCGGCGGCATCTTCACCATAGGTCGAAACGAGCTCGGCGAAGGCGGCAAAAAGGCAGCTCTGCGCCAGGCAGTCTCCGTCAACACCGTCGAGGCGAGCTTCGGCCCAGGCTTCCTGCAAATATCTGAGCGCGGCCTGTTTCTGCTCGTGATCCGGGACCGCATCCCGAGCAATATGTCCGCGCGTTGAAGTGCTCATGACTGTCCTGAGGCTGTCCGACAGCCCCGCCATCGTTCGTCTGCGAGTCGGACGTTAGCATGCACCTTTGCTCCGCGAAGGCCACAATTTTAGGAAAGGTTAATATCGCGGACTTAGTTGGCGTAACGGGCGGTGATTTCGCGGGAGATCTTCGAGCCTTCTTCCAGGTAACGGCGGATGGCGAAATCTGCCGCCGGCGTGCAGGTACGGTAGGTCTGCTGAAAACTGCGGTAGCCGCGGTTGAAGCTGGCGACGATCCGCGCGCGCCGTTCTCCCGCCGATGTTTCCGCTTCGATCAGCGCCTGCATCTCGTTGCGCCATTTCTGCCCTTCCTTGGCGCCGCAAAGGCCGCGCAAATAGTGCAAAGCGCCGAGGATTTCGGACAGCCGCTGCAGATCGTTGTCGAACGGCGCGGCGCCGCCTTCCACCGCGCGCGCCGGCGCACTGGGTAAAGCCAGAAAAACTGCCGCCAGAATTAAGAACGGTTTCAGCATGTCCGCCACTTGCCGCTGGATCATGGAGCTATGCGCCGGGGCGGTCCCCGCCGCAAGCCGCTTTCCTTATCGTGGTTGAGGCAGCGCATAATTATGGCAGCGCATGGCTGAATCTCAGGATCCCCGTTCGAGCTGCTCGAAGGCGGCTGCGACGATCTCGGCCAGCCCTTCGGTTGTGGATAACTCCCGCAGACCGGACGGCCGCATCCAGCGCGCTTCCAGAAGCTCCTCGTTCAGGCGGGGTTCGCCCGCGACCCAGCGGGCGGCAAAGGTCAGGATCACGAAGTGGCGCTGCACCCGGCCGGCATCGTCCCGTGTGACCACCTCGCGATGGCCGGCGAGCGCCACCGTTTCTATAGTGAGGCCGGTTTCCTCCCGCACTTCGCGACGCACCGCATCGGCAAGGCTTTCGCCGGCTTCGACGCCGCCGCCCGGCAGGGTGAACAGGCCCTGCATCGGCGGGCGCGCGCGGCGCACCGCGAGGAATTCGCCGTCACGCACGATCACGGCGCTGACGGCGAGGTAGGGGCGATCGGGATAATGTCGGGGATCGCTCACGGCGCGCGATCAGCAAAAGTGGGTACCGGCTTTGCGTCGCAATCAAGCTTGCGCAGATTGCGCATACTTATCTGCGGATCGCGCGCTGTTTTAAAGTGTCGCAGGATCTTGTCGGCGAAGCGGTTTCCATCCCGGATCAAGTCCGGGATGGGCTTTCGCCGGATCATGCGTTCAGCGCGCCAGCAGCGCATCGACCGCAGCCTGCGGAGCGGCATCCCGTCCGGCCGCGCGTTGCTCGGCCTCGGTTCCGTTGATGACGGCGCCAGCGCGTGCGACCAACGGTTTGACCCAACGCACCGCGAGATCGGCGATCGCGGCGGCGCTGCCGTTACAGCGATCCTGCCGCATGACTTCGCGCGTGGCCATCAGGATCTCGTTCATCGAGTCCGCCAGCGTGTCGAGCCGCTGGCGGAGCGCGGGATCGGCTTTGCTGTAGGCGGCGATGGCGACATCCCGATGTTTGGATTTCGAGGCGGTGAAATGCTCAACGTATTTCTTCGGCCGCCAGGCGAAGAAATCCTCGCCGCAATCCGGCACCTCCGCCATCAGCTCGAGCAGCATGATGGCTTCATTGAAGTGATTGAGATAGTCGGTGGCGAAGCCGGTGCGCGGATTGACGTTCGCCGCGATCAGGCATGCCTCGTCATCCGGTAGAGCCAGGCGCGTCGGCGACTCGCGATTCGCTGCGGTCATGGAAACGGGCTTCGCGACAAAACGGGGCGGTAAAGAAATACTCTTGGACATCTATGATTAATGCATTGTTAACGCCGCGGCGGAAGCCGATATCTCCCTGAGATGTGTGGACGCTACACGCTTGTTTCCAATCCCGAGGCGATTCGCGCCCTGTTCCGCTATGCGGGGCAGCCGAATTTTCCGGCGCGCTACAACATCGCGCCGACCCAGCCGATCGCGGTCGTGCGGCTGTTCGAAGGGCGCAGGGAATTCGCGCTGCTGCGCTGGGGCCTGATACCGGGCTGGGTAAAGGATCCGCGCGCGTTTTCCCTCTTGTTCAACGCGCGCGGGGAATCCGTGCTGGAGAAACCGGCTTTCCAGTCTGCGATGCGCTATCGCCGTTGCCTGATCCCATTCGACGGTTTCTATGAATGGAAGCGGACCGGCAAGCGCAAGCAGCCGCATTACATCCGCGCTCGCAACGGTGGACCGATGGCCTTTGCCGGCCTGTGGGAAAGCTGGATGGGCCCGAACGGCGAGGAAATGGAAACCGCCGCCATCGTCACCACCGCGGCGAACCTTCAACTGGCGCCGCTGCACAATCGCATGCCGGCCATCCTGCCGCCGGAGGCCTTCGACCTTTGGCTCGACCACCGCAATGTCGGCGCGGAAACGGCAGCCGCACTGATCGCACCGGCAAGCGAGGACCTGCTTGAGGTCCATCCCGTGAGCGATGCCGTCAATCTCGCCGCGAATGACAGTGCGGCGCTGATCGAGCCGGTGGAGGCAGCTACCGCCGTGGAAGGAGTTGCGCCTCGGCCGGTGCGAAAGACAGCAAAGATAAAAAACGACGACGGCCAGGCGTCGCTGTTCTAGTTCACAACACCTTTCCCGGATTCAGAATTTCTTTCGGATCGAGCGTGCGCTTAAGCGCGCGCATCATTTCCAGCGCGACCGGGTCCTTCACCTGCGGCAACAATTCGCGCTTCAGCCGTCCGATGCCATGCTCGGCGGAAATCGAGCCGCCGAATTTCGCCGCGATAGCGTGCACCACCGCGTTCATTTCCGCCCAGCGATCGAGGTAGGCGTCCTTGTCCGCGCCTACCGGCTGCGTGACGTTGAAATGCACATTGCCGTCGCCAAGGTGCCCGAAGGGGATCGGCCGCACGCCCGGGACGAGCTCGGTTACCGCGGCACTCGCCTCGGCGATGAAATCCGGCACGGCCGCGACCGGCACCGAGATGTCGTGCTTGATCGAGCCGCCGGGATATTTCTGTACCTCGACGATGCCTTCGCGCAGCCGCCAGAATGAATTGGCCTGTTCCAGGCTGGCGCTAACCACGGCATCACTCGCAAGGCCGCGCTCGGCCGCCTTGCCCAGCAACTCCTGCATCGCTTCCGGCAAGCCCTCGCTCGCCTGCGAGGACAATTCGATCAGCACATACCAGGGGTGCGGACCGGCGAAAGGGTCGCGCCGGTCGGGCATATATTGCCGCATGAAATCGAAGCCGATGCGCGGCATGAACTCAAATCCGGTGATGCTGTCGCCGGCCAGTTCGTTGGCGAGGTTGAACAGCCCGAGCGCGGCGGTAGGCGAGGGCAGCCCGACGAGCGCGGTCTCCACCGCGCGCGGGCGCGGAAATAATTTCAGGACCGCGGCGGTGATGATGCCGAGCGTGCCTTCGGCGCCGATGAAGAGATTCTTCAGGTCGTAGCCGGTGTTGTCTTTCTTCAGTTTGTTGAGACCGTGCCAGACCCGGCCATCGGCCAGCACCACTTCCAGCCCGAGCGCGAGGTCGCGGGTTACGCCGTAGGCGAGCGCGCCGGTGCCGCCGGCATTGGTGGAGAGGTTGCCGCCGATGGTGCAGCTTCCCTCCGCGCCGAGCGAGAGCGGAAACAGCCTGTTGGCCTGTTCGGCGGCGTCCTGCGCCTTGGCGAGGATCACGCCGGCTTCGCAGGTCATGGTGTTGGAGCTCGGGTCGATCTCGCGGATCTGGTCGAGCCGCGTGAGCGACAGCAAAATTTCCGTGCCGCTTTCGGACGGTGTCTGGCCGCCGACGAGCCCGGTATTGCCGCCTTGCGGCACGATCGGCGTGCCGGTCTCGTTCGCGAGCTTGAGGATTTGCGACACTTGCGCGGTCGAGCCCGGACGCAGCACGACCGGCGTGCGGCCATGATAGAGGCCGCGGTTCTCCACCAGATAGCCTTCCTGCTCGGCGGGGTCGGTGACAGCATATTTGTTGCCGACGATCGCGGTGAAGCGCGACAGCAAATCGGCTCCGATACTCTTTCCCCCCCGGGCCCCAGGCTTGCCCGGGTCCCGCACCATAGTGCCCAAATCCGGCAGGCCCGACTTGGGTTGGGGGAGGGTTGGGGAGGTGGGTTCTTTTGGCATCACCGCGTGACTTTCATTTATTCAGCGCCCGCGCGGGGCCGCGGCGCGCCGCAGCCGGTCATTGATGGCCTCGCCCAGCCCTTGCTCCGGCACCGGCATCACCGCGATCCCCTTGGCGCCGGAAGCATCGAGCGCGCGCAGATGCGAGAAAAGATTGGCCGCCGCCTCCACCAGATCGCCGCGCACTGACAGGTTGAGCATGGCGGCGGAATGCTCCACGGCCGGCCCGAAAGCCAGCAGCGCTTCGTCCGCGCCAACCGAGGTGGCCTCGAGCCGCAGCCGCGCCTTCGGCGCGTAATGCGAAGCCAGCATGCCGGGCGCGAGCGGCGCTTCATTCTCGGCCACTGCTTCCATCAGCGGCGCTTCCGCCAGCGGATGTCCCAGCAGCTCCGTGATGGCCTCGCGCGCCAGCCCGCCGGGGCGCATCAGCGTCGGCTTGTCCAGGCAGGCGACGATGGTGGATTCCACCCCGACACTCGTCGGTCCGCCATCGACCACGAGATCGATCTGGCCGCGCAAATCGGCCAGCACATGGGCGGCGGTGGTGGGGGACACATGCCCGGAGCGGTTCGCCGAGGGAGCAACGACCGGCTTGCCGAAGGCGGCGATCAATTCGCGTGCCACCGGATGATCCGGCACGCGCACGGCGATGCTGTCGAAGCCGGCGGTCGCCAGATCGGAAACGGGGCAATCGGGCGTCTTCGGCAGCACCAGCGTCAGCGGCCCCGGCCAGAACGCTTGCGCAAGCCGCATGGCGGTTGCGTCGAAGCGCGCCAGTCTCCGCGCGGCCGCGAGATCGGCGACGTGGGCGATCAATGGATTGAACGAAGGCCGGCCTTTGGCGGCGTAGAGCCGCGCCACGGCGCTGCCGTTGGTGGCGTCGGCGCCCAGCCCATAGACCGTCTCCGTGGGGAAGGCGACCAGGCCGCCGGCAGCGAGGCATTGCGCGGCGGCTTTCGCCGCCTCGCTTCCCGCCTTGATCACGCGCGTGGACGGTTCAGCCGACATGCGCCGTCGAGGTGATTGAGAGATGCATGCAGGCTCCGTTCAGTGATTAGCGGGCGGACGCGCGTGTTGAGTGCGACACGCGCCAGATCGTGCCATTGCCGTCTTCCGAGAACAGCAAGGCGCCGTCCTTCGCCACCGTCACGCCGACCGGCCGTCCCCATACGCTGGCGTCGTCTACCACAAAACCGGTGACGAAATCCTCATATTCGCCGGTAGGCACGCCGTCCTTCAGCATGACGCGGATGATCTTGTAGCCGAGCCGCTTCTGCCGGTTCCAGGAGCCGTGCAGGGCGGCAAAGATCTGGCCCTTGTATTCCGCCGGGAACTGGCCGCCCTCGTAAACGACCATCTGCAGCGATGCCGCATGCGGCTGAAGCAGGACGTCCGGGACCGTCACCTTGTCCTTGAGGTCGGGCCGGGCGCCCTTGTGCCGCGGATCCTCGTTTGCGCCGATGTAATACCAGGGCCAGCCGTAGAAGGCGCCTTCCTTCACCCGCGTGATGTAATCGGGCGGCAGGTCGTCTCCCAGCAGGTCGCGCTCGTTGGTCGAACACCAGAGCTCGCCGGTTGCGGGATGGATATCCATGCCGACGCAATTGCGGATGCCGGTGGCATAGAGGCGGCGGTTCTTGCCGTCGGGATCGAAGGCGAGCACGGCGGCGCGCTCCTCCTCAGCCCCCCAGGCGGCGCCGAGCGGCTTTTCCGCGATCCAATTCCTCAGTGCCTCGTCCTGCAACGGCGGGACGTCCTGCGCGACATTGGTGGCGGAGCCGACGGAAACGAACATCGTCGATCCGTCCTTGGAGAAGACGAGATCGCGGGTCCAGTGTCCGCGATCGGCAGACGGCAGCTTGGCGACGATCACTTCGGCGGGCCCGCGCGCCTTCAGATCGCCGTTGCGATAGGGGAAGCGCACGACCGAATCCGTATTGGCGACGTAAACCCACTCCGGCTGCCCGTCGGCGGGATGGAAATTGATGCCGAAGGGCCGCTTCAGACCGGAGGCGAAGACCTCCATTTGCTCGGCCTTGCTGCCGTCGGCGCTCGTCCGCAGCACGCGGATGCGGCCGGCGTTGCTTTCGGCCACGAAGAGGTCGCCGTTGGGCGCGGCCCGCATCAGGCGCGGGCCTTCCAGGCCCTTGGCAAACAGCTTGACCTCGAACCCGGGAATCGACTTGAGCTCGCGGTCGCCGGGATCGACCACCAGCTGCATGCGGTTGCGAACGGATTCGGTGGCGAAGGGCGGCGGCAGGTCTTCCGGCCTGATCAGGCGGCGCACGCCGGGTGCTTCCGATTGCCAGTCGCTGAAGGCCGCCTTGCCGGTCAGCAGATTGCCGGACTGCGCATGGATGAGAGCGGGAAGCGAGACGGCTGCGGCCAGCGCCGCCGCCACAGACAGCCGCCAAGGGATCATGACCGTTACTCCGGGCTCGGGCAGCCCTCCAGCCGGCCCTAATCCCGGCATTCTAGGCGTGCGGACCGAAACTGTCCAAAGCCTCACGGCGGCTGGAAATTCCGGCGCCAGGGCGCATGAGCGCGTGCTTGCGGCCTCGCAAGGTGGCGGCTATAAGTCCGGCCTTCAGTCGGAGTGTAGCGCAGTCTGGTAGCGCACCACGTTCGGGACGTGGGGGTCGCAGGTTCAAATCCTGCCACTCCGACCAATTCCTTCGCCAGTGTTTGGGTTTTTAGGTTCGGCCGACGAACGCGTTACCGTACGGGTAGCGGCGCATCTTCGATCGGCTGGCAGACTGCCGTGCCTTTGCAGTTATAAAGATTGGTAATGCGAGCCTCGACCTCTGTCACGAAAGCCGCAGGGAGCGCCGCCGCAGCGTTGTTCACCTCGTAGGGATCGGCGAGCAGGTCGTAAAACTCCTTTTCGGTGGCGTGCTGAACGAAGGTCCAGTTCCCGGTGGCAAGGGCATGAAAATCCCGGCCCGCACTCTCGGCCGGATTACCATGGACCAGCAACTGCCAACGCCAGGTAGCCGGGGTCAGCCCGCGCAACAGGGCTAGCAAGGAACGGCCATCCACCCAGTCCGGAATCGGCTTGCCGGCGATCTCCATGAAAGTCGGAAATAGGTCGGCGTTGGTGACGATGTGATGGTCGAGGCCGGGGACGACGCCCGGTCCCCACACCAGCATCGTTGACTTGATGCTTTCGCGGTAGGGGTAAAGCTTGTTGGAGATGCGGTGCTCGCCCCAGAGATAACCGTTGTCGCTGGCGAAGACGATGTAGGTGTTCGCCAACTGACCCGTGGCCTCAAGCGTTTTCCAAATCGTCTGGAATGCCTTGTCGATGCTCAGGCCGCTCTCCAGCATGAGGCGCCAGTCGCGCTCGAGGACGGCGATCTCCTCGGCCGTGAACTGAGGAAGCGCCTGGATATGGCTCGGCTTGTCGGAGACGTCCGGTTCGTTGAACGATGGCTTCAGCTTCGGCGCGAAGGGCTCGAACGCATATCTGCCTTTGAACTCAAGCGCCGGACGTGCCGGCAAATGCGGCGCGATCGGCGCGAACAGAAGCGCGAAAGGCCGCTTATAAACTATTGGCTGCTGCTTGATGGTGATGCTGACCAGATTGGCAAGCACGTTGGTAGAATAAGTGGCGTCGGTGCTGCCGCGGTAGACGACCGGAATGCCGTTATGGCTTGCGCTCCAGTTGAACATGTTGCCGGCGCCGGCATAGACGGCATACCATCGGTCCCAACCAACTGGAACACTCGCCGGATTGAGATAGCCATTGAGGAATTTACCGAAGAAGCCGGTGTAATAATCGGGCTGCAGCAGCTTGGACCATGACTCCTTGTCGAGTTCGCGTGCCATGTACCCTTCGTAGCCGCCACCGGTGATCGCATGGTTGTTGGTAACCCCGTGATTCTGCGGATACATTCCGGTAAGCAGCGACGTGCGCGACGGGCAGCATAG
>DASSPI010000103.1:0-7547 GCA_035699705.1 Xanthobacteraceae bacterium
CGCGTGCCTTTGAGCGCGTGTTCCAGCTTGCCGATTACGTGCAGGTGAAGAGCGCCGCACTCGAGAACGGTCTGCTGCATGTCGACCTCGTTCGCGAGATTCCCGAGGCGAAGAAGCCGCGCAGCATTCCGATCGGCGCCGGCAAGAAAGAGCAGCCGCAGGTGATCGACGCCAAAGCGGCGGCGTAACCGCTTCACACCCTCGGCTGACAAGAGAGCGCCCCGGTTTTCCGGGGCGCTTTTTCATTGCACCGATGCCTGCGAAGGCCGCGCGCTATTCGAGGCTCTGCACCGGCGGAATCGCAGCCGCCGGATTTTCCGCCGGCGGCTGCGGGGCGATGGTGCCGGTGGTGGCGTCGGACTGCTGCCTGGAGGCGGTGGTCTCCGCCGTCGCGGCCGGCTTGGCCGCCGGTTTCGCGGCCACCTTGGGCGGCGCGGGCGGCTTGGCGGCGGACGGCGCGCGGGCGGGCGGCTGCGGCGCGGTGGCATTCTCGCGCGGCGCATAGATCACCGAGGGGTCCGGCGGATTGCGCGGCGGCGTCGGCTCGTAATTGCCTTGCTGCTCGTAATTGCCCGGATTGCCTGGCGGCTCGTAGCTTCGCCGTGGCTCGTAGCTTCGCTGCCGTTCGTAGCCGCGCGGCGGAGCGAATTCTTCCGGATAGGCCGGCGGATGGAAGCGTTCCGCAACAACCGGGCCCCGGCCGTAGCCCACCGGGCGCACGAACAGGACGCGGCCGCTCAGGGCGTCGGCGGCGACGGCGACCTCGGCTCCGCGGCGGTCGATCGCGCGCAGCACATAACGGGCTCCCCGGCGCACCGGCGGGCTGATCGGCTCAAGCCCCATCGAGCGGACGCTGGTGGTGATTTCGTAAGGCGGCAGCAGGGCCTGGGCGGAAGCCGATACGGGCAGAGCGGCCGGGCTGAGAGCGGCGAAGGCGAGGCAGATCGCAAGTCTGGTTTTCACGGCGCGTCTTCCATCGAAACAGCCTCCCCCGGTCCGCAACGTTAACGCCGATTGGGGCGGCGCTAGGGCGGCGGCCGGCTGCTTCAATCCTGACGTAGCGGAAGCGGGTACGCGCAATTGCCGCCGGATGTGGCGCAATCGCCATTGCGCCAGCCGGCCCGTCCGTGTTCCTCTTCCGGAGCGGAACAGACTAAACCATCAGGCGTCGTCCTATTTTACGGGCGAAATTGACAACCGCATTTAGGACAGTGATACTGTCCTATTGTTCCGCGGTGGCCTCGCTGGCCGTGCTCGGCCAAAAGGCGCGCGAAGCGGCAGCCGGGGGTGCGAAAGCCCCGCCTGGCGCCCAAGATCAAGCGGCCTCGCGGAGCCGGCGAACGGCTTCTGGAAGGCGGCCTTCGCTGAATAGTTTCGCCTTCGGTCGTGGTCGGTATGCCGCGAGCAAGGCAGGTGCGGCATGAGGACGGAATGAAGGGAAGCGGACAGGACAGGAAGCAACGCGGCCGGGCGGATACCAAGCCCGCGGTGCTGCGCGCCTCCGATTTTGCCGATTCCGCCGACCCGGGCGTGCCGGAGGCTCGCGGACTTTACGATCCCGCGCTCGACAAGGATTCCTGCGGCGTCGGCTTCATCGCCGACATCAAGGGCCGCAAGTCGCACAAGATCGTCGAAGACGCGCTCACCATTCTGCTCAATCTCGAGCATCGCGGCGCGGTCGGCGCGGACCCGCGCGCGGGTGACGGGGCCGGCATCCTGGTGCAGATCCCGCACAAATTCTTCACCCGGAAAGCGGCGGAGATCGGCTTCTCGCTGCCTGCGCCCGGCGAATATGCCATCGGCTATCTGTTCATGCCGCGCGACGAAGCCTGGCGCGAGGTCATCCGCAAGATCTACGGCGACATGATCGTGCGCGCCGGCATGCAGTTGCTCGGCTGGCGCGAAGTGCCGACCGACAATTCCAGTCTCGGCGTTTCGGTGAAGCCGACCGAGCCGGTGCATCTGCAGGTCTTCATCGGCCGCGGCAAGAATATCAAGGACGAGACCGAATTCGAGCGGCGGCTCTATGTGCTGCGCAAGTCGATCTCCAACACGATTTATCGCCGCCGCGAGCGGCGGCTGTCCGGCTATTACCCGGTGTCGATCTCCTGCCGCACGGTGATCTACAAGGGCATGTTCCTGGCCGATCAGCTCGGCAGCTATTACCCCGACCTGCATGAGCCGGATTTCGAGAGCGCGCTCGCGCTCGTGCACCAGCGCTTCTCCACCAATACTTTCCCGACCTGGTCGCTGGCGCATCCCTACCGGATGATCGCGCATAACGGCGAGATCAACACGCTGCGCGGCAACGTGAACTGGATGGCGGCGCGGCAGGCTTCGGTTTCCTCCCCGCTGTTCGGCGAGGACATCAACAAGCTGTGGCCGATCTCCTATGAGGGCCAGTCGGACACCGCCTGTTTCGACAACGCGCTCGAGTTCCTGGTGCAGGGCGGCTATCCGCTCGCGCATGCGATGATGATGATGATTCCCGAGGCCTGGGCGGGCAATCCGCTGATGGACGAGGAACGCCGCGCCTTCTACGAATACAACGCCGCGCTGATGGAGCCATGGGACGGCCCCGCCGCCATCGCCTTCACCAACGGCCGGCAGATCGGCGCCACGCTCGACCGCAACGGTCTGCGTCCGGCGCGCTATTTCCTCACCCGCGACGACCGCATCATCATGGCCTCGGAAATGGGCGTGCTGCCGATTCCCGAGAAGGACATCATACGCAAATGGCGCCTGCAGCCGGGCAAGATGCTGCTGGTCGATCTCGATGAAGGCCGGCTCATTCCCGACGACGAATTGAAGGCGACGCTGGCGCAGAGCCATCCCTACCAGGAGTGGCTGACGCGCACGCAGCTCGTGCTGGAAGATCTGCCGGCGGTTGCCACCAAGCCTGCTGGCACCAACCTGTCGCTGCTCGATCGGCAGCAGACCTTCGGCTACACCCAGGAAGACCTGAAGATCCTGATGTCGCCGATGGTCGCGAGCGCGGAAGAAGCGGTCGGATCGATGGGCACCGACACTCCGATCTCGGCGCTGTCGCAGAAGCCAAAGCTGCTGTTCACCTATTTCAAGCAGAACTTCGCGCAGGTGACCAACCCGCCGATCGACCCGATCCGCGAAGAACTGGTGATGAGCCTCGTCTCCATCATCGGGCCGCGGCCGAACCTGTTCGATCTGGAAGGCATGTCGCGCACCCAGCGTCTGGAAGTGCGCCAGCCGATCCTGACCAACGAGGACCTGGAGAAGATCCGCTCGATCTCCAAGCTCGAGGGCGGGCATTTCAAATCCGCCACGCTCGACATGACCTTCCCGGCGGAGAACGGCGCCGCCGGCATGAAGGATGGGCTCGACAGCCTGTGCGCGCTGGCCGAGCTCAAGGTGCGCGAGGGCACCAATATCCTGGTGCTGTCCGACCGCGCGGCCGGGCCCGAGCGCATGCCGATCCCCTCGCTGCTGGCCTGCGCGGCCGTGCATCATCACCTGATCCGGGAAGGCTTGCGCACCTCGGTCGGCATCGTGGTCGAATCCGGCGAGCCGCGCGAGGTGCACCATTTCGCCTGCCTGGCCGGCTACGGCGCGGAGGCGATCAATCCCTATCTGGCGTTCGAAAGCCTACGCGAGCTGAAGAACACGCTGCCGCAGAAGGTCGACGACAAGGAACTGGTCAAGCGTTACATCAAGGCAATCGGCAAGGGGCTGTTGAAGGTGATGTCGAAGATGGGCATCTCCACCTATCAGTCCTATTGCGGCGCGCAGATCTTCGACGCGGTGGGGCTGAAGGCCGATTTCGTCGCCACTTATTTCACCGGCACCGCGACCCGCATCGAGGGCGTGGGTCTGGAAGAGGTGGCGGAAGAGACCATGCGCCGGCATCGCGACGCCTTCAGCGACGCGCCGATCTACCGCATGTCGCTTGACGTCGGCGGCGAATACCAGCTCCGCGTGCGCGGCGAGGACCATGCCTGGAATGCCGCGACGGTGGCGGCGCTGCAGCATGCCGTGCGCGGCAATTCCTACGACCGCTACCGCGCCTTTGCGCAGGAGCTGAACGAGCAATCAGGAAAGCTGCTGACCATTCGCGGGCTGTTCCGGCTCAAGACGGCGGAGGAAGAAGGCCGGCGGCCGATTCCGATCGAGCAGGTCGAGCCGGCGAAGGAAATCGTCAAGCGCTTCTCCACCGGCGCCATGTCCTTCGGCTCGATCTCGCGCGAGGCGCATACCACGCTGGCGGTCGCGATGAACCGCATCGGCGGCAAATCCAATACCGGCGAGGGTGGCGAGGAAGCCGACCGCTTCAAGCCGCTGCCGAACGGCGACAGCATGCGCTCGGCGATCAAGCAGGTGGCCTCCGGCCGCTTCGGCGTCACCACCGAATATCTCGTCAATTCGGACATGATGCAGATCAAGATGGCGCAGGGCGCCAAGCCGGGCGAAGGCGGGCAATTGCCGGGCCACAAGGTGGACAAGACCATCGCCGCGGTGCGCTATTCGACGCCGGGCGTGGGCCTGATCTCGCCGCCGCCGCATCACGACATCTATTCGATCGAAGACCTGGCGCAGCTCATCTTCGACCTGAAGAACGTCAATCCTGACGGGCTGGTGTCCGTGAAGCTGGTCTCGGAAGTCGGCGTCGGCACGGTCGCCGCCGGCGTCTCCAAGGCGCGCGCCGACCACGTCACCATCGCCGGCTTCGAAGGCGGCACCGGCGCTTCGCCGCTCACCTCGATCAAGCATGCCGGATCGCCGTGGGAGATCGGGCTGGCCGAAACGCACCAGACGCTGGTCAGCAACCGCCTGCGCGGCCGCATCGCCGTGCAGGTCGACGGCGGCATCCGCACCGGCCGCGACGTGGTGGTGGGCGCCTTGCTCGGCGCGGATGAATTCGGATTCTCCACCGCGCCGCTGATCGCCGCGGGCTGCATCATGATGCGCGTCTGTCACCTGAACACCTGCCCGGTGGGCGTGGCGACGCAGGACCCGGTGCTGCGCAAGCGCTTCCAGGGCCAGCCCGAGCATGTGATCAATTACTTCTTCTTCGTCGCGGAGGAAGTGCGCGAGATCATGGCCTCATTGGGCTACGCCCGCTTCGACGAGATGATCGGGCAAATGCAGATGCTCGACCGGCGCGAGCTGGTTGCGCATTGGAAGGCCAAGGGGCTGGACTTCTCCAAGCTGTTCCACAAGCCGGAGGCGCCCGCCGGCGTGCAGATCTCCAACCGCGAGCGGCAGGATCACAAGATCTACGACATCCTCGACCGCAAGCTGATCGCGCAGGCGAAAGACGCGCTGGAGAAGGGCACGCCGGTGACGATCGAGGCGGAAATCAAGAATACCGACCGCACCGCCGGCGCCATGCTTTCGGGCGAGGTGGCCAAGCGCTACGGCCATCAGGGTCTGCCGGACGACACCATCACCGTGAAGCTGAAGGGCACCGCCGGACAGAGCTTCGGCGCCTGGCTGGCGCATGGCGTGACCTTTGAGCTGGAAGGCGAAGCCAACGACTATGTCGGCAAGGGAATTTCCGGCGGCAAGCTGATCGTGCGCCCGACGGCGGATGCCGGCATCGTGCCCGAGGAATCGATCATCGTCGGCAACACCGTGATGTATGGCGCCATCGGCGGCGAATGCTATTTCCGCGGCATCGCCGGCGAACGCTTCGCCGTGCGCAACTCGGGCGCCATTGCGGTGGTTGAGGGCGCGGGCGACCACTGCTGCGAATACATGACCGGCGGCATCGTGGTCGTGCTCGGCTATACCGGGCGCAACTTCGCGGCCGGCATGTCGGGCGGCATCGCCTATGTGCTGGATGAGGACGGCACCTTCGAGACGCGTTGCAACCGCGGCATGGTCGAATTACAGGACATGCCGGAATGGATCGAAGGCGAGATGCACGGGGACCTCACCGATATGACGCGCAATGACTGCGAGCGGCTGCACGCGCTGATCAGCAAGCATGCGCGCCATACCGGCTCGCAGCGGGCCAAGGACATTCTCGCCGACTGGCGCAATTACGTTCCGAAATTCCGCAAGGTCATGCCGGTGGAATTCAGCCGCGCGCTGGCCGAGATGGAAAAGTCCCGCACCATGCAGGCGGCGGAGTAAGCTGCGCGCCCATGGGTAAGATCACCGGTTTCCTGGAGTTCGAGCGTACCGACCGTCACTATCAGCCGGTCGAGGAGCGCATCAAGCATTGGGGCGAGTTCGTCCTGCCGTTGGCCGACGAGGACAACAAGAAGCAGGCCGCGCGCTGCATGGATTGCGGCATCCCCTATTGTCACACCGGCTGCCCGGTGAACAACCAGATCCCGGACTGGAATGACCTGGTCTACCGGGACCAGTGGGAAGAGGCCGCGCGCAACCTGCATTCGACCAATAATTTCCCGGAAGTGACCGGCCGCATCTGCCCGGCGCCGTGCGAGGCGTCCTGCACGCTGAACATCGAGGACAACCCGGTCACCATCAAGACGATCGAATGCGCGATCGCCGACCGCGCGATTTCCAGCGGCTGGGTGAAACCGGAACCGCCGACGCACAAGACCGGCAAGAAGGTCGCGGTGGTCGGCTCCGGCCCGGCCGGGATGGCCTGCGCGCAGCAGCTCGCGCGGGTGGGACACGAGGTGCATGTGTTCGAGCGATTCGCCAAGGCGGGCGGACTGCTCCGCTACGGCATCCCTGACTTCAAGATGGACAAGGTCATCGTCGACCGGCGCGTGCAGCAGATGCAGGCGGAAGGCGTCACCTTCCATTACAACGCGCATGTCGGGGTGAACCTGCCGGCGGAGCAACTGCTGAAGGAATATGACGCCGTCGCGCTCACCGGCGGCGCGGAAAAGCCGCGCGATC
The DNA here is from genome assembly GCA_035699705.1 of Xanthobacteraceae bacterium. Taxonomy (GTDB): domain Bacteria; phylum Pseudomonadota; class Alphaproteobacteria; order Rhizobiales; family Xanthobacteraceae; genus CANKHA01. The sequence continues at coordinate 6,853 of DASSPI010000103.1, forward strand.
TGCCGATCCCCGGCCGCGAGCTCGACGGCATCCATTTCGCCATGGATTTCCTGCCGCAGCAGAACCGCCGCGTGAGCGGCGAGCCGGCGCCGGCCGACGATGTGCCGCCGATTCTGGCCAAGGACAAGCATGTGGTGGTGATCGGCGGCGGCGATACCGGCTCCGACTGCATCGGCACCTCGATCCGCCAGGGCGCGCGCTCGGTGACCAATTTCGAAATCATGCCGCGGCCGCCGGCGAAGGAGAACAAGCTGCTCAGCTGGCCGGACTGGCCGATGAAGCTGCGCACCTCCTCCAGCCACGAGGAAGGCGCCGAGCGCGACTTCGCCGTGATGACGCAGAAATTCTCCGGCAAGAACCGACGGGTAGACACGCTGCATTGCGTGCGCGTGGACGCCAAGATGCAGCCGATTCACGGCAGCGAATTCGAGGTCAAGGCCGACCTCGTGCTGCTCGCCATGGGCTTCGTGCATCCGGTGCACGAGGGAATGGTGCAATCGCTCCGGCTCGAGCTCGATCCGCGCGGCAACGTGCGCGCCAATACCGACGACTACCGCACCTCGCTCGGGAAGGTGTTCACCGCCGGCGACATGCGGCGCGGCCAGTCGCTGGTGGTCTGGGCGATCCGCGAGGGCCGGCAGGCGGCGCACGCGATCGACAAATTCCTGATGGGTTCGACGCTGCTGCCGCGCTGA
>DASSPI010000104.1:0-4445 GCA_035699705.1 Xanthobacteraceae bacterium
GCACGGCGTGCATTGCCCGCAACTCTCGTCCTCAAAGAAACGCATGAGATTGATCGCGGTTGCCTTCATGTCATCCTGCTCGGAGAGGACGACCACCGCATGCGAGCCGATGAAGCAGCCGTATTTTTCCAGCGTGCCGAAATCGAGCGGAATGTCGGCCATCGAGGCCGGCAGGATGCCGCCCGAGGCGCCGCCCGGCAGATAACCCTTGAAGCTGTGGCCGTCCGCCATGCCGCCGCAGAATTCGTCGATCAATTCGCGCGCGGTGATGCCGGCGGGGGCAAGCTTCACGCCCGGATCCTTCACCCGGCCGGAGACCGAGAAGCTGCGGAAGCCCTTGCGCTCATGCCGGCCCTGCGACGTGAACCAGGCCGCGCCCTTCTCGATGATGTCGCGCAGCCAATACATGGTCTCGACGTTCTGCTCGAGCGTGGGCCGGCCGAACAAGCCGACCTGCGCGAGATAGGGCGGGCGGTGGCGCGGCAGCCCGCGCTTGCCTTCGATCGATTCGATCATCGCGGATTCTTCACCGCAGATGTAAGCGCCCGCTCCGCGCCGCAAATGCAGCCTGGTATGCGGCGACAGGCCGGCCTGCTCGACCTTGGCCAGTTCCTCCAGCAGCATCAGCCGCAGCTCGGGATATTCGTCGCGGATATAGACGTAGGTCTCGACCGCCTCGACCACCCAGGCGGCGATCAGCATGCCTTCGATGAAGCGGTGCGGATCCAGGCCGAGATAATGCCGGTCCTTGAAGGTCCCGGGCTCGCCCTCGTCGGCGTTGACCGCGAACAGGCGCGGGCCGGGCTCGTTGCGCACCAGCGTCCATTTGCGGCCGGTGGGGAAGCCCGCGCCGCCGAGGCCGCGCAGCCCGGAATCGTCCACCGCCTTGATGATCTCGTCGCGCGTGCGGCTGCCATCGAGGCAGGATTTCAGCAGCGCATAGCCGCCCTCGGCGCGGTACTGCTCGAAAGTCTTGTCCGGATGCCAGGCATGCGCATGCGGCTTGTCCTTGACGGCCGCCACGACCTTCTCCGCATTCGCCTCGAATGTTTGCACGTGACCGACCGCACAGACCGGCGCGCGGTCGCAGGCGCCCATGCAGGGCGCGCGTATGACGCGCACGCCGGAACCGAGTTTGCCCGGCAGCTCGGCGAGCAGCTTCTCGCCGCCCGCCATCGCGCAAGACAGCGAGTCGCAAACCCGCACGGTGACCGCGGGCGGCGACAACTCGCCTTCCTTCACCACATCGAAATGCGCGTAAAAAGTCGCGACCTCATAGACCTCGGCCAGCGCCAATTTCATCTCGGCGGCGAGCGCGGCAAGATGCGCGGCGGAAAGACAGCCATAAGCGTCCTGAATGAGATGCAGATGCTCGATCAGCAGATCGCGCCGGCGCGGCTTGTCGGCGAGCAGCGCGCATACTTCCTCGAGCGCCTGCGGATCGACCTGCCGGCCTTTCGGCGTGCGCCGCGGCCTGCGGTTCGGCGGCGCGCCGGCGGCGCGCGGGGGAGGCGTCTGAATATTCATGGCAATCTCCAAAACTCAAAATCGGTCTCAGACGGCTTCCAGACAATCCCCCAAAGTCCATGGGTCGATAGATAACTTCTATCGACTAGAGGGGGATTGCTGATTATTATTGGCGTAAGCGGAAGGGGCTTTTTGGCGCAAGCTACTGACACCATTGGATAAAACATGATCGACCGGCTGGACTTCATCCTGGCGCTTGCGCGGGAGCGGCATTTTGGCCGGGCGGCCGAAGCCTGCGGCGTAACGCAGCCCACGCTGTCGGCCGGCGTGAAACAGCTCGAAGGACAGATGGGGGTGCTGCTGGTGAACCGCGGCTCGCGCTTTCAGGGTTTTACGCCGGAAGGCGAGCGCGTGCTGGAATGGGCGCGCCGCATCGTCGGCGACACTCGCGCCATGCGCGAGGAGATCAATTCGCTGCGCCACGGACTCACCGGCCGGCTGCGGATCGCGGCCATCCCCACCGCGCTGGCGATGGTGGCCGCGCTCACGACGCCCTATCGCGAGCGGCATCCGAACGTGCAATTCACCGTCTGGTCACGCACCTCGATCGAAATTCTGGAGCTGCTCGACAATCTCGAGATCGATGCCGGCATCACCTATCTCGGCAACGAGCCGGTCGGGCGGGTGAATACCGTGCCGCTCTACCGCGAGCGCTACCGCCTGCTCACGTCCGCCGATGCGCCGCTCGGCAACCGCGACACCGTCACCTGGGCCGAGGTGGCGCAGGTACCGCTTTGTCTGCTCACCCCCGACATGCAGAACCGGCGCATCATCGACCGACTGCTCAAAAGCGCGGGCGGGGAATCGCGGCCGACGCTGGAATCGGATTCGATGATCCTTCTGTTCGCCCATGTGCGCACCGGACGCTGGGCGAGCGTGATGCCGGCGAAGCTGGCCGAAACGCTCGGCCTGACCGACACCATCCGCGCGATCCCGATCCTGGAGCCGGAAGCGGTGCAGACCATCGGGCTCGTTGTGCCGGCGCGCGAGCCGATGATGCCGGTCACCGCCGCGCTGGTGGTGGAAGCCAAGCGCGTTGCGCCGCAGCTGGAGGCGGCATGAGGCGGTGACGCCGCGTCCGCTATTCGCTAGACTCGGGCAATATCGGCGAGGGGGCTATCGTGCCGAAATTACTGCGGATCGCGCTGCTGACCGGCGGCCTTCTGGCGCTGGTGCTGGCCGCGGGATTTTTCCTGGAGGCAGCCTGGGCAACCTGGTTTTGGCCGGTCCCGTCCTCCCGGCTCTCGAATATCTTCGTGTCATCGATCCTGGCGTCCATCGGCGCGCCTGTCGTGTGGATCGCGCTTGCGGATGAACCGCGGGCGATGGCGGGCGGCGCGATCGATCTTGCGCTCAGCGGTGCCGCGATCCTGGTGGCAGCTTATGTCTTCTACCGGAACGGGGGGCCGCCGAGCCTGCTCCCGTTCGCAGGCTTCGCGGCAGTCCTGGTTGCGCTCAACATCGGCCTGTACATTTACAGCCGGCGCTTGCCATTCCGGGAGACGCGGCCGACACCGGCGCTGGTGCGCTATTCGTTTGCCGGATTTGGCCTTGCGCTGCTGCTCGCCGGCACGGCGCTTGTCCTGGTCCGGCCGAATATTTTTCCCTGGCCGTTGAGCGCGGAGAACTCGGTGTTCTACGGCTGCATTTTCCTCGGGGCGATGTGCTATTTCCTCTACGGCGTCGTGTATCCCTATTGGGGAAATGCCAAGGGGCAGCTGCTCGGCTTTCTAGCCTACGATCTGGTCCTGATCGGCCCCTTCCTGCAGCATTTCTCCACAGTGCGGCCGGAAATGCGCCTGAGCCTTATTCTCTATACTGCGGTCGTTGCCTACAGCGGCCTGCTCGCGATCTATTTCCTGTTTGTGCATCCCGCGACGCGGATGCGGATGACTTCGGCTGTTGCCGTGTCGGGTCCGTAAGTGGCCACTCAGCGGGCAATGCGCTGCAGACCCCGGGTCCGTTACGAATGCTGAGTCCGGAACGGTCCCGCATCTGCGGTGCATCGTTGCGCGCTGCACCGCGCGCGGCACACGCCTCTAGAACAGACCCACGATCTTGCCGTCGGCGCCGACGTCGATGCTGTCGGCCGACGGCACCTTGGGCAGGCCCGGCATGGTCATGATCTCTCCGCAGATCGCGACCACGAATTCGGCGCCGGCGGAAAGCCGCACCTCACGCACATTCATGCTGTGATTGCTCGGCGCGCCCTTCAGATCCGGGTTGGTGGAGAAGGAATACTGCGTCTTGGCGATGCAGACCGGCAGCTTGCCGAAGCCCATCTCCTCCCAGGCCTTGAGCTGATCCTTCACCGCCTTGTCGGCGGTGACGTCGCCGGCGCGGTAGATTTCCTTGGCGATGGTGGAAATTTTCTCGAACAGCGACTGATCGTCGCGATAGAGCAGCTTCACCTTGCCCTTGTTCTCCTCGATGGTCTTCACCACCGCGCGCGCGACCTCGGCCGCGCCCTCGCCGCCCATCGCCCAGTGATCCGCCATCAAGGCCTCGACGCCGAGTTTTTGGCAGGCATCCTTCACCAGCTTGATCTCGGCCTCGCTGTCGGCCGAGAAGCGGTTGATCGAGACCACCGCCGGCAGGCCGAACTTCTTCACATTCTCCACATGGCGCGCCAGATTGGCCATGCCGATTTCCAGCGCTTTCAGGTCCTCTTTCTTCAGGTCGTCCTTCTTCACCCCGCCGTGCATCTTCAGCGCGCGGATGGTGGCGACGATGACGACGCAGTCGGGCGAGAGCCCCGCCTTGCGGCATTTGATGTCGATGAATTTCTCCGCCCCGAGGTCGGCGCCGAAGCCGGCTTCGGTCACGACATAATCGGCGAGCTTCAGCGCGGTCGTGGTCGCGACCACGGAATTGCAGCCATGCGCGATATTGGCGAAGGGACCGCCATGGATGAAGGC
>DASSPI010000105.1:0-17168 GCA_035699705.1 Xanthobacteraceae bacterium
CACGGCAGGTCTGGTGCCCGGCGCAGTTCACAAGGTGCTGCCTGGAACTGGCCATGCATGCTGCCTCGAGGATCCCGCTGGCTTCGACGCTCTCTTGACGGAGTTCCTGGAAGCCCAGGGCCTGATGCCGCCGCTCTAACCGCACGATCCCTGCCGGCGCAGTGTTGCTTTTTGGAATCACTGCCGTCGAAAGCGCGCGACTTGGAGTTTCTTCTAGCGTTTCGAGGCAGTCGGCCAGAGAAACCCGGCGAAATCACCGCAATATTTTTTAACCCCCGCCGGCCCAAATGTCTGACTGTGCTGTCGGTAGTTCGCGGCGAGCTCCCGGCATGATGATGGTCGACATTCTCAGCGACCTCGCGAGCTTTTCCAATTTTTGTCGCGGGTTGCGAAATCATCGACGAGCTATGAGTGACCTGCCGGTATACTCGAACATGCGACCTTCGGGGGCTCAACACGGGCTGCTGAGAGTCCGTTGACAGCTGTCATGGCCGCAGGCTTACTGCCGGGAACAAAGAAGAAAACCGCAGCAGGATGTGTCTCTGCCGGCCGGCAGATACGGTCCTGAGCCGGAATGGGAGACACGCTCATGGACCTTCTCAAGAGGGTCGCAACGCTTGTGATGCTCGCAGCAGCCTTGTTGTGGCCCGATGTCAGCGCGCGGGCTCAGGACGATTTCTATAAGGGCAAGCGTATCGATCTCTACGTCGGTTCGGACACGGGCGGCGCTTACGACGGTTATGCCCGCCTGGTCGCCCGCCATATGAATAAGCATATTCCCGGCAACCTAGGCATCGTCGTCAAAAATATGCCGGGCGCGGGAGGCATGCGCCTGGCCAATTACATTTACACCCAGGCTCGTCCCGACGGCACCGAGATTGCGATCCTCAATCAGGGCGCAGCGATGAGCCAGGCCTTGAACGAGACAGGTGTTCAATACGACGCCCGCCGCATGAATTGGATCGGCTCGACCCATTCCACCGTCAATGTGGCGTTCGCCTGGCACACTTCTCCGGTCAAGACCATTCAGGACGCGCAGAAGCAGGAACTGATCGTTGGCACGACCGGGGCCGGCTCAGCGACGAGCTTTTATCCCGAGCTGATGAACCAGTTTCTCGGCACCAGGTTCAAGGTTATCGGCGGCTACAAGGGCAGCAACGAGATGATGCTCGCGATCGAGCGCGGCGAAGTTAACGGTCGGGGCGCCTATAACTGGGCGAACCTGCGCGACCAGAGCGATTGGGTGCGCGAGAAGAAGGTCAATATCCTCGTGCAGATGGGCGCGGAACGCGCGCCGGACCTTCCGGACGTCCCCTTGATGCACGAACTTGCGAAGAACCAAGCCGACCGGGAGGTCCTGGAATTCGTCTCGTTGTCACCGGCTTTGGGACGGCCATTCGTGGCGCCCCCAGGCCTGCCGCACGAGCGCCTTGCGATTCTTCGCGCCGCCTTCGACGCTACCATGCGCGATCCGGAGTTTCTGGCGGACGCGGCGGCGTCCAAGCTCGAGATTGAGCCAATGTCCGGAGAGAAGCTGGCCGACGTCGTGGAGCGCACCCTGCGGGTCTCGCCCGAAACCATCAGGCGCGCCAAGCTGGCCATGATCAAGTGAGGCGCGCGAGCATAGGAATCGGGATTTGTTGCAAACAGATGGTGTTCTCGATGGGCGGGGGGAGCCGGACTCGGAGCCCGGACCGAGCCGCGTGCTGGATATGTATCGCACGATGGTGCTGATCCGGCATTTCGAGGAGGGGGTTCGCAGCCTCTATGCGGCGGGGCTCGTGCCCGGTCTTGTCCATCTCTGCTCCGGCCAGGAAGCAGCCAATGTCGGCGTCATCGCCGCGCTGAAAAGATCCGACTTCATCGCCAGCCATCACCGGGGCCATGGGCATTGCATCGCCAAAGGCACGCCGCTGCCTCTGCTCATGGCGGAAATCCTCGGCCGTGCCGCCGGAATCTCACAAGGCCGCGGCGGCACCTTGCACATGTTCGACCCGGCCGTCGGCAATCTCGGCACCAATGGCATCGTGGGCGGCGGCATTCCACTCGCCACGGGGGCGGCGCTGACTGCGAAGAGGCTCCGCACGGGTCAGATCGCGGTGGCGTTTTTCGGCGACGGGGCGCTCAACCAAGGCCTGCTGCACGAGTGCATGAATATGGCGGCGATCTGGAAGTTGCCGGTGGTCTTCGTGTGCGAAAACAACGGCTACGGCGAATACACGGCCATCGACACCGTCACGGCTGGGGGAAGCCTTACGGCGCGCGGCGAGGTCTTCGACATCCCGTCGCACATGGTCGATGGTATGGACGTTCTGGCGGTTCACGCGGCAGCCGTCGCCGCCGTGAGCCGGGCTCGAGCGGGGGAAGGGCCATCCTTTCTCATTTGCAATACGTACCGCTTCAGTGGCCACCACGCCGCCGACAAGCAGGAGTACAAGAACAAGGAAGAGGTCAAGCTTTGGGCCGGAAAAGACCCGATCCTGCGCCTTGCCGGGCATCTTCGTGAACAAGGCATCGGCCAGGAAGACCTCGACCGAATGGAGAGCGAGGCGGCCGCGGATGTCGCGGCCGCAGTCGAGTTTGGAAAACGCTCTGCGGAACCGGAGCCGGCCCTCTTGCGGAGCCGCGTCTATGCCTGAGGAACGCGAGATCACCTATCGGGCGGCCATCATCGAGGCGCTGCGGGAGGAGATGCGCGCCGACCCGCGTGTCATTGTTCTAGGCGAGGACGTCGGAGCCGCGGGCGGCGTGTTCAAACAGACGGAGGGGCTTTTCGCGGAGTTTGGCACGGAGCGCGTCATCGACACGCCGATCTCCGAATCCGGCGCATTCGGCATTGCGGTTGGCGCCGCCATGACCGGTTTGCGTCCGGTCTTCGAGGTCATGTTTTGTGACTTCCTGACGCTTGTCATGGATCAGTTGGTGAACCAGGCCGCCAAGGTCCATTACATGTCGAACGGCCTCCTCTCTGTACCCCTGGTCTTGCGGACGACCATGGGAACCGGCGCCAATCTAGGCCCGCAGCACTCCCAGAGCTTGTACGCCTGGACCGCGCATGTTCCCGGCCTGAAGGTGGTCGTTCCATCGACGGCGTACGATGCCAAGGGTCTGTACCGGAGCGCCCTGCGCGACGATAACCCGGTGCTCATTTTCGAGGACCGACTGCTCTACAACACGAAATCGCCGATTCCGGAGGAACCTTTTGCCGTCCCATTCGGCCGCTGCGACGTGAAGCGCGCCGGATCGGACATCACCATAGTCGCGGTAGGCCGCATGGTGCACGCCGCCCTCGCGGCCGCGACGCGGCTCGCGGAACACGGTCTCGACACCGAGGTCGTGGATCCCCGCAGCTTAGTGCCACTCGACGTGGAGGGCTTGGTGCGCTCGGTCCGAAAGACAAACCGCGTGCTGGTTGTCGATGGCGGACACCGCCAGTACGGAGCGGCGGCGGAGATCGCCGCGACGCTCTCGGAGGAGGCGTTTGATTGGCTTGATGCACCGGTCACGAGACTAGCGGCGGAAGACGTGCCCATTCCTCTAAGCCGGAGCCTCGAGCCTCTGGTCCAGCCGAATGAGATGCGCATAGCCGAGCAGGCGCAAATATTAATGGGACGCTGACGATGGATGAGGTGGCAGCGGCCCCCTGGGACAGGCAGGGCGGAGAGATCGATACGGACACGCGCGTGACGCTGTTCGAGCGCATGCTGCTCATGCGTCGTTTCGAGGAAGAGGTCATCGCGGTCGCCGCGGCTCACAAATATATCGGCCGCAACCACCTCTATATCGGCCACGAGGCCACGGGCGCGGCCGTGCTGGCGGCGTTGCGCCCAGGGGACGTGGCGCACACCACGCACCGCAATCACGGCCACCTGATCGCCCGCGGCGCCGACCCCGGCAAGGCTTTGGCCGAAATCATGGGCCGCGAGAACGGATACAACCGGGGCAGAGGCGGCACCTGGCATATCTGCAGCCGCGAGGTCGGTTTCCTGTCCACGTCCGCGATGGTCGGCGGCAGCGTTGGGCTCGCGGTCGGCGCCGGACTCGCGGCCCAGCGCGCACGCCGGCGCACCATCAGCGTCGCCCTGTTCGGCGACGGAGCCCTCGACGAGGGCATCGGCTACGAAGGCCTCAATTTCGCGTCGGTGTTCAACCTGCCGGTCCTGTTCATGTGCGAGAACAACGCCAAGACCGGTCAGCGGCCGTCCTCCATGTTGGCCGCGCAGTCGCTCCTCGACGTTCCGCGGGCGCTCCGCATCGAGAGCGTTTTGGTGAATGGGGTCGACGTGGAGGCGGTCTACAAGACCGCCACATGGGCGGTCGAGCGGATCAGGCGAACCGGCGCCCCGGTTTTTATCGAGGCGAAGCTCGAGCGCTGGCCGGGATCGCACCAGTTGAAGCCGGAACTTACCACCGGCCGAACCAATCTCCGCATGGGGTTCGATCTGTCGAGGATCACAGGGGAGCACGCGGACTGGATTGGGCAGCAGGATCCGGTGCTTCGTCATCTTCGCATTCTGGCTGAAGCGAAAGTTTTAACCGAGGCCGATGCGCTCGCCATCGATCGCCGCGTCGATGAGCAGATGAAGAAGGCTCGCGCTTATGCGGAGGCCAGTCCATTTCCTAATCCGGAGAGCGCTCCCATGGGGGTTTTCGCATGACTGCAAAATCCTCGATGGTCGAGAAAAGCTTCGCCCAGGCGATGGTCGACGCGCTCGCCTTCACGTTGCGAAGCGAACCGAATTCGATCGTGATCGGCCGCGGCTTGACCGGTCATGGCAGTGAGATGAACGCGGAGCAGTCCTTGCACGACGAATTCGGCGATAGGATCATCGATCCGCCGACCTCCGAAAGCCTTGTGGTCGCAGTCGGGACCGGCGCCGCGACGGCAGGTTTTAAGGTCTTCGTCCATCTTGGCACTGCCTCATTTGCATTCGAAGCCGTCAATCAAATTGTCAACGAGGCCGCCAACGTGCATTACATGTCGGGCGGACAACTGACCGCTCCCGTGGTCTTCCAGATGTATCACGGCATCCGCGGCGGCGGCGGCCCGCAGCATAGTCACAGCCCGCAGGCCATGTACGCCAACTGCGCCGGGCTGCACGTGCTGCTGCCGTCTTCGCCCGCCGACGTGCAGGGCCTGTTGCGCACGGCCATGAAGGCCAACAACCCCGCCATCCTCATGAATCACAGCCGCCTGCTTCCTATGCGGGGGCCAGTTCCAGAGGACGATTTCGAGATCCCGTTCGGCACGGCGGACATCAAGCGAGCGGGCCGGGACGTGACCGTGGTGGCCACCTCGCATATGGTCAACGAGGCGCTCAAGGCCGCCGAGGCGCTGGCCGCGGACGGCATCGATATCGAGGTCGTCGATCCCCGCACGGCCGTTCCCCTGGACCGGGAGCGGATTTGTGCGTCCGTCCGCAAGACCGGCCGGCTGGTGGTCGCCGATGAAGCAAACCTCACTTGCAGCATCGCGTCCGAGATCGCGGCCAGCGTCGCCGAACTGGCTTTCGACGCCTTGAAGGCGCCGATCCTGCGGGTCGCACGGCCCGACGTGCCGATCCCCTATAGCCCGCCTTTGGAGAAATACCTCACCCCAAACGCCGAAAAGATCGCCGCGGCGGTGAAAGCCGTCATGGGCAAATCGGCCCGGAGCTAGCGCGCCGCCCATTTCTCCTCTCATTCACCGACCGCAGTTTGTCCAAGCACGGAGTCAGGCGATGAACGATATGCCTCGCATCACGCAAGAAATGATCAACCTCTACGACGAGTACACCCACGTGACGCTCGACCGTCTCGGGTTCCTCGATCGTCTGACCGCCCTCGTCGGCTCCCCGGAGACGGCGCGGAGCATCGCGGCGCTGATCGAGGCCAACAAGGCGTCCGCGGCGATCGTGCCCGACAGCGATACGCGGCTGAAAACTCAATCGGTCACCTTCGGCGAGAATATGACGGGCTATCTGGCGATGCCGGCAGGGGCCGGCAAGCTGCCCGCCGTCATGGTGGTGCACGAGAATCGCGGCCTTGTTCCTCACATCAAGGACGTGGTCCGGCGCATGGCGCTCGAAGGCTTTTTGGCGCTCGGCCCCGACTTCCTGGCGCCCGAAGGCGGCACGCCGGAGGACGAGGAGAAGGGCCGCGAGATGATCCAAAAGCTCGATCGGGGCAAGGTGGTCGCCAATGCCCTCGCAGCCATCGAGTTTTTGCGCTTGCACCCCAACGGCAATGGCAATGTGGGGACCATCGGCTTCTGCTGGGGCGGCGGCATCGTCAATGCGGTCGCGGTCGCCGCCGGCGACAGGCTGAAAGCGTCCGTTCCTTATTATGGCGCGCAGCCGAAGCCCGAGGATGTGGGCAAGATCAAGTCCGAGATGATGCTGCATTACGCCGGCGAGGACGAGCGCATCAACGCCGGCATCCCGGCGTACAAGGAGGCGCTTGAGAAGAACGGCGTCAGGCACCAGATCTTCATGTACGAGGGCGCCCAGCACGCCTTCAACAACGACACCACGGCAGCGCGCTATGACAAGAAATCGGCCGACCTCGCCTGGTCGCGAACTATTCCGTTCCTTAAAGAGAAGCTGAGCTAGGGCCGCTATCTCCGCGATCACGAGTCGCCGCACAGCACTCGGGGGATCGGAATTGCTCGCCTCCGCGACGCACCGGCCGAATGGTCGCGCCAACACGCTATGCTCGGGTTAGCTTCCTAAGATTGAGCGATACCGTTTTTAGTAGACGGCCGCGAGCCTAGGACAGAGCCAGGAACGGCTTCCGCGACCGCAGAGATAAAAAGCCAAAAATAGCCTCCAACTAACTTTGCCTATCTGCAGAAACCAAATCCTACCGATCCAAACCCCGCAATCCGCCAGGGTTCGGCGTTTTCGTGGCGGGATCAGAGACTTTGGACGCTAGTAGGATTGCGTGGTGGGCCCGGGAGGACTCGAACCTCCAACCAGACCGTTATGAGCGGTCGGCTCTAACCATTGAGCTACGGGCCCTGACGCCGGCTTAGGGTGGGACGCGCGGCACGTTAGCAATGCCAAGCGGTGGACGGCAACCTTTGCACGCGGCGAGACCGCCCGGCCTCCCCGCCGGCCGCCGCGGCCTTGACCGCGCGGCCGAGGTGGCGTTCCTTTGCACATTATATAGGGAGCGGCAGCATGGTCGAAACGAGCGCGATCTGCAAATTCGGCTGGAAAGCGCAGGAATTCGCGCTCAAGGGCACCGACGGCAGGACCTGGCGCTTCGCCGACGTGCGCGGCAAAAACGGCACCCTGGTCATCTTCCTGAGCAACACCTGCCCCTATGTGCGGGCGGTGATCAGCCGGATCGTGCAGGAAGCCAGGGCGCTGCAAGAGATCGGCATCGGCGTCATCGGCATCATGTCCAACGTCGGCGACCCGCGCGATTCCTTCGACGCCATGAAGGAATTCGCACGCCAGAACGCTTTCTCCTTTCCTTACGTGGAAGACCCGACGCAGGAGGTGGCGCGCGCCTATGACGCGCAATGCACGCCGGATTTCTTCGGCTTCAACGCCGACGATGAATTGCAATATCGCGGGCGGCTCGATGCCTCGCGCCGCGAGCTCATTGTCAACGCGCGCCGCGACCTGTTCGAGGCGATGCAGCAGATCGCCGAGACCGGAAAAGGCCCAGACGAGCAGATCCCGAGCATGGGATGCGGAATCAAGTGGAAAGAGGCGGCGCTTTAGCCGCAATCCTGTTTGACTTTAGGCGCGCACAGACCATGCGGAACACCCCTCTCCTGCCCGCGTTAAAGCCGCATGCCTGAACCGGCCCGCGACAAGCCCAACGTCTTTATTTGCTATGCAAAGGAAGATCACGCCTTTGCCCGCGAGATCTTCGCGGCGCTGAGGGAGAACGGCCTCGCCGCCTGGATGGACCGGCCGCCGGAAGCCTACGCGCTGGAAGGGCTTTTGCCTGGCCAGGACTGCGCCCTGCAGATCGAGCAGAAGCTGAGCGAGGCCGACAGCCTGGTGGTGCTCCTCTCGCCAGCCTCGATAGCGCAGCAAAGCTATGTGCAGCCCGAATTCCGCCTGGCGCTGCATGCGGCCGCCCGGCGCAAGCTTCCGATCGTTCCGCTGCTGCAAAGCGCCTGCGAAGCGCCCGCTTTTTCCGCCGGAGGCGCGGCCTTGAATGGGCTTGCCTGGATCGAGCATGCCACCGGCGGCACCGGCGCTCTCATCGCAGCGATCAAGCGAAACGCCGCGCCGCCGAAAGCTCCGCTTCGCCCCGCAGGCGCGAAAACTTCGGCTGCGATCACGCGGCCGACCATCCGCTGGCGCGCATTCCTCGGCCGCGTGCATTGGCGCAACACGATCGAGGTGGAGGACAGCCGGCTTTACCTCACCTCCTGCGGCGCGCGCTGGAACCAGGATGACCGCGGCGATGGCGTCTATTGCCTGGATGCGCAGAGCGGCGCGCTGCACTGGGCTTTCAATTCCGCCGGCGATGCCAACGAGGCGCTGATTCACGGCGACTGCATCGTGGTCGGCAGCGACGCCGGCCAGCTCGCACTGCTCGACAAAAGCACCGGCGTCTTGAAACAGGAGTGCCGGGTCTGGCACCCGATCTTCGCGCGGCCCTTCGCGCTCGGCGCCGGCAGCGACGCCCGGATCTTTGCCGTCAGCCACAACGGCATCGTGCTGATGGCTGATACCGGCGCGGGCAAAATCACTGAAGTGGCAACCCTGCCCTTTCTGCTGCGTGCGAATCCGGCAGTAAGCGCCGATGGGCGCTTAGCCGTTCTGTTCGGGGAGCGCGGCGAGATCGCGCGTGCCTGGTGCGAGGATGGCGGCTTCAAATGGGAGCAGCTCGCGACGAAGACTTATCTGCCGCCCGGCGCCCCGGCGCGGCGCAATGCCGGCCTTGTCGCCGCGCCCGTGTTCGACGGCGAGAGCGTGATCGGCGGCGCCACCCGCGACAGTTATTACAGCGCGCCCGCCTTGTTCCGTTACGACGTCGCGCAGCGGAAATTTCTCTGGGGCGAGCGCGAGCAGGAGCCGCGTGACAAGGACAATCCTTTCGGCAATCTGCGCAGCCGTCCGCTGGTGATGGGCGACGAAGTGATCTTCGCGCCGGCCTATGCCGCTGCGCTTTACGCGGCCGACAAGGACACCGGAGAAATCCGCTGGAAGATCCAGGTCGGCAAGGAGTTGCAGCAACAATGGTCGTCGCCGGTGCAGGTGGACGAGCGGCGCGTGCTGCTGGCGCGCGCCGATGGCATTCTCTACCAGATCGACGTCGCGGCGCGGAAAATCGAATGGGCGCTGTCGCTTCTGGTGACGCCGTCCGAAGTGCAGGCGGCGAACCGCGCCGGCAAGTTCGGGCCGGGACCGTCGGAGGCCGCGCATAACGGCATCACCGCCACGCCGGCCTGGCACGACGGGCGGATTTTCCTCGGCACGACCGAGGGGCAATTATTCTGCATCGAGCAGGGAAGCTGAGGCCGCGCGCCCGCGTTGCATGCTCTCATTGAAATGCCGAAAGCCCTGCGCAAATGCGCAGAGCTTTGGCAACCGGCTTTGCAGAGAAGAGCCGAAGAAACCTGCTAGGACTTCTTGGACGCCCTCGGCGCCACGAAGCCTTCAGCCGCAACGGGCACCGCATACACCGCGCCGCAGCCGACGGCGCCGACCGCAGCGAACACGCCGAAGCTATTCACGCAGCCATAATAACCACTGATGAATACTGGCTGCGTAGCAACCGTTCTCTCGGCCTTGGCCTTACCCTTCTTCTTCTTGGTCGCCGCATCCGCAGGCGCGGCGGCAATCGCTAATGCAATGGCGGAAACGACTGTAAATATACTTAGCTTTTTCATCGGACGCCCCTTGGTTAGACCGGTAATTCAAAACGGACGGCAGAGTTTGGTTCCCCGGATTCTGAAATGGAAAGGGGTTCAAGGGCTTATGCACCGGAGAATTCCGAACCCAAGTCCTCCATGAGGCAGCAGCGAGGCGTGCTGCATTGCAACGTGCCCATCTCGCCGATTATCGCACGGTGTCATATATTCCTCTTATGTCCCGTGCTTTTGTCAAACAAGATGCCGAAGAGAGTTTCGACGATCTGCCGGAACGGCCGGTTTCGGAGCATCCGAACTATGTCACCCCCGAGGGTCTGGCGCTGATCGAGGCAGAGCTGGCGCGGCTTTCACACGAGCATGCAGCGGCCTTGGCGGCATCGGATCGCGGATTGCTGGCGAGGGCAGCGCGCGACCTGCGCTACTGGACCGCGCGGCGCGCCAGCGCCCAGGTGATTCCGCCGCCGGCAGATTGCAGCGAGGTGCGCTTCGGCTGCACCGTGACGCTGGGCCGTGACGACGGGCGCCGGCAAACCTTCCGCATCGTGGGAGAGGACGAAGCCGAGCCGGCCAAAGGCACGCTCTCGCATGTCTCGCCGCTTGCCCGCGCCTTGATGGGTAAACAGGTCGGAGATGTGGTGCCCGCCGGGCGCGATGAGGCAGAGATCCTCGCCATCAGCTAGTCCGTTGCGGAGTGCAACGAAGCCGGCGGATAAGACGTTGTCTTCCTGAAACCAGCATCGGAGGACCGTTATGCCCGCTCAGCCGAACACCACGACGCAGAAGTCGCCCGACGCACCGAGGCAGCACCCGGATCCGCGCAATCCCGCGCCCGTGCCGGCGCCGCGCGGCAACCGGGAAAGCCAGCACAACAAGCACAACGACCCGGGCCAGGAGCATCATAAGCCGCAAAAGCACACGCCGGCGGAAGAGAAAAAATGATTGGCGGCTGATGAAAAAAAGCCCGGCGCAAGCCGGGCTTTTTCCACGCGATCAGCCTCAGCTAGTTGCTGGTGCAGACCTTGATGGTCTTCATGCCGGTCTCAGCCTCGGTTTTGGTCTTGAACACGCCGTCGCCGACAACCACGGTGGTCGAAGTGGTGGGCTTCTTGTCGACGATCGTGCATTTCTTCGTCGTCGTATCCTGCACCACGTAAAATTCCGCCGTCTGCGCGTAGGCGGAGCCGCTGAGGGCGACCGCGAGGGCGCCTGCCAGGAGATACATTTTGGTCATTGGGTTTCCTCCGTTGTGGACCACGTATCAAACGCGGCCGGTCTTCGCCGGTTCCTGCCGCAAAAGGAAAAGCCCGGCGCGAGGCCGGGCTTTCCCCTAGAACAGCGCCGCTTGGCGTTATTCAATGATCTGCACGACCTTGCGGGTGCGCGGCTCGACCAAAACCGTACGGTTGTTCACGACCGTATAGCGATATTGCGTCGCGCCATATTGCGCCGGCACTTCGTAATAAGTGATGCCCTGCTCCGGCAATTCCGCGCCCACCACCACAGGCTGCGCGTAGGTGTAGGACGGCACACGTTGCTCGACCACATAGGTGCGGAACTGCGGACGGGTCGCATCGGAAATGCCCCCGACAACCGCGCCGCCGACACCGCCGACGACCGCGCCGACCGGGCCGCCGACAATCGCTCCGCCAACCGCGCCGGTCGTCGCGCCGGCCGCAACGCCGCTCTGGGCATGCGCGGCGATGGGAAGCATCAGGGCGCCGAATACGGCCCCTGCCGTTAGGATTTTATTGTGCATGAAATCTCCTCGTGGAGCCGGCAGCCGCATGGCCGCCGCGCGTCCCGAACCAACGCCGGCTATCGGGCAAGGTTCCTTGGGCAAAAACGCCGGTTAACGGCGGAACTTTTCGCGATCGAGATGCCCGCGTAGCAGGTGCAGATTGCGGCGGTTTGATTTCCACACCAGGTCAAAAGCGTCGCCCAAAAGCGGCACCGCGCCGACCACACCGTCGATCGCGATATTGCCCAGCATGCGCGCGATCAGATGACGCGGCGCGCCGAGCGCATGCGCTTCCTTCACCAGCCAGAGCGACAGCGCGGTGGTGAGCGCATCGCCGATGCCCGGAACGAGGCCGACCAGCGCGTCGAAGCCGAAGCGCAGATTGGTGCCGGGAATAATGAAGGCGGTGTCGAGCAGCCCCGCCAGCGCCTCGATGCGCGCAATGCGCTCGGCGCGCGTGCGGGGGCGCGAGAGATCGAAGGAAAAATCGCGGACGTCGAAGTTAGCCATGCCCGCTAGATGGGCCCGCGGCCGGGCGCTCGCAAGGTTTCGCCGCGCAGAATTTTCGCCGGGGTTGACTTCGCGGCGGAATCTCCGCTGATCACGGTCATGCCGCAATTCTCACCGCATCAGGACGCCGCCCTGCGCGCCATCGCCGATTGGCTGAAGGCAAAGCCGGGCACCCGCGGCACGCCGCCGATCTTCCGCCTGTTCGGCTATGCCGGCACCGGCAAGACCACGCTGGCGAGAACGATCGCCGAAGGCGTCGATGGCGAGGTGAAGTTCGCCGCCTTCACCGGCAAGGCCGCGATGGTGATGCGCAGCAAGGGCTGCAGCGGCGCCTCCACGATTCACAGCCTGATCTACCGCGCGCGCGAGAGCGGCGAGGAAGTTCCGGATTTCGTGCTGTGGGACGAGGCCCCCGCCTCGGAAGCCAAGCTCATCATCATCGACGAATGTTCCATGGTCGATGCCGAGCTCGGGCGCGATCTGATGTCCTTCGGCGTGCCGGTGCTGGTGCTGGGCGATCCGGCGCAGCTGCCGCCGATCCAGGGCGGCGGCTATTTCACCGAAGCCGAGCCCGACGCGATGCTGACCGAAGTGCACCGGCAGGCTTTCGACAATCCGATCGTGCGGCTGTCGATGGATGTGCGCGCGGGCGAACGGCCGAAGCCGGGCGACTATGGCGACACGCAAGTGGTGCGCCGCGACGCCCTCGATCCGCAGCGGGTGATCGAGGCCGAACAGGTGCTGGTCGGCCGCAACGCCACGCGCCGGGCCTACAACACGCGCATGCGCGAGCGCCGCGGTTTTGCAGGCGCGCTGCCGACCGCGGGCGACAAGCTGGTTTGCCTGCGCAACAACCGCAAGAAGGGCCTGTTCAACGGCAGTCTCTGGTCGGTGAAACAGGCGCCGACCACGCGCAAGCAGATCCTGAAGATGCGGCTTTTGCCGGAGGATTTCGGCAGCCGCACGGTTGCCGTATCGGTGCGGCCGGAATGTTTCACCGGCGCGATCGAGCAACTGGATTGGCAGCTGCGCAAGCGCTACGACGAATTCGATTTCGGCTACGTGCTCACCGTGCACAAGGCGCAGGGCTCGCAATGGGACGACGTGGTGCTGTTCGACGAGAGCTTCGCCTTCACCGACAGCCGCGACCGCTGGCTCTATACCGGCATCACGCGCGCGGCGAAGAAGCTGACGCTGGTGGTGTGAGCTGTTCGGGAGGTTCCGCGCGCTGTTACGGTGAAAGCACCGTCAAGGCGCGCGGCTCGATGCCGAAATTCAGCGGCATCTGCTCGCGGCGCAATTCGCCGTCGGTAGCGACCCAGGCACGGCGGCGGGCGCTCGCGATCCGCACATTTTGCGCGCTGAAGCTGTGGATGCCCTTGTTGCTGCGCCAGTCGCCGGCCAGCATGTCGGCGCCGGCCTTCAAACGTCCCAGCGTGCCTTCTTCTTCGGCGATATGGATTTCCAGAATGCCGCCGTCGAGCGCATCCCGCCGCCAGTCGTCCCCGCCAAAGCGGTTGCAGGTGACAAGCGCGGCGTAGGCATCCATGCGGCGGGCGCGCCCGTCGATGTCGAATTCGAGCGTGAAATTCCCGGTGCGGAAGTAG
This sequence comes from Xanthobacteraceae bacterium, assembly GCA_035699705.1. Taxonomy (GTDB): domain Bacteria; phylum Pseudomonadota; class Alphaproteobacteria; order Rhizobiales; family Xanthobacteraceae; genus CANKHA01. The sequence continues at coordinate 13,679 of DASSPI010000105.1, forward strand.
GCCTGTAACGCGGCCGCGCCCAGCCGCAGCAGCCGGCCGGGCAGATCGCGCGCTTCTTCGCGGGCGCGCGCCATCTGGCTGAAAAAGCCGAGGCCGGAAATCGAATGGAAGCGGCGGCCGTTGAGCGAGGCGAGATCGATGGCGCGCGGCCGCGCACCCGACAGCGCCGCCAGCGCCTCCGGCAACTGCGTCGGCATGCGCAGATCGCGCGCCAGCAGATTGAGCGTGCCGAGCGGCAGCACGCCGAGCGCCACCGGCTTGCCGGCCAGGCGATCGGCCGCGCAGCTCACGCTGCCGTCGCCGCCGCCGACGACCAGCGTGTCATAGCCGCCGGCGGCGCCGCGCTCGATCGCGCGCACGAGCCCCCGCCCGCGCTCCAGCACGACCTCGACATTCCCGCCGCCCGGGCGCAACGCGGTTTCGACCTCGCGCCGGACCTCCGCCGGATCGCGATCAAGCAGCACGCCTGCACGGGCATTGAGAACGACGAGAACGTTGCGCATGGAACCTCAGCCGGAGCCGCACGCGAGGCAACGCGTGATGCGGAGATTGGTTCGGCCCCTCGCAAGCCAGGCCGGCGTCAGCCCTTGAGCCGCGCAGTGGCATCAATCATCCGCGCGGAGCCTGCGCTGTACGCCCCATTTTTCCAGCCCCGCCTGCATCTCCTCGGCCACGAAGAACCGCGCGCTGTCGCGGTCATAGCCCTGCGCCAGCAGCTCGTCATAGTCGGTGAAGGCGTGGCGCAGATAGGCGACGAGCGAGAGCCAGGCCGCGCTCTCAGGCGACGCCGCCGCGCGCAGGCCGGGGCTGTCGAGCGCATGGTCGATCACCGCGGAAAATTCGTGCGGCGGCATGTTCGGCGCGAGCCGCCGCAGCGCGGCTTCGATCTCGGAACGCTTGGCCATGCACGACTATATCCGTTGCGCATCCTTCGGGACGGGCGCATTCGCGCCCTCCTCAGGGTGACGTTGCAGGGTGCGATCGCGGCCGAATGGGCCGATTTGCAAAATCCCCCGCACCGGCCTACATCCCGCGCCAGGTTGGGGACGCGGCCCGCCTTGGGCCTTTGTGTTTGTGCATGCTGCCAAAAAGCATGCCCCGTCAATAAGGAGGACCGCATGGCGAAGAAACCCGGCACCAATCCCAAGGGCGAATTCGTGTTCTTCGACGTCGTCTATGAGGACGGCACCCAGCGCTCCAACCGGCGCGTGCCTTCCGAGCTGCTCGGCGGACTGGAGAAGGACGAGCCCGCGCGCGGCTTCATCATGGAACAGGACCGCGAGATCGCGGAGAAATCCGGCCGCGCGCCGCTGAAGATCCAGAGCATTGTGCGCAGCGGCGCGAAGAAGAAATAGAGGCATTCCAGGCGAGATCGCCGGGACAAGCCCGGCGGTGACAACAGGACCACGGGGGGGGAGCAGTTCATGGCCAAGGGCTATTGGGTGACCTTCTATCGCGCGGTCAAGGATCCGGAGGCGGTCGCCGCCTATGCCAAGGCCGCCGGTCCGGCGATCGTCGCGGCCGGCGGGCGGTTCCTGGCACGCGGGGTTGCGGCGCAGACCTACGAAGCGGGGCGGAAGGAGCGCAGCGTGGTGATCGAATTTCCCTCGGTCGCGGCGGCGGTCGCCTGCCATGACGGCGCGCCCTACCAGGCCGCGCTGAAGCTGCTCGGTCCCAGCGCCGCCGAGCGCGATTTCCGCATCATCGAGGGCGTGGAGTAACGCGGCGCGTTTTTGCGCGCGCGGCTTTTTTCCTTCCCGGCCAGCAGAGCGTGCAGCGCTCGCCGCGGTATTTGTGTCCGCGGCTGCAGGTCTTCCATCCGTTGTTGTTTCTCCTCGGCACGGGCTCCTCCTTTAGCGCCCGATCTTCGGGTATGGCCGGAGCGGGTTCACCGCCCCGTCAGCCGCTCGGCGAAATAATGCATGACCTTGCGGTAGAGCTCCGAATTATTCCATTCGCGCATCGCCTGGAAATTCGCCGTGCCTTCATGGAAAGGCTGTCCGCGCTGCCAGCCGTTGCTCTTCAACAGATTGGCGGTGGAGGCGAGCACGTCCGGCACGCTGCGGCGCAGGTCGACCCGGCCGTCGCGGTCGTAATCGACGCCGTATTTCAGATAATTCGAAGGCAGGAACTGGGTCTGACCGAGCTCGCCGGCATAGGCGCCGACCATGGTGGTCAGCGTGAGGTCGCCACGCTGCAGGATCTTCAGCGCGGCGATCAGCTCACCCTGGAACCGCTCGGTGCGCCGGCAGTCATGCGCCATGGTGGCGAGCACGCGCACCACCGGCAGCTTGCCGATGTCGCCGGAGCCGTAATCGCTTTCCAGCCCCCAGATCGCGACGATCAATTCCTTCGGCACGCCGTATTGCGCCTCGACGCGCGCCAGCAGCTCGGCATGCTTCTGCAGCATCTGCCGGCCGCGGCTGACGCGGCCCGGGTTGACGCGGGTGGAGGCGTATTCCTCGAAACTCTTGCGGAAGGTGCCGCGCTGGCGGCGGTCGAAGGCCAGCACATTCTGGTCGAGCGTCACGCCGGCGAAAGCCTGCTCGATCACCGCGCGCGAGACGCCCGCGGCCTGCGCCTCGCGCGCCATGGCGGCAAGGAAGGCGTTGAAGTCGCCGCCGCATTGCGCGGAACGCGCGGGGCTGGACGGAAGCAGCAGAGAGAAGACGGCAAGCAAAGCCGCGAAGGAAAGCCTGATCATTCTGGACCCTCATTTTCCCCCGCGGGGTGGTTATGGCACGACTGCATGGTTCCCCTCAATCCGCCGCACCGAACAAAAACCGACCTCCTCATGATGAGGAGATATTTTTGTGTTCGCGCGATGCCTGCGCGGAGCAAACATCACCGCCTCGTCATTCCGGGGCCGAGCGAAGCGAGGAGCCCGGAATCCATAACCCCGGTCTGTGTGTATGGATTGCGGGCCCGGGCCTTCGGCCCATCCCGGAATGACAGAGTCATGACTCACTTCCCCGCCAGCGCGCGGGCGATCTGCGCCCGCGTCCGCGCCTGCTGCTCCGGCGACAGCGCCGTCAGGATGCACCAGAGGTCAGACGAGGCGCAGCGGTGGTGCCGGCGGCAGTTGCGCTGCGGACAGCCCCGCCAGCGCCGCGGTTTTGCCGCGAGCTTTTGCCGGATCTGCCTGACGACCTCGTCCGGTGTCGGCGCCGGCTCCGGCTCGATGCCGGCCTGTTCCCTAAACCGCCTGCAGGCGTCATGGAACGACGCCGCCCACTCGAGCGCCGCCTTCCTGCTGTCTTCGTTTGCTGGGTGCATTGAAAGAATCTCCGGGCATGCGTGATCGGCTCCGCGCGTCATCGCGCAGAGTCAGGGGTGACTTTTCCCCTCTACAAAATGCGAGGGGGCGGAGCGCCGAAAGGCGCGGTCCAAATTCCCGCCGCAGTCATGCTTGCCAGACCGTGCAAGCTCATCTGCGATGGGCGCGCTGGGCAGGCGGGTTTGCGAGACCCGGCTGCGGCGCGTCGCCTCT
>DASSPI010000106.1:0-28976 GCA_035699705.1 Xanthobacteraceae bacterium
ATCGGCCCGGCGCTTGGCGGCTTCCTCTATATCTTCGGCCCTGCGCTGGTCTACGGCCTGTCCGCCGCGTTCTGGGTAGTCGCCAGCGTTTTCACGATGGTCATCGTGATGGAAAGCGCGCCGCGGCGAAAGGAACCAATCAGTCTGCAATCGCTGCTGGCGGGCTTTACCTTCGTGCTGCGCGATCGCGTCATCCTCGGCACCGCGACGCTCGACATGTTCGCCGTGCTCGTCGGCGGCGTCACGGCGCTGTTGCCGATCTTCGCACGCGACATCCTGCAAACCGGCCCTTGGGGACTGGGCCTGCTGCGCTCGTCGCCCGCGCTCGGGGCGCTGGCGATGTCGCTGTTTCTCGCGCGCTATCCGCTCAAGCCGCCGATCGGACCTATCCTGTTCGGCGTGACCGTGCTGTTCGGGGTCGCGACCATCGGCTTTGCGCTCTCCACCAATCTCATTCTCTCGATGGCCGCACTGGCGGTCATGGGGGCCTCCGACGTGGTCAGCGTGGTCATCCGCTTCTCAATCGTGCAATTGCGTACGCCCGACGAGATGCGCGGCCGCGTCAGCGCCGCCAATGCTCTTTTCATCGGGACCTCGAACCAGCTCGGAGATTTCGAGTCCGGCGTGGTTGCGGCGCTGGTCGGCGCCGTGCCTGCCGTCGTCATCGGCGGCGCCGGAACGGTCGCGATCGCGGTGATATGGATGCTGTTTCTGTTTCCCGAGCTTTATCGCATCTATACGCTGGAAAGCGACGTGCGGCCGGAGCCGGCGCCGCCGAAGACGGTCACTACGTAATCGGCATCATCGGGTGGGACGACAGCAGATGATTTCGCTGAACGGCAAAGTCGCCATCGTAACCGGCGCCGCGCAGGGGCTCGGCAAGGAAATGGCCGCGGCCTTGGCGAAAGCCGGGGCACGCGTCGCCTTTGCCGATATCAATCATGCAGCTGCGGTGATAGCTGCGGCTGAAATCGAGCAGCAGGTCGGACCCGGCAAGGTGATCAGCGTTGGCGCCGACATCAATCGGCTGGAGGATTGCGAACGTCTCGTCGGCGAATGCCGGAGCCGGTTGGGCGGGCTGCATGTGTTGGTGAATGCGGCGCGGCGTCCGCATCGCGGTCCCGGCCTGCCGGCAAGCGGCAACAGCCTGCCGTTCTGGGAATCCGATCCGCGGATTTGGCAGGAAACAGTCCAGACCAATGTGGTCGGCACCTTCTTCCTGTCCCGCACGGTCACGCCGCACCTCATGGCGCAGAACTGGGGGCGCATTATCAACATCACGACGAGTAACGCAGGCATGAGCGGCGCGCGCGGCTCCCCTTACGGCTTGACGAAAATGGCGCTGGAAGCCGCAACCATGATCTGGGCGGCGGATCTGAAAGGGACCGGCGTCACCGTCAATTCGCTGCTTCCCGGCGGCAGCTGTGCCAACGAGCCCGGCAAGCTCACGCGCAGCGGAAAGCCGCTGCTGCCGATGGACATCATGAATCCGCCGCTGATCTGGCTCGCCTCGGACCTGTCCAATGCCGCAAGCGGCAACCGCTATGTCGCGAAATTTTGGGATGCGAGCCTGCCGCCGGGCGACGCGGCAGAACGATGCCTTGAAGCGCCGGCACTGCGGCGGACGGATTAGGCCCGGCTCGCAGGGGCTGCGCCGCGGCGCGCCATGCGTTCCGGTCTCATCTGGGCCCCCGCGTTTCGGGCATGAGCGCCAGCACCAGCAGAAGACCGAAGGATCCGAACGAGGCGAGAAACAAAAAGGTGGCGGCGTCGCCGAACATATCCGCGACATAGCCGGCCAGCGAGGTGCTGAGCGAAGCACCGATGCCGATAGCGACGCCGGCCACGCCTTGCGCAAAGTTGAAATGCCCGGTCCCGCGCGTGGTGTCGGCGATGACGAGCGGCATCAGCACGCCAAGGGTCGCCGCAGAAATTCCATCCAGCAACTGCGCCGCTATCACAACGGCGGGATCGCTCGAGACGGCGAAGACTGCGCCCCGTATGCAGAGGGGCGCGAAACACAATATCAGGAGGGGACGGCGGCCCCAGCTTTGCGCCATGCGGCCGACCCAGGGCGCGATGGCTGCGACCACGAATTGTGGCGCCAGGATACAGATCGCGATCACCGCAGTGGCCCATTGCGGCGAGCGGTTCGTCAGGGACCCGGCCATGATCGGCAGCATGGCGGCGTTTGAGAGCTGGAACAGCACGATGGCCGCGGCGAAGATCAAGAAAGGCCGGTTGGCAACGCCGGCAAATCCCTTGGACCATCCGACGTCTTCGCCTTTGCGCAGCCCGCCGCGCGCCAACTCGGGATCGATGTCCGCAGAGCGAATCTGTGCCAGCGAAAGGAGCGTCGGGATCGCGAGTGCGGCGGTGAGCAAGAAGATCGCCTGGTTCGAATAAAAATACGCAACGCCGCCCATTAATCCGGCGGCGATCGCATTGCCGAGCGACAGGAACCGTGCATTGCGGCCAAGCCTGCTGCTCAGCAGGGTATACCCCACCAGCCCGAGGCTGATCGAGGCAAGCACCGGTCCAGCCAGACAACTGGCCATCGCATGCAGCAGCTTGGCGCCGAGCACGACGCTGAACACCGGCCAGAACGCCAGCAAGAGCGCGCTGCCGCTGATCGCGACCACGGCAATTGCGGCGAGCAGCCGTTTCGCCGGCACCTGATCCACCAGCGCGCCGATGGGAATCTGCATCGCCATGGCAGCGAGCGTCCCGACCGTCAGGATCAGCCCGATGTCCAACTGGGTCCAACTCTTCGACGTCAGATAGGCGGCGACAAACGGCCCCCATCCGGTCTGGATGTCGGCCAGGAAGAATGCAAACCAGTCGAGTCCGCGCTGGCTCCGGCTTGACGGCTGGCGCTTTCCCCCTTCCACCGCAACGGCGCTTTGCATTTCAGGCACGCTTACATCCGGTCACGGGGTAAACGCTTGAGGATCGAGGGCCGGCGCGATAGCGAAAGCGCCAAGAGCCTTGTAAATTGCACGGCAGGGCGTGACGATAGCCCTCCCGTTTCGTGCAGGACTTCAGATCGGAGATAGTACAATGACCGCAGCCTTCATCGACGAGATCGCCAATCAGAAAAAGTTCAGCACCGGCGACAACGTCAAGCCGACCCTGTTTCGCCTGCACGCTCAGCTGCTCGACCAGGGCCGCAGCAACACCTATCTCGCCGAGACCGACAATATGTGGGCGACGCTCAAGGTTTATGCCTCGGGCGGAGAAAATGGGCTGCATACCCATCCGAACGAAGATCACATGTTCGTGGTGCTGCAGGGCAGCGCGCGCTTCCACGGCCCGAACGACGAAACGGCGGACCTCGGCAAATATCAGGGCATCATGCTGCCGGCAGGCTCCTACTATAAATTCCAGTCGACCAGCGAGGAGCCGCTGGTGCTCATGCGGGTAGGGTGCCAGGCCGGAACGGGCGATCCTTCGGGACGGCTCAACAGCAAGGGTGAGCCGATGCCGGGCGACTCAAAGGAAAACGGGCGCGTGCCGGTCATCCCGCGGCCGAACGCCTATTTCGGATAAGTCCACCGATCCGCTTTGTGAGAGGATAGCCATGCGAAGCCTGCCGTTATTGCTGGCGCTGCTTGTGAGCAGCGCCGCGTTGGCGCAGACCCCTTATGCCGGGATGCAGACGCGCGGCATCAAGGCGCTGTCGGACAGCCAGATCGGCGACCTGCAGGCCGGGCGGGGGATGAGCCTGGCGCTCGCCGCCGAGCTGAACGGCTATCCCGGCCCGCTGCATGTGCTGGAGCTGGCGGACAAGCTGGGTCTGTCCGCGGAGCAACGCGGCAAGGTCCAGCAGCTGTTCGAAGCCATGAAGGCGGAAGCGGTATCGCTCGGTGCGAAGCTGATCGAGCAGGAAGCGGAACTGGACCGCCAATTCTCCGGCCGAACCATCACGCCGGAAAGCCTTAAGAGCATGACGGCGGCCATCGCAGCGACGCAGGGCCGGCTGCGCGAGACGCACCTGAAATATCACCTTTCCACCGCCGCGCTGCTGCGCCTGCAGCAGATTGCACAATACGCGGAACTACGCGGCTATGCCGGCGGCCATGCGCCGGCGGGACATCACCAGCGCGGGCACTAGCCCATCACTTCGTATTCGCGAGCGCGCGCGCCCGCTCGAGCACCGGCTGGGGCAAGGCGTGCAGCCTGGCGAACACCGCCTCCATCTCCGCGCCGGTCATCGGCATCAGCTCCAGGCGCTGCTTCGCCGCGTCCTCGATCAGCGCGGGGTCCTTCATCGCGGCGTCGAAGGCCTTGCGCAAGAGCGCGATACGCTCGGGCGGCACGCCCGGCGGCGCAAAGAACGGCCGCGCCATACTGTTGGGCGCCAGCATCAACTCGATCGCGGCGCGGTCGTCCTTGTTGGTGACGAGTTCGGTCAGCAGCGGCACGTCCGCCAGATCTGGATGCTTTTCGAGGCCAAGCTGGATCAGCACGGTGACGTAGCTGTTCGCCAGCCATTCCGGCTTGTTCACGCGCAGGCTCCCGAAAGACACGCCGCAGCGGCCCTGCAGCTCACCGCGCTCGATCGCGAGATCGATTTCGGTGGAGGTCAGATAGCCGCGCACCACCTTCAGCTTGGCGTCGAGCATCTTGCTCATGGTGGCGTTGAAGGTTGTCATTTCAGCGCCGGCGCCGGTGGTGCCGACCATGAATTCGCGCGTCCTGGTGTCTTCCATCGAGCGGAAGCCGGTGTCCTTGCGCGCGATGCAGACTCCGGTTTCGCGCGCCATCGAGCCGATATAATTGAATTTCAGAGCATCGAATTGCGCGCCGGGCAAATTCAGCAGCGGCATCAGCGGCACGAAGCGGTGGCCGGTTCCGATCACGGTGCCGTCCTTCGGCGCAGTGTTGTAAAGCGAGTTCACCGCATTGAGGCTGCCGGCGCCCGGCTTGTTGCTCGGGATGATCAGCGGCTCGCCGGGGATGTGTTTTGGCAAATGCCGCGCCAGCAGCCGCGCATAAAGATCGTAGGTCTCGCCGGCGCCGAGCCCGATCACGATGGTGATCTGCTTGCCGCGGTAGAAGTCCTCCGCGCCTTGTGACGATGCTGGTGACGTTGCTTCTGAGGTGGCTTGCGCCGCGGCCGGCTGCATGCCGCAGCAGAGCAGGGCGATGGTGGCGGCTATGACCTGGCGCGACGGCGGCATCCGCGATTCCTCCCTCTGGCGTCGCAAGAGTTTGCTCGGTTCGGGCGCAGCCGCCAAGATCTACCCAACATGAGACTGGCAGGATGACGCAGGCGGGAGGGGCGAGAGCCGAGGCTTCGCGGCTTGGATGGGCGGCCGCGACGAGAGAACAAGCGAAAGCCGCCACTTGTCGCGCGCCACTGAGCGCGCGCTATGCCGTCGGGGCCGGCGGTTCTTTCGCTGGCGGGGTCTCGTAAACGATGTCGGTCTGGCTGTTTCGCTCGGCGAGATCGGCCAGGCGGAGATAGCTCTGAGCCATCCGCGCGTATTCGACCTGCAGTTCAGGATTTGCTTCCCCGTTGGCCAAAACCAGGAATTCGTTTGCCTTTACGCGATACTGCTCAGCGGGTGTCATTACGCCACCTTTTTTAGGTGATTCCACGCGCAACGCTTCGAAGGCGATGTTAGTTCCCACCCGAATCGGACGACTTCGGCAATCAATAGTGCTGAACTCGGATAGGCCCGAGTTCAGAGGGAGAGAGAGGTATTATCCGGAGGAGCACATTCGGCAGGATGTTGCTTGCAGAAGGCGTCGATCGCCCGACGCGCTGCGTCGACGGCGCGGGCACGAGAGCCCTTGACGGAGCCCTGGCGCAGGTTTGGGAGATGAACGACCCAAACCCACTCGTTTGGTCCCGGCGCGATCTTGATCTCGTATTTGATGCCCTTGTATTCCAAGGCACAAACCCTCGTGCCCACGCCCGCAAGATAAACACGCCGGAAGGTTTGGGTTCCATTCTTGGGAAGCTGATAAAGAGTTGCGAAAGGCGGGGAGGCGGCCGGTCTCTTCCGCCTAGAGCGCCAGCGTCAGCTGCCGCTCCTGCTCAGGCGGCTCGCTGTCGAGCGACGACAGCGTGACGCCGAGGAGGCGGATGCCGAGCCGCGCCGGAAAGATCGGCTCCAGCAGCGCATAGCTGAAGCGTTCCAGCTCGGCCTGGCTCGCCACCGGCGCCTCCCCGGTGCGCCGTCGTGTCAGCTGCTGGAAGTCGGCATATTTCACTTTCAGCGTCACCGTGCGCGCGCGCGTGCCTGACGTCTCGCAATAACGCCAGACCTTCTCGATGATCGGCGCAAGCGCGGCCCGCGCCTCGCTGACATCGGTCAGGTCGGTCATGAAGGTGTTTTCCGCGCCCACGGATTTGCGCACGCGGTCGGCGTGCACTCTGCGCTCATCGACGCCGCGCGAGATCCAGTAATAATACGCGCCCGACTTGCCGAAATGCCGGCGCAGAAAATCCAGCGACTGCGCGCGCAGGTCGGCGCCGTTGTGAATGCCATAACCATTCATCTTCGCGGTGGTTGCGGGCCCGATGCCGTGAAATTTGCCGACCGGCAGATCGACGACGAAGTCCGCGCCCATCTTCGGCGTGATGACGAACAGCCCGTCCGGCTTGCGGTGATCGGAGGCGAGCTTGGCCAGGAATTTGTTGTAGGACACGCCGGCCGAAGCGGTGAGGCCGGTCTCCGCCCTGATCTTCGCGCGGATCGCTTGCGCGATTTCTGTCGCCGAAGCGATGCCCTGCAAATTCTCGGTGACGTCGAGATAAGCCTCGTCGAGCGAGAGCGGCTCGATCAGCGGCGTATGCTCGGCGAAGATCGCGCGGATCTGCAGCGATATCGCTTTATAGGCGTCGAAGCGCGGCTTCACGAATATCAGCTCGGGGCACATTCGCTTCGCCGTCACCGACGGCATGGCGGAACGCACGCCAAACTTGCGCGCCTCATAGCTTGCCGCCGCCACCACGCCCCGCTCGCGCGATCCGCCGACGGCGACCGGCTTGCCGCGCAGTTCCGGATTGTCGCGCTGTTCGACCGCGGCGTAGAACGCGTCCATGTCGATATGGATGATCTTGCGTTGAGGCGCCGAAAAGCCGCGCGCATCCGCGCTTGTGATCTGCGCGCGCGGCCCGGTGATGGGATCAGGTCGCCGCAGAAGCATCGGCGTCAGTCCGGAGCGGCGCGTCCAGCTCATACACAAGGCCGGTCGGTTCATATTTCAACAGAGCGGTGCCATGAAGCTGATCGGCCAAGCGGCCGATCAGGCGCGTTCCAAAACTTCGTTGGGTAGGTTTTTCGACCGCCGGCCCGCCGGTCTCGATCCATGTAAGCTTGAGCCGTTGCGTCTTGTCGTCGGTTGTGGCCGCGATCGCGACTCGGCCCGTGGCATTGGACAGCGCGCCGTATTTCACCGCATTCGTGCAGAGCTCGTTGAGGGACATCGTCAGCGGCAACACCGCCGCGGCAACGACTTCAATGGAGGTCTCCTGAACCGTAAAGCGCCGGACCTCATGATCATCGAAGGGCTGGATCGCGGCGTCGATCACGTCGGCCAATTTCGCCTTGGCCCAGTTGGCCCGCAGCAGCAGGTCATGCGCTCTGCCCAAGGCGATCAAACGGCTTTCGACCGCCTTTCGCCCGTCCTCCAGATTGTCCGCTGTCCGCAGGCTTTGCGAGGTGATGCCGATCACCGTCGCCAGGGTATTCTTCACGCGGTGGTGCAGTTCTTCCAGCAGCAGGCGTTGCAGCCGCTTGGCGACCTCGTTCTCGGTGGCGTCCAGCCCGGCCTGAGCGAGCAGGAGCGCGGCGTCGACGCCGGCCTGGTTCAAAAGCTCGCGCAGACCGGCGACTTCCGCCTCAAGCGCGTCTTCCTTCAGGCTCTTCGTCTCGGCCTTCATCATTACTCCCGCAAACCCGAATCCTGCTGCCAACGTATTGTGGCCTCGCCAGACATGAATGCCAAATAGCAGGAGATCGATCCATGCGACCGGCCTGACGGCTATTAAGGCTAGCCGATCTTCGTACGTTTCGCCCGGCAGTTGACAGCCAGAAGACGCAGTGACGTCGGGCCACCCTATCTGTGGGCGCGTTCGCCCCGCGACCGGCCAGACGAGTATCTCAAAGCGGAACCTTCAGGCGCGCTGAGGGTTGTGAAGCGGTGCCGAATATCCAGGGGGATATTCCGGCCACCCTTAGGAAAAGTCATGTACAATAAGATCTTTACGGCAGGCGCCGTTTTCGGCGCCCTGATGCTCCCGCTTGCCGCCAATGCCCAGACCAGTGGTGTTGCGGCGGGCGCAACTACTGGAGCGATCGGCGGCGCGATCGTGGCCGGCCCGGTCGGCTTGGTTGTGGGCGGCGTCGGCGGCGCGGTCATTGGCGGTATCGCCGACGCGACCCGTCCGGAGTTTCGGACCTATGTCGTCCAGCAGAATCCGCCGTCCTACACGTATTCTCAGCCCGTCGTGATCGGTGCAGAACTGCCGGCCCAGGGTGTTACTTATTATGAAGTGCCGGCAAAGTATGGACAGACGCAATATCGCTATACGGTTGTCAACAACCGCACGGTGTTGGTCGATCCGCAGACTCGCCGCGTCATTCAGGTCATCGAATAAGACCAAACGCGAGTATTTCGGAAGAAGCCCGGCTGCGCGCCGGGCTTCTTATTTCCTACTCTCCAACGATCGGTCTGTCGAAGACTGCCAGCTAACGAGTCGTCAAGAAATGCAGTCTTCTTCTACCGTCCTGGAGAGCAACCGACGCATTGAGTCAGCCCTTCTTATTTAGAAGGCTGAACGGCGCTGGGAATGGCTCAAAGAAAGGTCAATTATGGCTTTCAAGTACGCTGTCGGACAGGCGGTAGAATACCAGCCTATCGGCGCAAGCCTTACGCTTTTCGTGGTGATCCGGCAGATGCCAGAAGAGTTTCAGGCGGCCGACCGACGATATTGCATCAAGAGCGAGCAAGAGGGTTTTGAGCGGAACGTGATGGAATGCGATCTCAGTCCGTCCTCGACTCCCCAAGACCGGTACGATCCCCCTACGCGGCTGCGCCGATCAGGTGGTCATCACTAGCTGCATATTCTGCATAGCATCGCGGGGTCGGCGAAAACTGATTGCAGTCATGCTGCTGCTTCAAGAGATTTCTTCCTGGCTGAACGAGACGAAGCGCCGGTTGGCGTTGGACCAGCCCCGGGCGCGGTCCCTCTGACAATAGGCATTCTCCGTTTCCGCAACGAGAAGCCCTTGCCTTGAAGAGGTTGCGCGCGCTGGCTGAAGCAGATCATGGCCACCGTGCCGGCAAGCACGAAACTCGATGCCAGCGCTACATAAGGAGCAAAAACAAGAACCTGCAACATCGGCCTCTCCAACGGTTGCTGCTTGCCAACCCTCGTTGGAGTCCGATCGTTCCAAACTTTTTAGTTAACGTGCATTAACCTCTTCGAAAACGGCACTCTAATTGAAGACTTCCTTGTAATTTTGAGCGCCGCTTCAATGCGTGAGGCGGTCCTTGCTCATTCGCAGAGTGACGACCACACCCTCCTCCGTCCAGTCAAAGGTAATGGCGCCCCCAAGCTCGGCCGCCATGCTCCGGTGGACCAACTTGCTCCCGAAACCTTCGAGCATGACCGGGGCCACAACAGGCGGGCCGCCCCTTTCGGTCCAGATCACTACGACTTCATCGGCCTGCGCATTGCAGGACACATCCAATGTCCCACTTGCGAGCGACAGCGCTCCGTATTTTGCGGAGTTTGTTGCCAGCTCATGGATAACAAGAGCCAAAGTCGTACCCGATCGTTCTCCCACGCTCATCTTCGGCACTGAAACGCGAATGCGAACGCTAGCTCCCTGCTCATCGTACGGCGCAAGCAGAACCGAGATGAGGTCCCCTAGAAGTGTTGCCTCATTCTTCCCACCGGGCGTGGGGCGAACCAATTTTTGCGCGCGTCCTAGAGCCATCAGTCGGTTTGTCAGTTCGTGCGCCATATCTTCTTTGGTCGCCGCCGAGCGCGACGACATGTGAGTAAGAGCAGTTGCAATGTGCAACAGATTCATCACCCGGTGGCTCATCTCGCCCGCCAGCAACTCGTTAGACTCCTCAGCCTGCTTTCGTTGCGTAACGTCAAGGAAGATGCCGAACATGATCCGATCGGCTATGTCCGCATCATCGCCCTGACCTCGAGCGGAAATCCACCGGATATCGCTGCCGGACAGGATACGAAAATCGATTTCGTAAGCTCCCACAACTGCGCGCGTAGCCGCAAATGCTGACCTGACTCTCTCAAGGTCCGCAGGATGGATACTCTTAGACAAGATCTCAAAGGTGATCCTCTGCTCGTCCTTCGAAACCTCCCACAGGTCATATGCGCGTTCATCCAGCGTGATTGCGTCGGTGTCGACATTCCAAGACCATAATGCGACGCCGGCGGCGCGGGTTGCCGCCCGCAGGTGCTTTTCCCGCCACACGGGCATAGTCACTTCGTTAGACATGGCGCATTGCTTTCATGTTTATCCTAAAGGGTGTCCGATCTGGAGAGACACTGTTCCTGCAGCGATAGCGCCAACGCGCCCGAGCCAAAGGCGTTCCTGCAATGCCCGTCGCACGGCGTATATTGTGGCCAATTTGGTGCACACCTGGCTTTGCGAGTTCCCGTACGCTCCTCGCGGTCTGAATGGAAAAACGCTACCCGGGCCGGAATGTCTCTTTTCGGAAGTGGTCAATTCGATAAGATGCGGGGGGCTGACGGGCGTACGGTCGCCTTGGTCTAGCCAGTCGCAACCCTTGTTAGGAGAAAATCATGTCGGTCGCACGCGTTACGGAACTTATTTCCGCATCCCCCAAGAGTTTTGAGGACGCCGTTCAGGCCGGCGTCTCTCGCGCTGTCAAAACTTTAAAGAACGTAGAAGGCGTTTGGATCGATAACCAGAAATGCGTGATCAAGAAGGGGAAGATCGCTGAATACCGCGTCAATCTGAAAGTGACCTTTATTCTTGAAGATTGACCAGACGCACGTTGCAGGTGACTGATTCCTCCGATTCTCAGGCAGGGGTATGACCCTCACATCCGCACAATTTCTGTCCTACGACTTCAATCGGATGGTTGTCCTGTTCACGATGAAGGACGGCCAGACAGATGTGCCCTGTGCTATCAGCACTGCCGCCATGGACGAGCTGGATCTGACCAGCGGAGCAAAAAGTCCACTGCAACGCGAAGAGCAATTCCTTAGACTGCGAGATCTCATTGAAGCCCGCGCGGCGCGGAAATATCTGGAGGTCGGACGGGAAGGAAATCCTCCCGGATTAGTTCTTCGCAGCGTCGACTTTCGTTAAATCACCACCCGGGGTAAGGGATTGTAAACATCGCTAGACCCATCCAGAGTCGAGCAGTGGCTGTCAGCTTTGTGTCTACCGGGATCGTGAATGGCAGGGCTTGCTAATTGTCCTGCTCGCGGATCGGCTGGGTCTCTCCTGCACGGACGGCGGCAAGAAGCTTGCCAACCTTCGCTTGAAATTCAGCGCCGTGGAATGGATCATCAAGATTGTACGGCATCGCAGCCGCAGGATCATGCACGAACAACTCCGGGCGGGAAGAAGCTCCACCGCAAAGGCGCCAGGCGCGCGCGAGTAAATTCATGGCTTGCCTCTCTGTTGCATGCCCTGCGCCGGTTAGCGGACGGCGATGACCCGCACGATGCGGCTTTCTGCATTGCCTGTTCTTAGATCGAAATAGCAATGCGGTTCGTAATGCGGCCAGCCCTGCAACAAGCAGGCGGGCGCCGTCGCCACGACATCGGATAGGAGCGACGCCGGCAGGATCTCGGCCTTCGCCTCCGGAGCCATGGAGGCCAGGACAATCACCAGCGCAAGCGAAAGAGCGACAATGATCACGGCGGCGATGGAGTTGATGACGATGAATTTGAACATTTGGAGCCCTCTGCGCTTGCAGGGTGGCAACGTGCACAAGGCATGGAAGTTCAATATTTACTTTACGAATACATGAAATAAACCCGTAATCACTGTTTTCGTTAGCAAATAACCCGATATCCATAAATAATTCTCGGACTGACCCAAGATTTATTGGCGCGCTTTCGCAGTATTATTGCGAATCCTAGGAACGTTTTCTCCTAGGATGACTTGTCCCTGGAGGTAAAGGGGACTCCCATGACCGTCCAAACGTCCGCGCTCAAAACCGCCAGCTTGCTGGCCGCCGGAGTGGTGTTCTCCTTTGGCGCGGCGCTCGCGGCGCCGCAACCTTCCTATCCAGGCAATGCAGCAGTGTTGTTTGAAGAGGCCATGGGCGGCCGGGCCGCCGCCGCTGCGCAGATCGCGGGCAACCTGCAGCGCCAGGTCGTCGGATATCCCACCACGCTCGCCGCCGGCACCGTCGTCGTCGACACCGCCAATACCCACCTCTATTACTTACTCGGCGACGGCAAGGCGATCCGCTACGGCATCGGCGTCGGGCGCGAAGGCTTTACCTGGTCCGGCGCGCAGGCCGTGACCCGCAAGGCGGAGTGGCCGGATTGGACGCCGCCGGAGGAGATGATCGTGCGTCAGCCTTACCTGCCACGCTGGATGGCGGGCGGCGAAAGCAATCCGCTCGGTGCGCGCGCGATCTATCTCGGCAGCACGGTTTACCGCATTCACGGCACCAACATGCCGGCAACGATCGGCCATAAGGTGTCGAGCGGCTGCATCCGCATGCTGAATGCCGACGTGATCGACCTCTACGCCCGGGTGGATATCGGCACCAAGATCGTCGTGCTTCCCAACCCAAACACCGTTGCGGCGATCGCACGATGAGGCGGCTGCGGTGACACAGTTGAGTCCTCCTTATTTGCGCCAGCAAGCCGATCGCTGTCAGCGGCTCTCGCGCAGCTGCATGGATCTGAAGACGGCGAGAGATCTGCGGCTCATGGCCGAGGAATATTTTGCCGAGGCCACGGAGATAGAGGCAAATACCGAAAAGGGCGGCGCATTCTGATCGCACGGATCTCATCCTGCAGTGTCTTCGGCATGCAGCGTTAGCGCAGGGCAGTAATCAAAGTGCGCGCGGGCTGCCAATCTAAACGGAAGTTCAGTAAGCGCCGGAAATCTAATAATTATTTTCGCTTTGCCGGAACAACCTTGGCTCGAAGTTCTTGTTCTGTGTCTCCACACACAAAGGAATCGTTTTATGCTGTCGAAACGCAACTATGCCCAGCTTGCCGCAGTGGCGGCGCTGGCCATTCTGTTCAGCGCGAACACCACAATGAAGCCCGCCAACGCGCAGGCGGGCCTGCAACTCGCGCAAGCGGACGTGAAGAAGACTACGACCACCAAGCGCGTGGTGACGAACGGAGACCGGAAGAGAGTAACCACCCGGACCACCACCAGCACCGCCGCCGGCAACAACCGCAGCAACACCCGCGTCGTTGTGCGCAGCGGGAACTATAACCGGGGCGTCGTCACGCACTCGTATGCACCAACCTCGGTCGCCTTCGTGGTACATGGCCCGCGCGCCGTCTACGCGTCCTACGGTTCTGGCTGGTGCCGCGCCCTGCATAGCGGTCGGCATTGGGCACCGCGCGTCGGCAATCATCGCGGCCGGCATGTCGGCGCAGTCCGCTGCGGTTAATACCCAGCACGCATTGCTTGATTACGACGCCGTGTCCCCGTGGGGACGCGGCGTTTCTTCACCTGTCACGGAGCCCTGCTAAACAGATCTGATACCTGATAGCGTTCATCTGCGGTCAGGCGCTTTGCTGGATTGAGTTCTGCCAAAAACAGGACGTACCTCAGTCTCCGCTCCTCGATCTGCAGAACTGATGCCGTTGGCAGGCACACGACTCCTTCAATAAAGCATGTGGAAGCCTATGCCGCGCGGGCATCAGAGCGCCCGCGCTGCTTGCGACGCGCCTCTTGCGCTCTCCAAAAAAGCGGAGGCTGAGTTAGAGCATAAGCAGCCGTGGCGCTTCGCCATCCGGTCAATTGTCAGGCCGGCGCCACGGCGATATTGATCGCGGGATGTCCGAGTCTCCCGCTCCCGCTCCCGTTCCGGTGCTTCGCCCCACGCTCTGGAGCCTGTTCAGCAGTTTTGCCATCGTCTCGATCTTCGGTTTTGGCGGCACGCTCGCCTGGGCCCGCCGCATGACGGTGGACGAGCGCAAATGGATGACCGCGACCGAGTTCAACGAGGTCTTTGCGCTTTGCCAATTCCTGCCCGGACCGAACGTGGTGAATTTCGCCGTGGTGTTCGGCGCGCGCGTGCGCGGGGTGCCGGGCTCGCTGGTTGCGATGGCCGGACTATGCGGGCCCTCGCTCGTCCTGATGGTCATCCTCGGCGCGCTCTACGCACGCTACGGTGAATTGCCGGAGTTGCAACGCTTTCTCGGCGGCGTCACCACCGCCGCGGCGGGGCTCACGATCGGCACCATGGGCCGCATGGCGCTGCCTTTGTTCCAGAACAAGCAATGGGTGTCGATCACGCTGATGGCGGCGGTGGTGATCGCGGTCGGCCTGCTGAAACTGCCATTGTGGTGGGCGCTCGGCATCTTCCTGCCCATCGGCATCATCATCGGCTGGAGGAAGCCGAGATGAAGACCGACAGCGCAACCCTGCTCACGCTGCTGCTGCATTTCGGCCTGCTCTCCATCGCCGCGGTCGGCGGCGGCAATTCGGCGATCCCGGAGATCCACCGCCAGGCGGTCGAGGTGTCGGGCTGGCTGACGGAACGCGAATTCGCCGACATCTTTGCGATCTCCACGGCCGCGCCGGGGCCGAACTTCATGATCTCGACGCTGATCGGCTACCATGTCGCGGGACCGCTTGGTGCACTGCTGGCGACGCTCGGCATGTGCGGGCCGAGTTCCGTGCTGGCTTATTACGTCAGCGGAACCTGGGAGAAGTTCAAATACGCGCGCTGGCGCATGGCGATCCAGGCTGGCCTGATCCCGATTTCGGTCGGCCTGATCGGTTCCGCCGGCATCATCGTTGCCCAGGCCGCCGATCATAGCTGGCTTGCTTACGCCATCACCGCGGCGACCGCAGGCATCACCTTTGCGACGCGGCTCAATCCGATTTGGCTGTTCCTCGCCGCCGGCGCGCTCGGCTACGCGGGCCTCGTTTAAAAGTATAAGCCGCCACTTTTTGCCGGACTGTATCGGGATATGCTACCTAGGATGCCGGCAATAAGTCCGCGCTGAAAACGGACGACGCGGCAGGGGAGGAAGGCTGCATGTCGGAAGGTACCCGCCCGGCGGGACGGCAGCGCAAACGGCTGACGACCGGCCATCATACCCTCGATCTCTGGGCAGCCGGCTCGCCGATCGCACTGGCGGCCTTCGCCTTTATCACCGCCTGGCATTTCGACACCTTCTCCAGCATCGGCATATTCCTGCGCGTCCTTGGTTTCGTCCTGGGGCTGCTGGGGGCCGTTATCCTCGGCCTGCGCGTTCATGTTCCCAACCACCGCGATTATTACGGCGGGCTCGCGCTGATGGCGCTGGCGCTGCTCGCCTTCTGGGCCGGCGCCGATCTCGCCGGCATGCGCGGGTTTTCCTTCGGCGCCGGCACGGCCCCGCGGCTTTTCGCCAGCGGGCTCGCGATCGTCGCCGCGCTCATTACCGTGTCGGGTCTGGTGACCAAAGGCGAGCCGGTCGGCGGCTACGCGGTGCGTGGCCCGCTGCTCGTGACCCTCGCCATCCTCTCCTTTGCTTTCCTCATCCGCGGCTTCACTTTTCAGTTCAGCGAGACCCTGATCCGGGTGCCGGCTTTCGGCCTGATCATCGCCAGCTTTGTCACTTTCGTGATTTCCGCCGCCGCCTCCAAAGAAACCCGCTGGGTCGAATCGCTCATCATGGCGGCGGCGCTGACCGCGTTCTGCGTGTTGATTTTCGTCTATCTGCTTGGTTTGCCGTTCCAGCTATGGCCACGGTTCTGATCAGGAAGTCGCAGCATGTATGACCTCTTGGCTAATCTCGCGCTGGGCTTCGGCGTCGTTTTCCAAGTCACCTTTTTCGATCTCGGGGTAATCTCGATCCCGGTCCCGATGAACGTGGTCTATTGCCTGCTCGGCGCGCTGGTCGGCACGCTGATCGGGGTGCTGCCCGGCGTCGGCTCGGTCGCCACCATCGCGATGCTGCTTCCGATCACCTTCGGGCTGCCGCCGACCGGCGCGCTGATCATGCTCGCCGGCATTTATTACGGCGCACAATATGGCGGCTCCACCACGGCGATCCTGGTCAATATCCCGGGCGAGGCCACATCGGTGGTAACGACGCTCGACGGCCACCAGATGGCGCGGCAGGGGCGGGCGGGACCGGCGCTCGCGATCGCGGCGATCGGCTCGTTCAGCGCGGGCTGCATCGCCACCATTCTGGTGGCGGCCCTGGGCGCGCCGCTGACCGCTATCGCGCTGAAATTCGGGCCGGCGGAATATTTCTCTTTGATGGTGCTCGGCCTGATTTTCGCGGTGGTGCTGGCCAAGGGCTCGCTGATCAAGGCCATCGGCATGATTCTCGCCGGTCTGTTGATGTCGATGGTCGGCTCGGATCTCGAAAGCGGCGTCGGCCGCATGACCTTCCAGTTGCCGGAATTCGCGGACGGCATCAGCTTCGTCGTGGTGGCAATGGGCGTCTTCGGCTTTGCGGAGATCGTCCGCAATCTCGAGGCCAGCCCGGAGAGCCGCGAAATCCTGCATGCCAAGATCACCGGCCTGATGCCGACGCGGGCCGACCTGAAGGCAGCGGCGCCGGCTATCGGCCGCGGCACCGTGATCGGCTCGATCATCGGCATCCTGCCGGGCGCCGGCGCGGTGATCGCGTCCTTTGCCGCTTACACGCTGGAAAAGCGAATTTCCAGACATCCGCAGAAGTTCGGCCGCGGCGCCATCGAGGGCGTTGCCGGGCCGGAAAGCGCCAACAATGCCGCCGCGCAAACCTCCTTCATTCCGCTCCTCACGCTCGGCATTCCACCGAATGCGGTGATGGCGCTGATGGTCGGCGCCATGACCATCCACGGCATCGTGCCGGGGCCGCAGGTGATGACGAAGCAGCCGGATCTGTTCTGGGGCATGATCGCCTCGATGTGGGTCGGCAATTTGATGCTGGTGATCATCAACCTGCCGCTGGTCGGCCTGTGGGTGACGCTGCTGCGCGTGCCCTATCGTTTGCTTTATCCGTCGATCCTGGTGTTCTGCTGCATCGGCATTTTTTCGATCAACAACTCGCCCTTCGACGTGGTGATGGCGGCGGCTTTCGGCCTGGTCGGTTATTGGCTGATCAAGCATGACTTCGAGCCGGCGCCGATGCTGCTCGGCTTCGTGCTCGGGCCGCTGATGGAAGAGAACCTTCGCCGGGCCATGCTGATCGCGCGCGGCGACGTGAGCGTGTTCTTCACCCGGCCGATATCGGGTGGGCTGCTGGCCTTGGCCGGCATCCTGCTGGTGCTCGCCGCATTGCCCGCGCTGCGGAAGAAGCGGGAAGTACTGGTGGAGACGTCTTAGCCAACGCAGCTATGCCGATATTGGAGCGATAACGGTGGAGCAAAGCTGATGGCAAAGAGGAAGAAAGCGGCGCGGATCGATTTGGCGGCCGAGGATATGCTGCTGGCGCAAGAGGATCTCGCCGCGATGCGGCCTGCTTTGGCGGTTGCGCCCGCGCTGGTGGTCGATATCCTGACCCGCGCCCGCAGACGCCGCCCGCGGAAGCGGGCCAAGAAGAAGGTTAAGAAGGCGCGGAAGTCTCCAGCCAAGAAGGCGCGGAAATCGTCAGCCAAGAAGGTGCGGAAATCTCCAGCGAAGAGAAAGAAGAAGACGGCCAAAAGGGCAGCGCGAAGATAACAGCCTGCCTTAGCCTTTGGTCTGCGGCGGAATCGGCCCTTTTCAGCGCTCCCGCGATAAGCCAGAATTGCCCCAACGCGCTCGTTCACAAGGCCGCGGGAGGAGACGACGATGTCATTATTCAAGATTGCTGCCGGCGCGATTGCCGGCCTTGCCCTTGCATTCCAGAATCACGGCGCCATCGCGCAGGATTACCCGTCGCGGCCGATCACCCTGATCGTTCCCTTTGCCGCGGGCGGTCCGACCGACGTGATTTCGCGCATCGTCGCTGAGCACATGTCACGCACGCTCGGCCAGCAGATCGTGGTGGAGAATGTGGTGGGAGCCGGCGGCACCACCGCATCCACCAAGGCCAAGAACGCCACCAACGACGGCTATACGCTGATCACCGGCCACATGGGCACCCACGCCGCCTCGGTCGCGCTCTATCCCAAGCTTGCCTATAACCCGTCGACCGATTTCGAGCCGATCAGCGTCTTGGCCGGCACCCCGGTCCTCATCCTGGCGAAAAAGGATTTCCCGGCGAAGGACCTGAAGGAATTCGTCGCCTATGTGAAGGCGAACGCCGACAAGCTCAACGTGGCGCACGCCGGCGTGGGTTCGGTGTCCTATACTACCTGCCTCGCGCTCAATCACATTCTGCAGGTGAAACCGACCACGATCCCCTATGGCGGCACTGGTCCCGCTATGAACGCGCTGGTCGGCGGACAGGTCGATTACATGTGCGACCAAATCGTCAACGTGACGCCGCAGATCAATGCCGGCACCATCAAGGGCTATGCGATCGGCACCGCCGAGCGCAATCCGGCGCTTCCCAACGTGCCGACCTCGAAGGAGGCAGGCCTGCCGGATTGGCAGGCTTCCGCCTGGAATGCGCTGTTCGCGCCCAAGGGCACCGCCAAGCCGATCCTCGACAAGCTCAATGCGGCGGTCGTAAAGGCGCTCGACGACGAAAACGTGCGCAAGCGGCTATTTGAACTCGGCAGCGAAATTCCTCCCAAGGAAAAACGCACACCGCAGGCGTTGGCCGATCTGGTGAAAAGCGAGATCGAGCGCTGGGGCGCGGTGATCAAGGCGGCCGGCCCCTCCAACTGACCGGGCGTGAGTCCTAACGGGAGGGCGGCCATGCGGCCGCCCTTTCTTTTTTGCTACGGGAATCGTTTATTCAAGCCGCTGTTGCGGGCGGCGGCGCGACGCTATCTTTAGGCCCGAGCCTCGAGTCGAATAAGACCGGAATCCCAAGAACCAGCCATGCGGCAATACCACGACCTGATGGAGCGCATCCTCGCCGACGGCGTGGAGAAGGGCGACCGCACCGGCACCGGCACGCTCTCGGTTTTCGGCCATCAGATGCGCTTCGACCTTGGGCAAGGTTTTCCGCTGGTCACCACCAAGAAGCTGCACGTGAAGTCGATCATTTACGAGCTGCTCTGGTTCCTGCGCGGCGACACCAATATCAGATACCTCAACGATCATGGCGTTCGCATCTGGGACGAATGGGCGGACGAGCGCGGCGAGCTCGGCCCGGTCTACGGCAAACAGTGGCGCTCCTGGCCGGCCAAGGACGGCAACACTATCGACCAGATCGCCAATGTGGTCGAGATGATCAAGCGCAGCCCGGACTCGCGCCGGCTGATCGTCACCGCCTGGAATCCGGCGGAGGTGGACAAGATGGCGCTGCCGCCCTGCCACTGCCTGTTCCAGTTCTATGTCGCCAGGGGCCGGCTTTCCTGCCAGCTCTATCAGCGCTCGGCGGACGTCTTTCTCGGCGTGCCATTCAATATCGCGTCTTATGCGCTGCTCACGCTGATGATGGCGCAGGTGAGCGGGCTGAAGCCGGGCGAGTTCGTGCATACGTTCGGCGACGCGCATCTTTATCTCAACCATGTCGAACAGGCGCGGCTGCAGCTCTCGCGCGCGCCGCGCGCGCTGCCGATGATGAAGCTCAATCCGGAGGTGAAGGATATCTTCGGTTTTGCCTACGAGGACTTCGTGCTGGAAGGCTACGATCCGCATCCGCATATCAAGGCGCAGGTGGCGGTGTGACCGGTCCGCAGGTCGTGCTGGTCGCCGCCGTGGCGGAAAACGGCGTGATCGGCCGCGGCGGCACGCTGCCGTGGCGGCTGAAATCCGACATGCAGCATTTCCGCAGGCTCACCGTCGGACGTCCGGTGGTGATGGGGCGCAAGACCTACGATTCGATCGGCAAGCCGCTGAAGGATCGCACCAACATCGTCATCAGCCGCGATCCCGGCTTTGCCGCCGAAGGCGTTATCGTCGCGAACAGCCTGGAAGCGGCCATGGACAGGGCACGCGAGGATGCGCGGCGGCGCGGGACCGACAGCATTGCCATCATCGGCGGCGCCGGTATTTTCAGCGACTGCCTGGCCATCGCCGACCGGCTGGAAATCACCTTGGTGCACGCGTCGCCGGCCGGGGACACGTTTTTCCCGCCGATCGACAACAAAATGTGGCGGGAAACCGCCCGTGTGCGGCAGGACGCCGCGCCGGGCGATGATGCGGACGTGAGCTTCATCACCTATGAACGGGCGCGCCGGTAGCCGTCGCAATATGAACGTGCGTTGTAAGCGGCAGGTCACTCCCCTATAACTTAAATGAATGCAGCCGGGCCTATCGCCCCGCGAGGAGACTATTCATGCCGTGGAGTAATCAGGGTGGCGGACCATGGGGGTCCGGGCCCAAGGGACCGTGGGGTTCGGGGCCTCAGTCGTCAGGGCCGACACCGCCGGATCTCGAAGATTGGCTGCGCAAGAGCCAGGACAAGCTGCGCACGGTGCTGCCGGGCGGCTCGCTCGGCGGCAGGGGTTTCGGCATCATCGCCGCCGTTGCCATCGTGGTCTGGGGTCTGTCCGGTCTGTTCCGGGTGGAGCCCGATGAGCTCGGCGTCGTGCTGCGCTTCGGCCAGTACGTGCGGCAGGCGCAGCCTGGCCTGAACTACCATCTGCCTTATCCGATCGAAGACGCGATCACGCCCAAGGCGTTGCGCGTCAACCAGATCGACATCGGCCTGCGCGTCCTCGGCGATAGCCGGCGGGGCGGCACCAGCGTGCGCGACGTGCCGGAGGAGAGCCTGATGCTCACCGGCGACGAGAATATCGTCGACGTCGATTTCTCGGTGTTTTGGCGGGTGAAGCCCGGCGGCGTAGGCGACTATCTTTTCAATATCCAAAACCCGGAAGGCACGGTGAAGGCGGTTGCGGAAAGCGCGATGCGCGAGGTGGTCGGGCGTTCGCAGATTCAACCATTGCTCACCGGCGCGCGGCAGAACACCGAGACTGCGGTGCAGGACCTGATGCAGCGAACGCTCGATTTCTACGGCTCCGGCATCCTGGTACAGCAGGTGCAACTGCAGAAGGTCGATAACCCGGGACCGGTGATCGACGCGGCCCGCGACGTGCAGGCGGCCCGCGCCGATCTCGAGCGCGCGCAGAACGAAGCGCAGACCTATGCCAACCGGGTCGTCCCCGAGGCGCGCGGGCGGGCGGCGCAGATCCTGCAATCGGCAGAAGCCTATCGCGAGCAGACGGTGGCGGAAGCCACCGGTCAGACCTCGCGCTTCCTGCAGATTCTGGAGCAATACCGACAGGCCCCGCAGGTCACGCGCGAACGCATGTATCTGGAAACCATGGAACGTCTCTTCGCCGGTACCGACAAGATCATTATGGACGGGCAGGGCAACGGCGCCGTGCCGTATCTGCCGTTACGTGAGCTGGGCCCGCAACGTCCGGCGCAGGGAGGCACCCGATGAGACACGGTATCACCGGCGGCGTCCTGCTCGTCATCCTGCTGGCGGCGCTGATCGTCGCCTATAGCTCGCTTTACTCGGTCTATCAGACGCAACAGGCACTGATCGTACGCCTCGGTCAGCCGGTCCGGGTCGTGACCGAGCCCGGTCTACATATGAAACTGCCTTTCGTCGACAGCGTGATCACCTTCGACCGCCGGATTCTCGATCTCGAGGCCGCGGCGCAGGAATTGATCGCATCGGACCAGAAGCGCCTCGTGGTAGATGCCTTCGCGCGTTACCGCATTGTCGACGTATTGCGGTTTTATCAAACCCTCGGCTCGATCTCCGGTGCCAATACCCAGCTCAACAACCTGATGAACTCGGCCTTGCGCCGCGTGCTGGGCGAAGCCTCGTTCACGGAGGTCGTGCGCGATGAGCGCTCGCAATTGATGGCGCGCATCCGCGAGCAGCTGGATCGTGAAGCCGAGTCTTACGGCATCTCGGTGGTGGACGTGCGTATCCGCCGTGCCGACCTGCCGGAGGCAAATAGCCAAGCGGTCTATCAGCGCATGCAGACCGAGCGGCAACGCGAGGCAGCCGAGTTCCGCGCGCAAGGCGCCCAGCGCGGTCAGGAAATCCGCGCCCGCGCGGATCGCGACGTCACCGTGCTGGTCGCCGATGCAACGTCAAAAGCCGAACAGACACGCGGCGAGGGCGATGCCACGCGCAATCGCATTTTCGCCGAGGCCTTCAACAAGGATACCGATTTCTTCTCCTTCTACCGGTCGATGCAGGCTTACGAGACCGCGTTTCAGCATAACGACACGCGCATGCTGCTGAAGCCGGATTCGGAATTCTTCCGCTTCTTCGTCGCTCCGAGCGGCAAAGGGGCGCCCGCGGCGGCCGGAGCGGCCGCAGCGCCTGCTGCATCCGGCGCGGCCGCCGCACCCGCCGCACCGGCGCCGCAACCGGGAGCGCCGCAGACGCAGGGCGCAAGGTAAAGGACAGAGCCATAGCGCCACGGTGACCCATGTCTGATTTCATCGTCGCGCTTGGCCTGGTCTTTGTGATCGAGGGATTGGTGTTTTCCGCCTTTCCGGCCACCGCCAAGCGCGCCATGGAATCGGTTCAGCAGACGCAGGACGGGTCGCTGCGGATCGTCGGCATCGTCTCGGCCGCTCTCGGAATCCTCCTGATTTGGGCAATCCGGGGTTAAAGCGGCCCGCAAAGCCGCAATTCCGTCCGATCCGTCTGCAAGCCTAGCTCAAGCGAGCAAAAGTGAAGCGGTTGGCGTACAAAAAAGCGCTATTCTTAGCGCCTGTTGCCGCCCTTGCGTCCGTGCATGGACAGGGGCAGTCTCGTTGGAAATCGCAGGAGATTTGGCTGCCATGCTTGCTCATCTGACCGACATTGCCCGACAGGTTGGACGTTGCACGATCGTCACGCTTGCGGGCGCGGCGATCGCTTTGCCAGCCCTGTTGTCGCCCGCGGCGGCGCGCGGCCCCGACGCCATCGCCGATGTGGCCGAGAAGGTGATCGACGCGGTCGTCAATATTTCCACCTCGCAGTCTTTGGGCGCGAAAGCGTCGCCCACGCCGCAGCTTCCGCCCGGCTCGCCGTTCGAGGAATTCTTCGACGAATTCTTCAAGAACCGCCGCGAGGGTGACCGGGGCGGGCGTGGTGGCTCGCCGCGCCGGGTGAACTCGCTTGGCTCCGGCTTCATCATTGATGCCGCCGGCATTGTGGTGACCAACAATCACGTTATCTCCGAGGCCGACGAGGTTCACGTCATCCTCAACGACGGCACCCGCCTGAAGGCGGAAGTGATCGGCCGGGATCAGAAGATCGATCTTGCGGTGCTCAAGGTCACGCCGACCAAGCCGCTGAAGGCGGTGAATTTCGGCGACTCGGACAAGCTGCGGCTGGGCGAATGGGTGATCGCGATCGGCAACCCTTTCATGCTCGGCGGCACGGTGACGGCGGGGATCGTTTCCGCCCGCAACCGCGACATCAATTCCGGACCCTATGACAATTACATCCAGACCGACGCCTCGATTAACCGCGGCAATTCCGGCGGTCCGCTGTTCAATCTGGAAGGCGAAGTGATCGGCGTGAACACCGCGATCATCTCGCCCTCGGGCGGCTCGATCGGCATCGGCTTCGCGGTGCCATCGAAAACCGTGGTGGCGGTGATCGATCAGTTGCGGCAATACGGCGAGACCCGCCGCGGCTGGCTTGGCGTGAAGATCCAGCCGGTGACCGAAGAGATCGGCGAGGCGCTCAATATCAAGCCCGCGCGCGGCACGCTGATCGCCGGCATCGACGAGAAGGGACCGGCCAAGGCCGCCGGCATCGAGACCGGCGACGTGATCCTGAAATTCGACGGCAAGGACATCAAGGAAACGCGCGATCTCACGCGCATGGTGGCGGATACGCCGGTCGACAAGGAAGTCGAGGTCGTCATTATCCGCAAGGGCAAGGAAGAGAAGAAGAGCGTGAAGGTCGGCCGGCTGGAGGACAGCGACAAAAAGCTGGCTTCGATCACGGCGAATGGGCCGGCGGAAGAAAAGCCGGCGGCGGTGAAGAAGGCGCTCGGCCTCGATCTCGCCGACATCAATGACGACCTGCGCCGGAAGTACAACATCAAGGACAATGTGAAGGGCGCGGTGGTCACGGCGGTGGAGCAGAATTCATCCGCGGCCGAAAAGCAGATGAAGCCGGGCGACACCATCGTGGAGATTTCGCAGGTGGCGGTGGTGAGCGCGGCCGACGTGCAAAGGCGCGTCGACCAGCTCAAAAAGGAAGGTCGCAAGTCGGCGCTGTTCCTGGTCGCCAACAAGGACGGCGAAACCCGGTTTGTGGCGCTGAATCTGCAGTAGGGGCGAGCACCTGTTGTTTTGCGTCATGGCCGGGCTTGTCCCCGGCCATCCACGTCTTAAGAGCGAAGCTGACGTGAAGAGCGTGGATGCCCGGCACAAGGCCGGGCATGACGGCGGTGGATTCCGGCGCGTGCCACGAATGGCTACCCCTCCACAAATTCTTCCCGCTTATAGCCCTGCAGATAGAGCAGCGCCGTGAGGTCGCCGTGGTCGATGCGCGCATGCGCGGCTTCCGCGACCGCCGGCTTGGCGTGATAGGCCACGCCGAGCCCCGCCTCCCGGATCATCGACAGATCGTTCGCGCCGTCGCCGGCGACCATCGTCGCTTGCTTGGCGACGCCGTGCTCCCGGCGCAGGTCGAGCAATGTCTGCAACTTGGCCTCGCGCCCGAAGATCGGCTCGCGCACGAGGCCGGCGAGCCTGCCGTCGGGCCCTACTTCCAGGGTGTTGGATCGGTTCTCATCGAAGCCAATCATCGCCGCGACGCGATCGGTGAACGACTTGAATCCGCCCGACACCAGGCAGGTATAGGCGCCGTTGGCCCGCATCGTCATCACCAGCGTGCGCGCGCCCGGCGTCACGCAGATGCGGTCGCGGATGACCTCCTCGATCACCGTCGCGGGTAAACCCTTCAGCAGCGCCACGCGCTCGCGCAGGGCCGGTTCGAAGGCGATCTCACCGCGCATCGCGCGCTCGGTGATGGCGGCGACATGCGTTTTCAGATTCACGAAGTCGGCCAGTTCATCGATGCATTCCTGTCCGATCATGGTGGAGTCCATGTCGGCCAGGAAAAGCTGCTTGCGCCGGCCTTCTGCAGGCTGCACCACTATGTCGATGGCGTCGGGAAAGCGTTCGCCCAGCATGCCGGCAAGCGCGCGGCTGTCCGCGCCCGGCGGCGGGGCGAAAGGGATGTCGGCGGCGATGTTGTGCGCCAGCCATTGCGGCTTGCCGGGGCGGGGCAATTCTGAACGCACGGCGTCAACCAAGGCCGTGATCACGGCCGGTTTGGCTGGGTTGGAGATCAGGGTGGCGACGTGAGTCATGCGATGAACGGTCAAACTGCCGGTGGTCTTGAGGAAGCGGTGCTTATTGCAGGCCCGACCGCCAGCGGCAAGTCCGCGCTGGCGTTGCAACTGGCGGCGAAACTCGGCGGCGTCATCATCAATGCGGATTCCATGCAGGTCTATCGCGACCTGCGCGTGATCACTGCGCGTCCGACGGCGGAGGAAGAATCCCAGGCGCCCCACAAGCTCTATGGCCATGTCGACGCAGCGGAGAATTATTCCGTCGGTCGCTGGTTGCGGGATGCGGAGGTTGCGCTCAAGGAAGCGAAGGAGGCGGGGCAGGTACCGATCGTGGTGGGCGGTACCGGGCTTTATTTCATGGCGCTGACGCGTGGGCTCGCGGCCGTGCCGCCGATCCCGGCGGACATCCGCGCTTCAGTGCGCGGCCGGCTTACGAGCGAGGGCGTGGCGGCGCTCTATGCCGAACTGAGCGAGCGCGATCCGGAAAGCGCGCAGCGGCTGATGCCGGGCGATCGCTCGCGGATCACCCGCGCGCTGGAAGTCGTGCTGGCGACCGGGCGTTCGTTATCCGATTGGCACCGCGAGGGCATGGCGGCGGTGCTCGAGCCCGCGCGCGCCGCGCGGTTTTTCCTTGATGTCGATCGCGAGGAGCTCGGGCGGCGGATCGACACGCGCTTTGACGCCATGCTGGCGGGCGGGGCGCTGGCGGAAGTGGAGCGGCTCGCCGCGCGCGGGCTTAATCCGATGCTGCCGGCGATGAAGGCGCATGGCGTGCCCTGGCTGATCCGCCACCTGCGGGGCGAAATCGGGCTCGACGAGGCGGCGGAGGGCGGCAAGCGCGACACCAAGCGTTACACCAAACGGCAGGCCACCTGGTTCCGCAATCAGATGTCGGACTGGCCTTGGCTCAGGGCGGAGGAGATCTTGGCGCGGGTGGCGGAATGGGCGAAAAAGGCTTGACCGGCGAGGCTGCCATCCTTATAAGCCGCGCAAGGAAATGAGTATTAAGCATGAGCGCACGTAATTTAATTACTCTGGTAGTAAGGAAGCGCATCGCCGCGGGCTGAATCCCTGCGAATGGCGGTGCGCGGAAACAGGGGCTCTCGGGCCCCTTTTTGATTCCGGCGGGTAGGCCTTTCCCTCTCCCCGTTACGGGGAGGGGCGGCGCGAAGCGAGCCGGGTGAGAGGGCGTCAGGGAATTGGAGTTTCGCCCCTCACCCCCAGCCCTCTCCCCTAAAGAACGGCAGAGGGAGAGCAGACTCGGTGCGCCTTGAAGGAAGAGTTCTTGGTTGGTGGAGCGGATGATGACAAAGGAAATGAGCGGCGCGGAAATGGTGATCGAGGCCTTGAGCGATCAGGGCGTGCAGCACCTCTTCGGCTATCCCGGCGGCGCGGTGCTGCCGATCTATGACGAGCTGTTCAAGCAGAAGAACATCAAGCACATCCTCGTCCGCCACGAGCAGGGCGCGGTGCATGCGGCGGAAGGCTATGCGCGCTCGACCGGCAAGGTCGGCTGCGTGCTGGTGACCTCCGGCCCCGGCGCCACCAACGCGGTGACCGGCCTGACCGACGCGCTGATGGATTCCATTCCGATCGTCTGCATCACCGGTCAGGTTCCGACTCACCTGATCGGCAACGACGCCTTCCAGGAATGCGACACCGTGGGCATCACGCGCCCCTGCACCAAGCACAATTATCTGGTGAAGAACATCGAGGACCTGCCGCGCGTGCTGCACGAGGCCTTCTATGTCGCCGCCAACGGCCGGCCGGGCCCGGTGGTGGTCGATATCCCGAAGGACATCCAGTTCGCCAAGGGCATGTATGAGCGGCCGAAGAATGTCGAGCACAAGACCTATCGCCCGAAGCTGAAGGGCGACCCGGACAAGATCAAGGCCGCGGTCGAGATGATCGCCAAGGCCAAGCGTCCGCTGTTCTATACCGGCGGCGGCATCATCAATTCCGGCACCGTGGCGAGCAACCTGCTGCGCGAATTCGTGCGGCTTACCGGCTATCCGATCACCTCCACGCTGATGGGGCTCGGCGCCTATCCGGCATCCGATCCTCAATGGCTCGGGATGCTCGGCATGCACGGCACTTTCGAAGCCAACTGGTCGATGCATGATTGCGACGTGATGATCTGCATCGGCGCGCGTTTCGACGACCGCATCACCGGCCGAGTGGACGCCTTCTCCCCCGGCTCGAAGAAGATCCATGTCGATATCGATCCCTCGTCGATCAACAAGAACGTGCATGTCGACATCGGCATCGTCGGCGATTGCGCCAATGTGCTTGCCGACATGCTGCAGGTCTGGCGCTCGATCGGCGCGCAGCCGGACAAGGCGGCGCTGGCGAACTGGTGGAAGCAGATCGACACCTGGCGCGCGCGCAAGAGCCTCGCCTACCGGAACTCGGATGACCTGATCAAGCCGCAATACGCCATCCAGCGGCTCTATGAGCTGACCAAGGACCGCGACGTTTACATCACCACCGAAGTGGGACAGCACCAGATGTGGGCCGCGCAGTTCTTCAAGTTCGAGGATCCGCGCCGCTGGATGACCTCCGGCGGGCTCGGCACCATGGGCTACGGCATCCCGGCGGCGGTCGGCGTGCAGGTGGCGCATCCCGGCTCGCTGGTGATCGACATCGCCGGCGAGGCTTCCGTGCTGATGACGATGCAGGAGATGTCGACGGCGGCGCAGTACCACCTGCCGATCAAGATCTTCATCCTCAATAACCAGTATATGGGCATGGTGCGGCAGTGGCAGGAACTGCTGCATGGCGGGCGCTATTCGGAAAGCTACAGCGACGCGCTGCCGGATTTCGTCAAGCTGGCGGAGGCCTATCGCGGCGTCGGCATCCGCTGCGAGAAGCCGGGCGAGCTCGACGCCGCGATCCGCGAGATGATCCGTATCGACAAGCCGGTAATCTTCGACTGCGTGGTCGATCCGGCGGAAAACTGCTTCCCTATGATTCCCTCCGGCCGCCCGCACAACGAGATGATCCTCGGCGATTCCGGCGAGAGCGTGGATGAGGCGATTACCGAAGAAGGCAAGATCATGGTGTAGCGGTCGATCATGGGTCTACCCGAGGATCGGCTCGATAAAGTAATCCTCATCCTGAGGAGCATCGCATGAAATGCGATGCGTCTCGAAGGAGAGCCCGTGCTTGCGGCTCCATCCTTCGCGAGACGCGGCTTGCGCCTTCGGGATGAGATTTGCGGCTTTGCGATGTTGGGTTAGGACGAGCGATGAACACGACAACTCCGGCTTCAACCAGCCATTACCCGGCCGCGCCGGCCAAACAGAAGATCGAAGCCCATACCTTGTCGGTGCTGGTCGACAACGAGCCCGGCGTCCTGGCGCGCGTGATCGGCCTGTTCTCCGGCCGCGGCTACAACATCGACTCGCTCACGGTGTCGGAGACCGAGCACGAGAAGCATGTCTCGCGCATCACCATCGTCACCCGCGGCACACCGATGGTGATCGAGCAGATCAAGAACCAGCT
>DASSPI010000107.1:0-10090 GCA_035699705.1 Xanthobacteraceae bacterium
TGATCGAAGGAAAAGGCTATTCCATTGTCAACGGCGAGCGCTGGGACTGGGAAAAGGGCGATCTCGTGCTGCTACCGTTGATCCCCGGCGGTGTCGAGCATCAGCACTTCAATCTCGACGACAAGCCGTCGGTCTGGGCCGCCTTCATCAATGTGCCGATGCAAGAACATCTCGCCTCCGATCTGCAACAGAAAGAGATCTCGCCCGACTTCAAGGAATAAGCGGCCTACCAGTGTCGTGGTTCAGAAATTCGCTTCATTTCTTGCCGCGAGTCTTCAATCGAATTTCTGAACCAAACGACACCAGCACTTATAGGTTTGCTAGTGTTCTTCGAATCCGAAGTTCGCTCCCGCGAGTGCTGCGAAATCAAGCGAACTTCGATTCGGGACACTGGCGCCGCAAACACAGGGAGCAGCATGCCCGAGAGTAACGAGCAGGCCCGGCGCAACGCCGCGCTGGGCGACCTTCGCAAATGTCTCGAACTCGCCGAAGAGATGGGCGAGCTCGAGATCATCGACGGCGCCGATCCGCACCTCGAAATGGGCGCGCTCTATACCCTGAGCCAGGCCAAGCAAATCCCGCCGATCCTGTTGTTTCAGAAAATCAAAGGCTATCCCGACGACTTCCGCGTCGTGGTGAATGTCCGCGCGTCAAAGATTTTCGTGCAAGGCGAAGGCCTGGAGCTGGTGCAGGCCTATCGCAAGCACCGCCGCAAGAAGACCGATCCGATCCCGCCGCAGGTCGTGACCGCCGGTCCGGTGCTGGAAAACGTCATGACCGGCGATCAGGTCAACGTGCTGAAATTTCCGACGCCGCATTGGAACAAAGGTGACGGCGGCCGCTACATCGGCACCGAATGCATGGTGATCACCAAGGATCCGGACAGCGATTGGGTCAATGCCGGCACCTACCGCGTGCAGGT
This sequence comes from Xanthobacteraceae bacterium, assembly GCA_035699705.1. Lineage (GTDB taxonomy): Bacteria > Pseudomonadota > Alphaproteobacteria > Rhizobiales > Xanthobacteraceae > CANKHA01. The sequence continues at coordinate 923 of DASSPI010000107.1, forward strand.
ACAGGACGAGAAGACGGTCAACATCTTCATCGAGCCTGGCAAGCACGGCGATACCATCCGCAAGAAATACTGGGCACGCGGCGAAGCCTGTCCCTTTGCCGTCAGCGTCGGCCAGCCGCCGGCATTGAGTGCCGCGGCGGCTTCCACGCCGCCGGAGGGCGCATCCGAATTCGCCGCCGCTGGCGCGCGCCTCGGCCGGCCGGTCGAACTCATCAAGGGCAAGGTGACCGGCATCCCCTTCCCCGCCGATTCCGAGATCGTGCTCGAAGGCTTCATGCCGCCGCCCGAACAGGTTTCCATGCCCGAGGGGCCGTTCGGGGAATGGCCCGGCTATTACGCCTCCAGCGGAATGGAGCCGGTACTGCAGGTGAAGGCGATCTACCACCGCAACGGCCCGATCATCACCGGCTCGCCGCCGGCGCTGCCGACCCATCCCGGCGTGCAATACGGCGTCGCCGGCTCCGCGCTGTTCCGCGCCGCCTCGCTCTGGGACGAGCTGGAAGCTGCCGGCGTGCCGGGCATCAAAGGCGTATGGAAAGTGCCGGGCGGCGGCACGCGTTTCATCAACGTGATCGCCATCGAGCAGATGCATCCCGGACACGCCAAGATGGCGGGGATGGTCGCGCTCGGCTGCGGCTCGGCGGCTTACCTCGGACGCATCACGATCATCGTCGACGACGACATCGACATCACCAATCCGGCCGAAGTGATGTGGGCAGTGGCCACGCGCTGGGACCCGAAGACCGCGACCGACATCATCGACGGGATGTGGACCGGTTATATCGACCCCATGCTGCTGCCGGAACGGCGCGAAAGCGGCGACATGACGAACAGCCGCATAATCATCTATGCTGTGCGTCCCTATCACTGGAAAGACGATTTCCCGAAGGTCAACATGGTCGACAAGGAATATGCCGAGGCGATCAAGCGCAAATGGACCGGGAAACTGAAGTTCCTGAACGGCGGCTGACATAACGAGGAGAGTGCAACGATGCTGAGCGCAAAAGATATCGGCGGGCTGATGGCGATGATGCCGGCCTTCGCCACCGACAACGCGGCCGACATCCGCGCGACCTCCACCGTGGACGTGGCCAAGCTGCACAAGGGCGTCGACCGCATGATCGCCGACGGCGCCAATGTGATGGCGGCCGCCGGCAGCTTCGGCGAATTCCATACCCTCTTGCCGGATGAATTCGAAGTGCTCGCGAACGAGACCGTCGCCGCTGCCAAGAAGCGCGTGCCGGTGTTCGTCGGCACGACCTCGCTGAACAGCCGCGAGGTGGTGCAGAAGATGAAAGTGGTGGAGAAGTCGGGCGCCGACGGCGTGCTATTAGGCGTGCCGTTCTATTTCCCCTCGACGGTGGACAATGCCGTGCGTTTCTACCGCGAGATCGGCGAGATGTTCCCCAAGCTGAACATCATGATCTACCACAACCCCACTTTGCACAACATCAAGATCCCGGTGGAGGCCTTCGTCGAGATCACCAAGAATCCGGCGGTGATCGGCATGAAGGACAGCCACCGCGATGTGCCGGAATTCCTCAAGCTGATGCGTACCGTGCGCGGCAAGATGAGCATCTTCGTGATGCAGACGCAGTATTTCAATTTCGCCGAACATGGCGCGGCCGGCTTCTGGTCGATCGACGCCTGGATGGGCCCGTGGCCGCAGCTCGCCTTGCGCGACGCGGTGGCGCGCGGCGACCGCGAACTGGCGGAAGAGATCACGCTTGATCTCATGCCGCCGCCGGGCGTGCCGGTGAACCTTTCGTGGCGGGAAACCGGCTCGAAGATCGCGACCCAGGCGGCCGGTTACGTCGATTGCGGTCCGTTGCGTCCGCCCTTCCTGACGATCCCGGATGAGGTGGTGGAGCGGCAGAAGAAGCGCGCCGAACGCTGGAAGCAACTTTGCGCCAAGTACCGTTCGCCGGTCCCGACGGCCAAGGCGGTCTAGCTGTTGCTACCGCCGCGGCTCTTCAGCCAAGGCCTTTTCAACAGATTTTGCCGAGGGCGCGCTGCCAGCGCGCCCTATTTGCGCGTAAAACGCGTTAACTATCAGTAGTTTATATCGTTAACCATAAGTTAATTTCGCTGAGCCTTCGGCCCTTATTTCCTTTGCCCGCCGGGACTGGGCGACAAAAATGGGCAGGCGACAGGCGATCTTCGCGGGACCCGCGCCAAACAAGAACGCGGGCCAATTTGCGCAGAAGCCAGGAGTGCCCGTTCGGGGGAATGGGTGAGTTGGGGGGAAGCGATGTCTCGGCCTTTGCTAAGGCGCGCGGTGTTCGCGCTGCTCGCGACAGTCATCGCAACGACCCCAGTTGTGCTTGCCGGCCTCAACTTCAACGTGAATGCATGGATCACGCGCGACGGCCTGGACGGATGGCGCGAGGTTTTGGACAAGCATCTGGCGAAAAGCAGCGCGGAGATCGATCAGCTGCGCGCGAGTCTGCGCGACAAGCTGCTGGAAAGCGCCGCGCGGCTGTCGGACGCCGGCAGCTTCATTCCTCCCACGACGGCCGTAATCCTCGCCCGCGGCGGCGGCTCACCGATGTCGGTGTCACCGATCGTGGTCGCCGCCCTCCCCGACGCGCCAAGCGATCTGCCCGCCCCCGTCAAGCTCGACGAGTCGCAGATCAAGGAAATTGCGCCGGCCATTGTGGCTCCCGCACTCGCCGTTGCTCCAGTTGAAGTTGACGATATCTCCGGCGAAACGCCGTCGGAAAATCCGGCGCCGGAAGACTCCGTGGCGACCGCGGAGCCGGCTTCAATGCCGATGCTTGCAGAGCCGGCGCCCGTAGAGGTCAAAGTGGCGAGCACGCCGGAAAATCCGATGCTCGCGAGCCTTGTCCCTGGGGCGGCAAAGCCCGCAGCGGTTGCGATTACTGTTGCGCCTTCCGCCGAAACCGAACTCCTCCGCGAAGCAGAGCCGGTGACGATGCCGGAAGTCACAGCAATCGGCGAAGAGAGCCCGGCGCCTGACGTAGAGCCGAAGGCCGTTCGCGAGGACAAGCCGGAGGAAAAATGGGTCTTCGCCAGTCTCGGCCGGCAGGCCACTGCGGTCGATGCTCATCCGCTTGCCGCCGAGCCGCCGGACGTCGAAGCCGACGCGGCGCCTGAGCAGAAGCCCCTGCTTGCCGAGCCGCAGGAGCGGCCGATCGATCACTTCGTCACGGAGGCGAGCCAAGCGACCAATGTGCCGATCTCCTCCCCGGTAAAACTGCGTCCGCTCACCCGCGCGGATATTCCCCCGCCGGAAAAACTGGCCGGCCTCGGCTCCACCGTGCAAAGCGACGCCCGTAACCTGCCACCCGAGCAACAGCGCGTCGCCTATGACGCGCCGGTGCTGAGCGAACGGCCGAAGAGCATCGGCAGGCGCAAATGGATCGATGAAAGTCAATATAGCGGGCTCGGCTCACCTGAAGCCCTGCTGGAAGCGCTGCGGCATATGGGGGCCAATGCCAAGACACTCGGCCTGCCGGCCAGTCTGTGGTGCGCGGATTTCATGAATTTGGTGCTGCGCAAGAGCGGTCTGAACGCCACCGGCTCGCGCGCCGCCCGCTCGTATTTGCAGTACGGCAAGAAGATCGACGAGCCGCGCGTCGGCGCCATCGCCATCTTTACGCGCGGCAGAAATGGCGGCCATATCGGCATCGTGCGTGGCACCGACGGCAACGGCAATCCGATCATCGTCTCCGGCAATCACAACAACAAAGTCGCCGAGGCGGTCTATCCGAAATCGCGCGTGCTGGCTTACGTGGTGCCGAAGTAAACCTCAACCGCTCATGCCCGCGCAAGCGGGCATCCAGGGTTATGCGCGGGATCCCGTTTGGCGGGGATGAGCGGAGAGCTCATTCCTTGTTCAACAGTTCCGCGATCGCCTTGATGCGGTTGCGGGCATAGGCCGGAAGGCCGGCACTGATCGAGGAGCCGGTGTTGAACGAGCTGTTCCCCAGCAGGACCTGCACCGGCACCAGGTTGCGCAGCACCGGCACCTCTTCGTAGTTCTTCTTGGTCTCCAGCGTGGTTGCGCTCACCGCCAGCGCCACCGTTCCGCTGGTGATCGTCGTGTCCGCCTTCTGCGGGTGCGGCTGGATCACCGCGACGAATTTTCCGAAGCGCAGAATCTGGTTCACCGAAAAAATGTTCTGCTCCAGCACCGCCGTCACCGGCGAGTCGATGCCCGTGAGCTTCTTCATGCCGGTTTCGTCGAATTCTCCCGGCATCAGCACACGGAACTCGTTTTCGAACTCGATATAATCGGTCAGCTTGCGCTCGTTGTCGCGCAGCTTATTGGCCAGTGCGACCCCCATCGGGATCTTGCCTTCCAGCTTGTAGCGGGAGCGGATGCAGAGCGTCACCGAGGTGCCTTCGCACCAATTCCGCTGCGGATGGCGGTTATTCTGGTTGCGCTCCTCGTTGAGCAGCTTCAGCTCCGAGGGCTTGATGACCTGATGCTTGATGGCGGGATCGACCTTCTCCAGGAAAGACAGCGTTGCATAACGCTTGAGATCGATCGACGTCGCGGGCTTGGAAATCAGGAAACGGGCTTCCGCCACGTAGAGTTGCAGCCGGTCCTTGGTGGTGGTCTGCATGCCTTCGATCGTGCGGGTGGTCGTGCCCTCGGTATAGCTCGGATAAAGGCTGAGAAATTGCTTCTGCGCCGGCATGCGGCGGCCCCAATCCTCGAACCGGATGAAGCCGGAAGTTCCTTCGGAAATCTCGGCGTCGCGATAGTCGTTGAAAACGATGGTCTGCGGCTGCAGCTGATCGAGCGGAAAGCCAGTGACAGAAGGAACTTTGGCGATCTGAAATTCCTGCGCTTGCGCGCTGCAAACCGAAGCCGCGACGGCAAGAGTCAAAAGAATCGAACGGCGCATGATCGTCTTCCGGCGGTTGTTCAAATTATTGCCCGCTGCCATCGTGCACTAACGGTCCTCGCTCCGGCGCAACACGCTGTTCGAGTTGCCCGAGGGCATTCCAAATGAGCCCCAGCCCTGGGACCTGTACTGCTGCAATGGCGAGGGTGGAATGTATTGCTGGAGCGGCGCGGGCGAGCTGTAGCGCGGAGCATAGCGCACCGATCCGGAGAACTCGTCATGATCGTCGCCGGCCGAGTTCCGGCTGACCAGGGCATATTTGGTCTCGGCTATCCTGCCGCTGGCATCGATCCGGAAATATTCGGTATAGCCACCGTCCTCTCCCCTGCCCATGGCTACCGCCTTGAGCTTGCGCTGCAGCTGGGCCGAGGGCGGCGGCAGCGGAGTCTTCGGATAGTGGTTCCAGCTTGCCTGGATGATCGGCGCGGCAATCGGCGCGGCAACGCGGCCGCCGGTACCGCCATCGCCGAGCGTGCGGCGGCCATTGAGATTGTCGTAGCCGACCCAGACCGCGACCGTGACGTCCTTGGTGAAAGCCAGGAACCAGGCGTCATTCTCCTCGTCGGTGGTGCCGGTCTTGCCGCCGGCATAGGAGGCCAAATGCTGCAGCGAACGCGCGGTGCCGCGCGTCAGCACGCCTTCGAGAATGCTGCGCAGTTGATAGAAGGCGACGCGGTCGCCACCGGCAAGCCAGGTCGGCGACGGCGGCGGGCGGCGATAGACGGAGGTTCCGTCTTTCTGCTCGATCGCTTCGATCGCATAAGGTGTGTGGTAGCCGCCCTCGTTGGCGATGGAGGCATAAAAAGCGGCCAGATCGATCATCCGGACGGCCTGCGCGCCCAGAATAAAGGGATAGAGCCGCAGGCATTCCGGATAAAGCCGCGCTTCCTCCGCCAGATCGCAGATCTGATAGAGGCTGTCCTTCGGATTCTCCGAGATGCCGCCTTTCAGCAGGCGCGCGGTGACCATGTTGCGCGAATTCTCCAGCGCGCGCCGCAACGTCATCACCCCGCGCGCGCCGCCTTCGTAATTTTTCGGCGTCCAGTATTTGTTCGAGCGGGCGGCACCGACTTCCCCGCGGATCGGCGGCAGGGTCACCGGACCGTCTATTACCAGGGTATCGGGCTGCAAGCCTTTGTGCAGGGCGGCAAGATAGGTCAGCGGCTTGATCGATGAACCGGGCTGGCGCTTGGCCTGCGTGACGCGGTTGAGCTGGCTGAGCGGATAGGAGAAGCCGCCCACCATGGCCAGGATGCGCCCGCTGTTGTTTTCCAACACCACCGCGGCGCCCTGCACCTTGGGGCGCGAACGCAACTCGGCGCGGCCTCCCCTGCCGGGTTCGGTTTTGACATAGACCACGTCGTACTGCGTGAGCTGACGACGTTCGGAGTCCTTGGCCGAAAGCGGCAGGATGCTGCCGTCCGGCAGACCGACGCGGACGCCGCCCTTGCCGCCGGCTTCCAGCACCAGGGCCGGCGTCCAGTGCACGTCGTAGAGCGGCAGGCGCGCGGCCTGCAGCGCCATTTGCCAGACCGGCCTTGCCACGCGGTCGCGGCGGAGTGCGCGGGTTTTCTGCTCGGCATCGATGCGCTGGACCGACTCGGCCAAGTTGGTTTCCGGCCCGCTGAAGCGGACGCGATCGTTGGCGATCTCGTAACGCGCCAACCCCTCCTGCAGCGCTGCCTCGACCTCGCGCTGCAGCTTGGTATTGATGGTGGAGCGCACGGTATAGGAGTCCACCGTCAGCGACTGCATGCCGACCAGCGTGCGCGCCTCATGGACGATGTGGTCGACGAAATGAAATCCGGTCAGCCGCCGCGGCCGGTCATAGACAGCCACCCGCGGCGGCGACGCCATCGCCTGGGTGAACTGCTCATCGGTAATAATTTTGTCTTCCTGCATCCGGTTCAGCACATAAGTCACGCGGGCGCGGGCGCGGGCAGGAAAGCGGTCGGGATTGAAGGAGGCCGGCCCCTTCGCCATGCCGGCCAGCAAGGCTGCCTCCGACAACGTCAGCTGGGAAGCCGGCTTTTTGAAATAGCTGTTGGCCGCCATGTCGATTCCCCAGGCGCCGCGGCCGAGATAAATCGAGTTGAGATAGACCTCGAGGATCTCGTTCTTGGTCAGGGCACGGTCGAGCCGTACCGCAACGATCATCTCGCGGATCTTGCGTTCATAGCTCACCTCGTCGCCCACCAGCAGGTTCTTTGCCACCTGCTGGGTGATGGTGGAACCGCCTTGCGGGCGCCCCGGCTCGGCCAGATTGGCGACGAAGGCGCGGATCAACCCGCGCTCGTCGATGCCGTGGTGCTGAAAGAAGCGCTTGTCCTCGGCCGCGACAAAGGTCTTCTGCACGTAATCCGGAAGATCGCTCAACGGCACCCAGATACGGCGGTGATCCGACTCGAATAATTCAGCGAAAGGCTTGCCCTCGCCGTCGAGGATTTCGGTGGTGCCTGGCAGCTTCAGCCCCTTAAGGCGGTTGTGGTCGGGAAGGTCCGTAACGGTCTTGTTATAGAAGGTAATGACTTCGCCGAGGTCGAAGGGCGAGTTGTCAACGCGCTCGCTGGTGCAGAATTGCCGATAGGCGGTATGCAGGTCCTGGAAATTGATCCCGCGAAAGCTCGGAATTTCCCCGGCAACGACCGAAGGGTCCTCCAGGGCGGTGGCGATCAGATCGTCCAGGTTGATGTCCTCGACATCGAAGGCCTTGCGCATGTGGGTGCAGCCGGCCCGCAGGATGTCGGCGACCTCCGCCTGGTCGTTGATCGGATCAAATTCGGTCTTGATCGCCTCCGGGCGGGTGGTGACTTGCCCGAGCGCCAGCGCCATCGCGAACATCTTGACGAGGACCAAGTTCATGGCGGTGCACGCGGGTCCGATGCCAACTAGGCCGGTGAATTCAACTTGTAGTCGGTTTCGAAAATGGGCGCCATATTGTCGGAGAAGGCGACGAATCTCTGGCATTAATAATTAACTTGCGGCCCAATCGTTCCATGCGCCGTCGCGTGACAAGACGACACGTCGGATGAGGCGAACGGGGCCGCGCTGCCATTAATGTTACCTGCCAAATCCTCAGCACGCCGATCACACTTAGGGTTAGTAATTTAGGTGACTCTCCGCAGAGAGAGCGCAGGCGCGGGCGAGTTGGGGCTAGGTAATGACGAGCGGATTTCGCCACACGATCAACGGCGGCATCGCCGCGACCGCGGTGTTGTTGCTTGCAGCGCCGGCGCCCGCCCAGACCACCTATCCGCAATGGAATGCCTGCATCGGAAAGGAAACACGGCCGGAGGCGCGCATCACCGCCTGCAGCTTCGCGATCCAGAGCGGCCGCGAGAAAGGCGCGAACCTTTCCATCGCCCTCTCCAGCCGCGGCGCCGCCTATGCGGAAAAGGGCGAGCATGACAGGGCAATCGCGGATTTCGGTCAGGCGATCGAGCAGGATCCTAAGAACGGCGCCGCTTATCACAACCGCGCGCTGTCCCACATAGATACCGGCAATTTCGATCGCGCGCTCGCCGATTTCGATCAGGTCATCAAGCTCGATCCAAAAAGCTCGCTGGCCTATTACAGCCGCGCGCAGGCGCACCAGGAGAAGCGGGAATATGATCGCGCCATCCAGGACCTGAATCAGGCAATCAAGCTCAATCCAAATTACGCCCAAGCGATCTTCGCCCGCGGCATGGCTTATCGCGCCAAAGGCGAGTCCGACCGTGCGGCGCCCGATTTCGATTCCGTCATCAAACTCACGCCGCGCGACGCCGCGGCTTTCTCCAATCGCGGCCTCGCCTACAAGGATCTGCGCGACTACGACCGCGCAATCCAGGACCTGTCGCAGGCGCTCAAGCTGGATTCCAGCTATAGCGCCGCGCTCAGTCATCGCGGCCTGATCCATTTCAGCAAGGGCGACATCGATCGCGCCATCGATGATTTCGATCAGGCGATTCAGGTCAATCCGAAAGACGGCGAGGCATACAATAATCGCGGCATCGCCTATCGCAGCAAAGGCGTTCCCGACCGCGCCATCGCCGACTACGACCAGGCGGTGGAGCTGAAGCCGAATTACGCGGTCGCCTTCTACAACCGCGGCAATGCCTATTACGACAAGCGCGACCACAACCGCGCCATCCAGGACTACGACCAGGCGATCAAGATCAACCCGAAATACACCGCGGCCTTTTACGACCGCGGCGTCGCCTATTACGACAAGCGCGAATACGACCGCGCCATCCAGGACCTGAGCCAGGCCATCACGCTCGATCCCAAGGACGCGCTCGCCTCTTACAAC
>DASSPI010000108.1:0-17379 GCA_035699705.1 Xanthobacteraceae bacterium
CCATCGACAGCGGCAGATACTGCTCGAGCCGGCCTTCGCCGACGTCACCGAGCGGCATCACCTCGATCAAGGTAAGGTCCATGCCGCGGCCGTGCGCCCATTCCACCAGCGCGGGCATCTCGTCTTCGTTGACGCCCTTCAGCGCCACGGCGTTGACCTTCACCTGCAGCCCGGCGGCTTGAGCCGCGTCGATGCCGGCGAGCACTTTGTCGAGTTCGCCCCAGCGGGTGATGGCGCGGAATTTAGTCGGATCCAGCGTGTCGAGCGACACGTTGATGCGCTTGACGCCGTAGTCTTTCAGCTCGGCCGCATATTTCGGCAGCTGCGAGCCGTTGGTTGTCAGCGTCAGCTCATCGAGCGTGCCCGCGCTCAGGTGGCGCGAGAGCGAGGAGAACAACGTCATGATTCCACGGCGGACGAGCGGCTCGCCGCCGGTCAGCCGCAGCTTGCGCACGCCTTTGACAATGAAGGCCGTGCAGAGACGATCCAGCTCTTCCAAAGTGAGCAGATCGGCCTTCGGCAGGAAGGACATGTTCTCCGACATGCAATAGACGCAGCGGAAGTCGCAGCGGTCGGTCACCGACACACGCAGATAGGAGATCGCCCGCCCGAAGGGGTCGATCATCGTTTGGGTCGCGGGATTTCCGCGATCGTCCAAGTCCGCGAGCTGCACGCCTTCGGCCATGCTATGTGCCTTCGCCGCCTGTTTCGGAGAGCCATTTATGTGGGGAGTCTGGCGGATTACCGCCATAGCGTCCAGTAGCTTATGCGCAGCCACTGGCCGCCTCGCAGCGGCCTGACCTTGGCAAATTTGGGCGTGCTTGAGCCTAGCGGACCGCAGGCCAGGGATCCGTCGCCGGCGCAGCGGGCGCGGCCGGCGGGGGAGCCGCCGCAGCAGGACGCGGCGCGGCAGGCCTTGGTGCGGCGGGTCTTGGCGCGGCGGGTCTTGCGGCCGCAGGCTTTGGCGCCGAGGCAGTGGTTGCGGCTCTCCGGCCACGCTTGGGTGGAGTCTTGGGAGCGGCGGCCAATTCCACCGAAACGGGGTTGGGCTGCAGCGCGGTTTCGATCCCCTCCGGCTTGGTCAACTGCACCGGAACGGTCTGCGGCTGATAGCCGGCGAGCGAGAAGGTAACCGAGAATTCCTTGTCCGGAGGCAGGCTGAGGGCGCAGGGGGTCTGGCAGCTCTGTCCCGTGGAGATCTTGGCCTCGGCGCCCGCGGGCTCCGACTGGAACTGGATACTGACCGGCGCCGGCTCGAATTTCGGAAGCCAATCGGCTCCGGAGGCGCAGCCGGCGAGGGCGAGGCCAGAGGCCACGATCACAAAGACTCGGTTCATGTCAGTACCGTCCATTGAGCGGCGGGCCGCTTTGGGGCTCTTAATAGGAGGCGAAGGGAGGGGCGCCGGGGCCGTCCTCTGCTCTGGCCAGAATAGGGGCCAGTTTCGCCAGCGTTTTGGCAGTAAAACACAGCTAAGACCTTCCAAATCCGAAATAGCCAATTGTAGTTAACGTCTCCCGAACTGGGTTACCTGTCAGTTTCCGTCCTGATATCTGGCTAAATCAAGGCCGAGCTCAGTTGTGGAAGCCAAACAGCCTATCCACAGCCGCGGGCAGCTTGCCGAAATCGCCGATAACCACGTCCGGGTCGAGCGCCGCGACCGGCGTTTCGGTATAGCCGAAATCGACCGCTATCACCGGCACCCTGGCCGCGCGGGCAACCTCGATGTCGGTGATGCTGTCGCCGACCATGACCGCGCGGCCGGATTGACCACCTGCCTTGCGAATGGTCTGCAGCAAAATCTCCGGGTGGGGCTTCTGCACGCCAAAGGTGTCCTGCCCGCAGATGGCGGCGAAATGCCGGGAGATGCCGAGCGCTTCCAACAGCCGGACCGATAGCCATTCCAGCTTGTTGGTGCAGACCGCGAAACGGCAGCCGCGCACGGCCAACTGCTCGATCGCAGCGATGGCGCCCGGAAAGGGCTGCGAACGGTCGGCCAGATGGTCCCCATAATGCGCGACGAAATCCGTGTAGAGACGATCGACCTCGGTGGCGATGCCGGTCCGGCCTTCCGCCTGCAAGCCGCGTTCGATCAGAGTTCTTGCCCCGCCGCCAATCATGTTGCGCGCGGTCTCGAACGGCACCGGCGGCAGGCCTTCGCGCGCGAGGATGATGTTGAGGGTGTCAACCAGATCGGGTGCGGTATCCACCAGCGTTCCGTCCAGATCGAAAACGATAGTAGGGGCGGAATTCGTGGCGGCCATGATGCTGATCGCTAGCCGCTGCCTGAAGCCAAGGCAAGGAGTCGCGCCTGGATTCTCCCGCACTATCAGTGGACATGGTGACCATCGGCTGCCCGCCTTTTCGGCTATGACGCGGCCGCGAAGCCCGGTAGAACGAAGCACCCGCATTTAGAGCCCCTCCGGACCGAGATGGACCCCGAAGCGCAGAAACGAGAGGCCGCCGCGCGCGCGGTGCAGTTCGTAGAGCCGGGCATGCGGCTTGGGCTGGGTACCGGCTCGACCGTCAAACACTTTTTGGATTTGCTGGCGGAGCGCGTGCGCGAAGGCTGCCAGGTGACCGGCGTGCCGACCTCAGAGGCGACGCGCGGGCAGGCCGAGCGGCTGGGCATCCCGCTCACCACGCTGGATGAGACGCCGCAACTTGATCTGACCATCGACGGCGCCGACGAGATCGGCCCCGGCCTTACTTTGATCAAGGGGGGCGGCGGCGCATTGCTGCGGGAAAAGATTGTGGCTGCGGCCTCTGCGCGCATGATTGTCATCGCCGACGAGAGCAAGTGGGTGGCGACGCTCGGGCGATTTCCCCTGCCCATCGAAGTGGTGCCTTTCGGGCTCGCCGCGACGCGCGTGAAGATCGAGGCGGCAGCGGCAGCCGCCGGCGCTCCCGGCCCGGCGCTGCTGCGGCGCGACAAGGAAGGCAAAACCTTTTGCACCGATAGCGGCAACTGGATCCTCGATGCCGCGCTCCAGCGCATCCCCGATCCGCAGGCGCTGGCCGGGCGTCTTTCCGCCATTCCAGGTGTTGTCGAGCACGGCCTGTTCATCGGCTTGGCGCAAGCCGCTATCCTCGCCGGCCCCGGCGGCGTGCGCGTCGTCGAGCATTAGCAGGCGACGATGGCCGAATACGACGTTGATCTCTTCATCATCGGTGCAGGCTCGGGCGGCGTGCGCGCAGCGCGCATCGCCGGCGAATATGGCGCCCGGGTGATGATCGCGGAGGAAGACCGCGTCGGCGGCACATGCGTGATCCGCGGCTGCGTGCCCAAAAAGCTGCTGGTTTATGCCTCGCGCTATGCCGACGATTTCGTCGACGCAGCCGGCTATGGCTGGACGGTGCCGCAGCCGAGCTTCCACTGGCCGACTTTGATCGCCAACAAGGATGCGGAGATTGCGCGGCTGGAGCGAGCCTATGTCACGACGCTCGAGCGCGCCGGCGCCAAGCTGGTGCGACAGCGCGCGCTGCTGGAAAGCGCGCATACGGCCCGGTTGGCCGACGGCAGCAAGGTCAGCGCCAAGTACATCCTGATTGCGACCGGCGGCGGCGCGACGCTGGGCACTAACATTCCCGGCCTTGAGCATGTGATTTCCTCGAAGGAAGCTTTCGATCTTCCGGAGCTGCCGAAAAGCATCCTGATCCAGGGCGGCGGGTATATCGCCGTCGAATTCGCCGGGATTTTTGCAGGCCTTGGCTCGAAGGTGACGCTGGTCTACCGCGGCGAGAATATCTTGCGCGGCTTCGACGACGATGTGCGCGAGCATCTGCGCATGGAATTGGGCAATCGCGGCATCAAGGTCCTGACCGGCAAGACGGTGGAGGCGGTCGAGGCCAGCGCCGAGGGCTATTACTCCAAACTGTCGGACGGTGCGACGATCGAAACCGGCCGTGTCATGTTCGCGGTCGGGCGGCGGCCGCATGTGAAAGGCCTTGGCCTGGAAACAGCCGGCGTGAAGCTGAACGAAAAGGGAGCGATCGCGGTCAACGGATTCTCACAGACCTCCGTGCCGAACATCTACGCGGTTGGCGATGTCACCGACCGGGTGAACCTGACGCCGGTGGCAGTCCGCGAAGGGCATTACTTTGCCGATACGGTATTCGGAAACAGGCCGATGGCGGTCGACCACGAAGATGTTCCGACCGCGGTTTTCTCGACTCCGGAAGTCGGCGTGATCGGCATGACCGAAGCCAGGGCGTGCGAGCGGCTTGCCAAGGTCGACATCTACAAGACCACGTTCCGGCCGATGCGGGCGACGGTGGCCGCGCGCGATACCCGCACTTTCATGAAACTGGTGGTCGACGGCGAGACCGATCGGGTGGTCGGGGTGCATATCGTCGGGCCCGATGCTGCGGAGATCATCCAGGCGGCCGGCATTGCGGTGAAGATGAAGGCGACCAAGGCTGATTTCGATGCGGTGATGGCCCTGCATCCGACCGCGGCGGAGGAGCTGGTGACCATGCGGGACAAGGCGGCGACCTTCGAAAAAGGCGCAAAATAGCCTGCGATTGCGGCCGACCGGGCTGAACGCCAAATGGCGCCCAAGGAAAGCTTCTGGCCTTTTAAGGTTGCAAGCGTGTATAAGCTTCTATCCCCTTGGAAGGGCTGCCATTAGGGCGCCCGAAATGCATGGAGTATCGGCTGATGGCCGAGCGTTGGACGCCGGATAGCTGGCGCAAAAAACCCATTCAGCAGGCTCCGGAATACCCGGACCAGGCGAAGCTCGCGGAGGTCGAAAAGCAGCTTTCGACCTTTCCTCCGCTGGTCTTTGCGGGTGAGGCGCGCCGGCTGAAGCGGGCGCTTGGCCAGGTCGCGGCCGGCGACGCTTTCCTGCTGCAGGGCGGCGATTGCGCCGAGAGCTTCAAGGAACATCATCCGGACAACATCCGCGACTTCTTCCGCGTCTTTCTGCAGATGGCGGTGGTGCTGACATTTGCCGCCGCCTCGCCGGTGGTGAAGGTCGGCCGCATCGCGGGCCAGTTCGCCAAGCCGCGCACCGCGCCGACCGAAAAGCGCAACGGCAAGGAGTTGCCCTCCTATCGCGGCGACATCATCAACGATATCGAATTCACCGAAGCCGCGCGTCTGCCCGACCCGCGGCGGCAGATCGAGGCCTATCGCCAGTCGGCGGCGACGCTGAACCTGTTGCGCGCCTTCGCGCAGGGCGGCTACGCGAACCTGGCGAGCGTTCAGCAGTGGATGCTCGGCTTCGTGAAGGATTCGCCGCAGTCGCGCCGTTATACCGAGCTCTCCAACCGCATCTCCGAGGCGCTCGGCTTCATGCAGGCCTGCGGGCTCGATCTCGAGCGGCATCCTGAGCTGCGCACGACCGATTTTTACACCAGCCACGAAGCGTTGCTGCTGCCGTACGAACAGGCGATGACGCGCGTGGATTCCACCTCGGGCGATTGGTACTGCACCTCCGGCCACATGCTGTGGATCGGAGACCGCACGCGCCAGCACGATCATGCCCATGTGGAATTCTGCCGCGGCATCAAGAACCCGCTCGGCCTGAAATGCGGTCCCTCCAGCACGCCCGACGGTTTGCTGAAGCTGATCGACATTCTCAATCCGGAGAACGAGGCGGGGAGGCTGACGCTGATCTGCCGGATGGGCGCCGATCATGTCGGCGAGCATCTGCCCGCGCTGATCCGCGCGGTGAAGCGCGAGGGCCGCAATGTGGTGTGGTCGAGCGATCCGATGCACGGCAACACCATCACTTCGGCCAGCGGCTACAAGACCCGCCCGTTCGACGCGATCCTGAAGGAAGTGAAGCACTTCTTTGAGGTGCATGCGGCGGAGGGCAGTTATGCCGGCGGCGTGCATCTGGAGATGACCGGCACCAATGTGACCGAATGCACGGGCGGCGCGCGTGCCATCAGCGATGCCGATCTCAACGACCGCTATCACACTTTCTGCGATCCGCGGCTGAATGCAGAGCAGGCGATCGAGATGGCCTTCCTGCTGGCCGAACTGCTGAAGGAAGAGCGGGCGGCGGCAGCCAAGCCGTTTGCAGCCGCGGCCGGGCTTTAGGGCGCATGATCCCGAAAAGTGGGAACCGGTTTTCGGATGAGATCATGCGCCACTTTTAGACATTGGCGCGCGACCGGACGCAAAACCCGTACCCACTTTTGCTGATCGCGCGCCCTCCGGCATTGCCCGCCACGCGCCGGACGCGCTAGACCTGCGGCATGAGCGCGCCTCCTGCCAACCGCCTGGCGATCACCCTCGCACAGCTCAATCCGATCGTCGGCGACGTTTCCGGCAACGCGGAAAAGGTGCGCGCGGCGCGCCAGCAGGCGGCGGCAGACGGCGCCGATCTGGTGTTTTTTCCCGAACTGTTCATCGCCGGCTATTCGCCGGAGGATCTGGTGCTCAAGCCGGCCTTCCAGGCGGCATGCCGGGCGGCGGTGGAAAGCCTGGCGCGTGAGACCGCGGATGGCGGTCCGGCGCTGATCCTCGGCACGCCCTGGGTCGATGACGGCAAGCTGTATAACGCGGTCGCGTTGCTCGATGGCGGGGCCATCGCCGCGCTGCGCTTTAAGGTCGATTTGCCGAATTACGGCGTGTTCGACGAGAAGCGCGTCTTCGTGCCCGGACCGATGCCGGGCCCGGTCAATTTCCGCGGCGTGCGGCTCGGCATTCCGATCTGCGAAGACATCTGGCGCGACGAGGTGGTCGAGTGCCTGGCGGAAACCGGTGCCGAGATCCTGCTGGTGCCGAACGGCTCCCCTTACTGGGGCGACAAGGACGATGTCCGGCTCAACATCGCCGTGGCGCGCGTCACCGAACACGGCCTGCCGATGATCTATCTGAATCAGGTCGGCGGCCAGGACGAACTGGTGTTCGACGGCGCGTCCTTCGGCTTGCATGCCGATCGTTCGATTGCATTCCAGCTTCCGGCTTTTCGCGAAACCACGGACACTATGCATTGGGAGCGCGCGGGCAACACCTGGCGCTGCCTCAATGGGCCGATGGAAAAGCTGGCCGACCGCGACCAGTCGGACTACGCCGCCTGCGTGCTCGGGCTGCGCGATTACGTCAACAAGAACGGCTTCAAGGGTGTCGTGTTCGGGCTCTCCGGCGGCGTCGATTCGGCGCTTTGCGCGGCGATGGCGGTCGACGCGCTCGGTGCCGACCGCGTGCGCTGCCTGATGCTGCCCTATCGTTTCACCTCCAAGCAGTCGCTCGACGACGCTGCATCGGCTGCGAAAGCGCTCGGCATCGCTTACGAGGTGGTGCCGATCGCTCCCGCCATCGAGGGTTTGGAGGCGGCGTTGAAGCCGCTCTTCGCCGATCTGCCGCGCGATGTCACCGAAGAGAATCTGCAGGCGCGGGCGCGCGGCGTCATTCTGATGGCGATTTCCAATAAGTTCGGATTGATGGTGGTGACGACCGGCAACAAGTCGGAAATGTCGGTGGGCTACGCCACGCTCTATGGCGATATGAACGGCGGCTTCAACCCGATCAAGGATCTGTACAAGACCCAGGTCTATCGGCTCTCGCACCTGCGCAACCGCTGGAAACCGGATGGCGCGCTGGGGCCCAGCGGCAGGGTGATCCCGGAGAATATTTTGACGCGCGCGCCCTCGGCGGAACTGCGCGAGGATCAGAAGGACCAGGACACGCTGCCGCCTTATGACATCCTCGACGCGGTGCTTTATCGCCTGATCGAGCTGGAGGAGCCGGTGGCCAGCATCGTTGCGGCCGGCTTCGATGTCGAAACGGTGAAGAAGGTGGACCGCATGGTCAACCTGGCGGAATACAAGCGCCGCCAGGCGGCGCCGGGCGTGAAGGTGACGCTGAAGAATTTCGGCCGCGACCGCCGCTATCCGATCACCAATCGTTTCCGCGATACCGGCGCCCCGCTGCCTGAGCCCGACCTCACCCTGCTGAAGCCGGGCGCCACCGCCAAAGGCGACGCCTTCGATTTTTGATGCGCAGCGGCAGAGCTAGCGCCCCGGAACGAAGGGCGGCCCGACTGTCCGCACCTGACGCTTTTCACCCGAAGCCGCGGTTGGCTCGTTCGTGGTGGTAGTGGCGGGCGCCGCGGCGGGTGTGGCCGCCGGCCTGTTTGCGCGCGGGTCGATGCGCTTGCCCTGGGCGTCGACTTTCGGCTGCGACAGCTGCTTGGCGCGTTCGTCGGTAACGACGATATCGCCTTGCTCGATGGTATTATCGTCGAGCTGCTTTAGTGCATCCGCCCAGGTCTGGCCGGCACGCTTGCAGCTGCAGGCCTTGTTGACCTCCTTGCGGTAAGCGAAGGCGGTCGGCAGGTCGGAATAGGCGTGACCGTGCAGCGATACCGCCTGCGCGATTTCCTCTCCCGGGTTGCGATAGGTGTACAACTGGACTTCCGCCGCCGGGCACATGCGCTGGCAGGCTTGTTCGTCCTCGGCGAAGCGGCTTGGCGACGTAGAATACGAAACCGGAAAGAAATACCCGTCGCAGGTGCGAACGCAGACCGTGCGGAACGTCGATGACTGATAGGGCTGTTGCTGCTCCGGCGGCGGCGCCATGATCGAGCCCGGCCCGAAAAGGGTGTCGAAGAAGCCGCGCTGCTGCGGTGCCGTGGCAATGCGATACTGCGGCCCGCAATCGTTTTCCGCGAGCGCTACCAGCACCGAGCGGCGTTGACCTTCGCGCCCCGCGGTGTTGCCTTGCAGCTGTTGCAGCGTGCCGAGGATCTGATCGAGATTCGACCGCATCTGCTGGATTTGATTGTTGATCTGGCCGCATTGCGGGGGTTGGCCGCTGAACAGCGAGAAAAAGCCCGCGCCCTGGCAGCCCGCCCGGCGCGATTGCCCGACCAGCTTGTCGAGCTCGGCCTGCTGCTTGCCGGCGGCGTCTTCGTAGCGCCTGATTTGCTCGGCGCGGGCGGGATCGGCGGTGCCGCGGTCGATCGCGGAAAGCTGCGTTTCCAGCCGCACGCAGACCGGATTGCGTCCCGCCGCCCCCGGCGGAGCGGAGAAATTCTGCGCCGGCGCAGGCATTGCCGTGGCAATGAGCAGCAGCGCCGCGCAGACGCCGAAATTGATTTTTTGCATCACGATGCTCATCGGCAAATGTCATCCGACTTTCGGCGCCCGTCTGAGCGCAAGTTGTGGCGAAATCGCGAAGAGCCGAAAACGCGCACCCATCGTTCCCACAAACGAGTTTACAGCGGATTCCGCGCCCGTGCGAGCGGCTCAGAAGCTTATGAAGGTCTTATTCTGCGTCGGGCTGATTCTCCGGCCGCGCCTTGTCAAAGGCCGGCAGCTTGAGGCAGGCCTCGTTCACCGCGACGATCTTTGGGAAGGCATCGAGCGGCACCTTTAACAGGCGCGCATTATTGACCTGTGGAATAAGGCAAATGTCGCCCAGTCCCGGTTGCGAGCCAAACGCGTAAGGACCGGGCCGGATCATTCTCTCGATTGCCTCGAAGCCGGCAATCACCCAGTGGTGATACCAGGCATCGATGGCGGCCTGTTCCTGACCCATCTCATTTTTCAGGTATTGCAGCGTGCCCAGGTTGTTCAGCGGGTGAATGTCGCAGGCGATGATTTGCGACACGGCGCGCACGCGCGCGCGCTGGATTGGATCTGCCGGCAGGAGAGGCGGCTGCGGATAGATTTCATTCAGATAGCCGATGATGGCGAGCGACTGCACGATCACCTCGCCGTCCTGCAGTTTCAGGGAAGGTACGCGCATCTGCGGGTTGATGGCCCGGTATTCCGCACTGCGGTGGCGGCCGCCGTCTTTTCGCAGATGGACGGGGATGATCTCGTAGGCAACGGATTTGAGATTGAGCGCGATGCGAACGCGATAAGCCGCGGATGAGCGGAAATAGGAATAAAGTTTCACCGGCCGGCCCCCCTGACACAGGCAATTGCCCGCGCCGCTGCGTCAAAATCATGGCGCAAGTCGTCTCAGGGGACAATGGTATTTAGATACTCGGCTAACTCAGGCCGGCATTCGCAGGGCCGACAGCATCTGGCTGCAGCACTCTGCGCAATCCGTGCAGGCTTCGGCACAGACCCGGCAATGCTTGTGCTTATCCGCATGGCGGCTGCATTCGCTGGCGCAGGCGCGGCAAAAAGCGATGCAGGTCGTCAGCTGGGCCTCCAGCGGCTGGCGATTTCCTGCCTTATTCGCCCGCGCCATCACGCTGCCGGTAGCGGCGCAGACCGCGGCGCAATCCAGATTGAGGCGAATGCAAGCAATGAGGTTTTCGACGTGTTTTTCCGAGAGGCAGGCATCAGCGCAGGCGGTGCAGGTCTCGATGGCGACCGAGCAGGCGTCGATGCACGCCGAGATCGCGTCAGGGTGAGCCGGATGTTCGGGATGGGAACGAAACATGGCGCGCACGACTGACATTGCGTGTCTCTCTCGGTTGCCCCCGCGTTGTAAGCCGTTGGGGAACGGATATGACGCAGGTTGGTTCCGCGCTTTTCCCGGTTCCATCGGGTTCCATTAAGCTCTGGTTCCGTGCTGGTTTCAGCGCGTGATTCGGCGAAAGCCTGTCCCGGACTTGATCCGAGATGGGAACCGTTCGTCGACAAAATTGTCGGCCGAGGTGAGACGGGCAGTTTTGCGCTGCGGAAGTCGGCGCTTTTAGCGCGCGCACTCGATGGCGACGTAGTCGTCGCAGTTGATGCCGCGGCAGCTGCCCGACGCGCCGGTGGGGGCCGCGCCGGTGATGTCGTCCCTGTTCACCTTGCGATAGGAAACTGCCTGCCTGAATTCGCGCGCGCGGCAATAGGCGGTCGCGATCGCCGCACCGCAGCTCGCGCCGCTGGCTAGGCAGCGGTCGACGCCATAGCCATCCGCGTTATTGGCAATGATGAACATGCGTCGCTCCGCGCCGGCGGAGGTCGCACTCAAAAAGGCGGTGGCGAAAGCCAGAACCGCAAAAGTGCATCGCATGAAAACGCGCTCGGCAGACGAACTGCTGCGATTGGGAAGAATGGAAGGAAAGCGTTAAGAGATCGTTAACTGAATCGCATAGCGCGGGTTAACAAAACGGAGCTCAGGGACAGGCTGAAATCTCCAGAAAAGGCGGTTTTGGCGGGACTTGACGGCAACCCCCGGCTTGCCCATTCTCCCGGCCCATGAAGCGCGGTTGCCTCCAGATCGGCATTTGCCGGGAAATTATTAGCTAGCTCACCGCTGGCTGAGGCCGCCTTTTCTCTCCGCTCCGAAGAAAATGGATGCCCGGCCAGCAGGCCAGGGGGCGGATTTTTGGCAATTCCTCGGCCAAGAGGCAGCGCCAGGCCGGGACGACAAGGACGCGATGGAACTCAAGCTCTACGATACGCTCACGCGCGAAAAGCGGGTTTTTCAGCCGATCGATGCCACGCGCGTGCGCGTCTATGTCTGCGGGCCGACGGTCTACGACTTCGCCCATATCGGCAATGCGCGGCCGGTCATCGTGTTCGACGTGCTCTATCGCCTGCTGCGGCATCTGTACGGGGCCGAGCATGTAAATTACGTGCGCAACATCACCGACGTGGACGACAAGATCAACGCGCGCGCTGCGGAGCGCGGGATTTCGATTCGCGAACTCACCGAGAGCACCTACCAGAATTTCAAGGAGGACGTCGCGGCGCTTGGCTGCCTGCCGCCGACGCTGGAGCCGCGCGCGACCGAGCATATCCAGGAGATGAAGACGCTGATCGAGCGGCTCGTTGCCTCCGGTCACGCCTATGCCGCCGAGGAGCATGTGCTGTTCAGCGTGGCGTCGATGCCCGACTATGGCGAACTTTCGAAGCGGCCGTTGAAAGAGATGATCGCCGGTGCCCGCGTCGAGGTCGCGCCCTACAAGCGCGACCCAATGGATTTCGTGCTGTGGAAACCCTCGAAGGAAGACGAGCCGGCGTGGCCGTCGCCGGCCGGCATCAAGACGCCGGGCCGCCCGGGCTGGCATATCGAATGCTCCGCCATGTCATGGAAGCATCTCGGCGAGACCTTCGACATTCACGGCGGCGGCATCGACCTGGTTTTTCCGCATCACGAGAACGAGATCGCGCAATCGCGCTGCGCCTTTCACACCGGCGTGATGGCGAATTTTTGGATGCATAACGGCTTCCTGCAGGTGGAAGGCGAGAAGATGGCGAAATCGGTCGGCAACTTTGTCACCATCCGCGAACTGCTCGCCGATTGGCCGGGCGACGTGATCCGCGTCGCCATGCTTGGCACGCATTACCGTCAGCCGATCAACTGGACGCTGAAAAATCTCGAAAGCGCGGATAAGGCGCTCGCCAGCTGGCTCGATGCTGCCGCGGATGAGGCGGAAGACCGGCCGGCGCCGTCGATTGTCGAGGCGTTGCTGGACGACCTGAATACGCCGCAGGTGATCGCCGAAATGCATGCCTTGCGAAACCGTGCCGGGCATAAATCATTGGCAGGCACGCTGCGTTTCCTCGGCGTGCGCGGCGCGGCTTATGCCGCCTGGAAAGCGCAGCATGCGCGCAAGCTGGAAGTTTCCGAAGCGGAGATCGAGCGGCTAGTTTCGTCGCGTCTGGCGGCGCGCAAGGCCAAGAACTTCGCCGAATCCGACCGTATCCGCGACGAGCTCGCCGCCATGGGCGTCGTGCTGAAGGATTCGAAGGATGGCACCACCTGGGAGATAGCCCCATGATGGCCACGGCCCATCCGAAGGCGGGTCTGCGCCCCTATCTGCCGGCCGACGCGCCGATACTGGCGGAAATCTTCCGCGCCAGTATCGAGGAACTGACCACCGAGGATTACAGCGAGGCGCAGCAGGAAGCCTGGGCGTCGGCTGCGGACGATGAGGGAGCTTTCGCCGAGCGCCTCGGCCAGCAGCTGACGCTGGTCGGCACCCTGAACGGCTCGCCCGTCGGCTTTATCTCGCTCGAAGGGCGGGACCGGATCGGCATGCTCTACGTGCATCCGGCCGCTGCCGGGCAGGGCGTCGGCACCATGCTTTACGATGCGGTGGAAAAGCTTGCCGCCGCGCGCGGCGCATCCAAGCTGACGGTGGAGGCGAGCGACACCGCCAGCGCCTTCTTCCAGCACCGCGGCTTTATCGCCCAGCAGCGCAATACCGTGCTGCGCGGGGACGAATGGCTCGCCAACACGACCATGGAAAAGAAGCTGGCCGCCAAAGGGAGCAACCCGTGAAACAGCCGGAAACACCGTTCCCGCGCCACTGGATCTATTACATCGCGCTCAAGATCGTGATCCTCATAATCGCTGCAGCCATCGCGCTTTACGTGTTCGGAGTATTGTGAGGAACGATGCCGAAAGAACGGCTCTATCTGTTCGACACCACGCTGCGCGACGGCGCGCAGACGAACGGGGTCGACTTCACATTGGCCGACAAGACGGCGATCGCCGGGATGCTGGACGATCTCGGCATCGATTATGTCGAGGGCGGCTATCCAGGCGCGAACCCGACCGACACGGAGTTTTTCTCCGAGCACCGCTCCTTGCAGAGCATCTTTACCGCTTTCGGCATGACGCGGCGGCCCGGCCGCTCCACCTCGAACGATCCCGGCCTTGCCGCATTGCTGGCGGCCAAGGCCGATGCGATCTGCTTCGTCGCGAAATCCTGGGACTATCACGTACGCGTCGCGCTGCAGACCACGGAGGAAGAGAATCTCGCCTCCATCCGCGACAGCGTGAAGGCCGCAACTGCCAAAGGCCGGGAGGTCCTGCTCGACTGCGAGCATTTCTTCGACGGCTACAAGGCCAATCCGACATACGCGCTGGCCTGCGCCAAGGCGGCCTATGAGGCAGGCGCGCGCTGGGTGGTGCTATGCGACACCAACGGTGGCACGCTGCCGCACGAGGTTGAAACGATCGTCACTGACGTCGTGAAGCATATCCCCGGCGACCATGTCGGTATCCATGCGCATAACGATACCGAGCAGGCGGTAGCGAATTCCTTTGCCGCGGTGCGCGCGGGCGCGCGGCAGATCCAGGGCACGCTTAACGGGCTGGGAGAGCGCTGCGGTAATGCCAATCTGGTTTCCATCATCCCGACGCTGAAACTGAAGCCGGATTATGCGGAACGGTTCGAGATCGGGGTTTCGGAGCAGAAGCTCAAGAGTCTCACCCAGGTTTCGCATGCGCTCGACGAATTGCTCAACCGCGCCCCCAACCGGCACGCGCCTTATGTGGGCGAGAGCGCCTTCGCCACCAAAGCGGGAATTCACGCTTCGGCGATCGTGAAAGAGCTGGAGGCTGATCTCGCCAGCGCCGAGCATATTGAGAACGTCAATCAGCGCGAGCCGACGCGGGCAAAGAGCTACGAGCATGTGGCGCCGGAAAGCGTCGGTAACCGGCGCAAGCTGCTGGTGTCGGATCAGGCCGGCCGCGCCAATGTGCTGGCCGAGCTGGAGCGCATCGGCATCAAGGTGGACAGGGACGACCCCCGGATCGGGCGGTTGCTGGAGGAAGTGAAGAGCCGTGAGGCCGCCGGCTATGCCTATGAATCGGCGGACGCTTCGTTCGACGTGCTGGCACGGCGCGTGATGGGGCAGGTGCCGGATTTCTTCAGCGTCGAGCGGTTCGACGTCAATGTCGAGCACCGCATCAATGCGAAGGGCGAACGCGTTGCCGTATCGAGCGCCATTGTGAAGGTGAAACTCGGCGGGGAGACGCTGATCTCGGCCGGGGAGGGCAATGGCCCGGTCAATGCGCTTGACGTCGCGCTGCGCAAGGATTTGGGAAAATACCAGCGCTATATCGAACGTCTCGAGCTGACGGATTACCGCGTCCGGATCCTCAACGCCGGCACTGAAGCCGTGACGCGGGTTTTGATCGAAAGCAAAGACGAGAATGACGACACCTGGACCACCGTCGGCGTCTCACCCAATATCATCGATGCCTCGTTCCAGGCCTTGATGGATTCCATCGTCTACAAGCTGATCAAGAGCGGGGCGCCGGCTTAAGGGAAGGCCGCCATGCACGGGCGACGCGGAATGAGCGGACGGCTGCGCAGCCAGGAAACCTGCGCTTGCACGCGCCGGGCCGTGCTGGCGCTTGCGGCGGTGGCCTTGCTTGCGCCGCGCGCCAAAGCCGCGCCGCCCGAGCATCAGGAATTCATCGAGGCGGCGTTCCGGATGAAAGACGAGGCCGTGCGCGCGGGCGACCAGGCCTTCGGCGCGGTCGTCGTCAAAGATCGCCGTATCATCGGCTTTGGGCCGAGCCGCGTGATTTTGCGCAGGGATTGGACGGCGCATGCCGAGCGGGAAGCGATGCGCGAGGCGCAGGCGCGGCTGGGCAGTTCGGACCTGCGCGGCTGTTTGCTCTATTCAACGTCGCGGCCTTGCTCGAATTGCGAGGCGGCTGCGGCTGCGGCCGGCATCGCCCGCATGTTCCATGGCGGCGACGCGACGGACGCCGGCGTGCCGCGGGCCTAAATCACATCCGTTCGGGCTCGACCGTCTTCATCTTCTTTTCTTCGGGCGGTAGCGATGCAAGCGCCGCGCGCAGGCGCGGCAGGATGTCATCGACGGAATCGACGACCAGAAGTTTCACCGTCAGGCCGGGCCGGATGAATTCCAGCTTCTCCATGTGGTCAAATAACTCGCAGAGCGGGTCCCAAAAATGCTCGATGTTGGCGGCGAGGATTGGTTTCTTGTGCCGGCCGAGCTGTGACCAGGTGAGCTGCTCGACTGTTTCTTCCAGCGTGCCGACACCACCCGGCAATGCGACGAAGGCGTCGGAACGCTCGAACATGATGCGCTTGCGCTCGTGCATATCTTTGGTGACGACCACCTCCTGCGCCTCTTCCAGCATGCGCTCGCGCGCGATCAAAAATTCCGGGATCACCCCGGTGACTCTGCCGCCATGCTTGAGCACCGATTTGGCGAGCTCACCCATCAGCCCGATGGAGCCGCCGCCATAGATCAGCCCGATCTCGTTTTCGGCCAGGATTTGTCCGAATTTGCGCGCGGCTTTGACGAAGGCTGGGTTTTTCCCCGGGCCGGAGCCGCAATAGACACAGATGGTTTGAAGCATGCTCATGATGCGGATGTGGCATTCCCGTCCAGGGAGCGTCAAGGCGGATTGCGGTAACGCCGAGGCGGGAAAACGGTTCCGCCAGGCCACGATGAAGCCGCTTTGTCGCGTGACCTTCCCCCGAAATCCCTTATATGAATGGTCAGCGGTCCGCCCCTTCCGGCGGGCTGGAAGGCATTAGGTAAGGCATGAGCGATATCCAGGTCCGATCCGTCCGCTCGATGAAGCACGAAATATCCGGTGAGAAGGGCGGTTCGCTGCTGCAGACCATTCGCCGGCTTTGGCCCTATATTTGGCCGCACGACCGTCCCGACCTGAAAGCACGGGTCATGATCGCCATGGCGCTCTTGCTGGTCGCCAAGCTGGCGACCATCGCGGTGCCTTTTACCTTCAAATGGGCAACCGACGCGCTGACCGGTGACGGCAGTGCGCCTGTCGCTCCCTCCTGGCTGGGCTGGGCCCTCGTCGCGCCGGTTGCGCTCACCATCGCCTATGGCGGCATGCGCATTCTGATGGCGCTGGTCACCCAGGCGCGCGACGGCATGTTCGCCAAGGTGGCGATGAATGCCGTGCGCAATCTCGCGCTGCTGACTTTCAAGCATATGCACGAGCTGTCGCTGCGCTTTCATCTCGAGCGCAAGACCGGCGGCCTGACGCGCGTGCTGGAGCGCGGCCGCAACGGGATCGAGACCATCGTGCGCATGGTGATCCTGCAAGCGGCGCCGACCATCATCGAATTGCTGCTGATTGTCGGCGTGCTGCTCTATCAATTCGATTGGCGTTACGTAGCGGTGATCTTCGCGACCATCGTGGCCTACACGTCCTACACTTATTACGCGACGGAGTGGCGCATCGGCATCCGCCGCCGGATGAATGAGAGCGACAGCGACGCCAACACCAAGGCCATCGACTCCCTGCTCAATTACGAGACGGTGAAGTATTTCAGCGCCGAAGAGCGTGAAGCCAGGCGTTACGACAAGTCCATGGAGCGTTACGAAGTCGCGAGCGTAAACTCCTATGTCTCGCTCGCGGTGCTCAACGCCGGGCAGGCGACGATCTTCGCCATGGGTCTTACCGCCACGATGGTGCTGTGCGTCGGCGGCATCCGCGACGGCACCAACACCATCGGCGACTTCGTCATGATCAACGCCATGATGATCCAGCTCTACCAGCCGCTGAATTTCATGGGCATGGTCTATCGCGAGATCAAGCAGGGCGTCATCGACATCGAGATCATGTTCTCGATCCTGGGGCGCGAGGCCGAGATCAAGGACCGCCCGGGTGCACCGCCGCTGAAGGTGAGCAATGGCGTGATCCGCTTCGACAATGTCTCCTTTTCCTACGAGGCGGCCCGTCCCATCCTGAAGGGCTTGAGTTTCGAAGTGCCGGTGGGGCG
>DASSPI010000109.1:0-8980 GCA_035699705.1 Xanthobacteraceae bacterium
GCTCCGGTTCTGTAGGGGTCGGCTTGGCCTGCGGCTGCAAAAATGCGCCCGACGCATTTCTCAAACCGCATGGCATTGCCGGCGCGGTCGACAAAGGTGATGCGCGGCTCGCCGCTTCGATCGAGCGGGCAAGTGGCTCTGACTTCATTCGCACATGACGCGAAGACACCGGTGCATTGTTGCGCCGCAGCGGGCTGCGCGCCGCCGGCTGAAAACGTTGTGAGGGCAAGAGCGGCGCTGAATGCCGCCTTGAATTTCATTCCCATCGGTACGTTCTTCCCTTTGCGTTCTTCGCGGCAAGTATAATTAGCTTGTCATCCGACGGTCCAGGGCGCGCGCCGATGACATAAATAAAAAGACGCATCCCCGCGCACGTTACCGTTACGCGGAAGAAGCGTCCTACCAAAAGCTCTAATTCATTCCCTGCAAAATCGTTCCGTCCCGCTTGACATTTCGGAAAATGCGCGCCCGGAACCTTCCAGGCTCTCTCGGCTTGATTGCTACGAATACGGGAAACCGAGAGAGGGTCTCATGCACTTCTCCGTCAGGTCTTTCCGCTCCGTCGGCGCCGTTCTCGCGACCGCCGGAGCGGTCCTTGGCATGCAGTCTGCCTCCGCGCAGACCATGGCCTACAGCGCCACTTCTGCGTCACGCTATCCCGCTTCTGTCTTTGCACCCATGGTAAGGCAGGCCAATGTGCCGCAGCAGGCTTACGCCTACGCGCCGGCGCAACAGCCTTATGAATCGCTCGTGCCCGAGCCGCCGGAAAGCGCTGCCGCCGTGCCGGCGCACCTGCTCCGGCAGACCGTGAATTATCCGACCCGCGAAGCGCCCGGCACCATCGTTGTCGATACGCCGAATACCTATCTTTATTACGTGCTCGGCGGCGGCAAGGCGGTGCGCTATGGCATCGGCGTCGGCCGCGAGGGTTTCACCTGGTCGGGCCGGCGCGCGATCGAGCGCAAGGCGGAATGGCCGGACTGGGTGCCGCCGCCGGAGATGATCCAGCGGCAGCCTTACCTGCCGCGTTTCATGGCGGGCGGCGAAGGCAATCCGCTCGGCGCGCGCGCTTTGTATATCGGCGGCACGATCTATCGCATCCACGGCACCAATGCGCCCTCGAGCATCGGGCAGAACGTGTCGAGCGGCTGCATCCGCATGCTGAACGAGGACGTGATCGATCTCTACAGCCGGGTGAATATCGGCACCAAGGTGGTGGTGCTGCCGGCCGGACCGCGCAGCGCACCGGTCATCGCCGGCCGCGAGCGCGACCTCCCGCAGGCGACGCTGACGGGCAGCCGGCTCAGCGGCGTGTATTAGACGTATTCGTCATTGCCGGGCTCGACCCGGCAATCCATCATCGATCGCATAAAGAAACTGTGACCGTCACCTGAGAAGCGAGCCGCAAAAACGGCGAGCCTCGAAGGGTGGCGGCCGCATCCTTCGAGGCGCGGCTTCGCCGCGCACCTCAGGATGACGGAACGAAGGGGATTCGAATGCGTATTGCAGCGATGGCGGCGGGAGCCGTCGGCGGCTATTTCGGCGGCAGGCTCGCGGCCGCCGGACATGACGTGAGCTTCGTCGCGCGCGGCGCGCAGCTTGCGGCCATCCGCAAGAACGGCCTGAAGATCGAAAGCCCGCTCGGCGATCTTCACCTGAATAATGTGCGCGCCACGTCCGATCCGAAGGACATCGGTCCCGTCGATGTTGTGCTGTTCGCCGTCAAGTTATGGGACACCGAAACTGCCGCCGAGGCGGCGAAGCCGCTGGTCGGCGCGCAGACCCGCGTCATCACCTTGCAGAACGGCGTCGACAGCGTGGAACGCATCGCGCCGATCCTCGGCGAGGACAAGGTGGCGGGCGGCTCGGCCTATATCGCCAGCGTGATCGGCGCGCCCGGCGTCATCAGCCACACCAGCCAGTTCGCCAAGATGGTGTGCGGGCGCATCGACGGAAAACCCGACGCGCAGCTTGCCGCCTTCACCGCCGCGGCGAAGGAAGCCGGCATCGACATCACGCAATCGGAGAACATCAACCGCGAGCGCTGGGAGAAATTCGTCTTCCTGGTCGGGCTGTCGGGCGCGACCGGCTCAACGCGCATGCCGCTCGGGCCGATCCTCGCCGATCCGGACACCCGCGCGTTCTTCCGCAGCCTGATGGAGGAAGTGATCGCGCTCGCCCGCGCCAAGGGCGTGACGCTGGCGCCGGATTTTCTGGAAAGCCGGATGAAATTCGCCGACGGCGCGCCGCCGGGCATGAAGGCGTCGCTGCTGCACGATCTGGAACGCGGCAACCGCATCGAGATCGACTGGCTGGCGGGGAAGGTCGTGGCGCTCGGCCGCGAGCTCGGCGTGCCGACGCCGGCGAATGCGGCGGTCTACGCGGCGCTCAAGCTGCACCGGATGGGCAGGAACAACTAACGGCCGCTCCATGTTCTGGCCGGATTTATTCCGGTGAGGCGGACGCAGCGCCGGTTCTCCCTCTCCCCCGCCGATCTCGGATTTACCCGAGATCGGCACTATAGAGTGCGCAAGTCGGGCAGGCCCGACTTGCGGTGGGAGAGGAAAGAAAAAGCGCCCGGCACGCAGTCGGCAGAGGGGGGCTCAGAGACTGCGTACCGGGCCGGACGAAGCAAGGGTATGTCAGCTAACCCTTTTTCTTCGCCGATTCAGCGATCGCTCTGCTGCCGACATCGGTCGCCAGCTTCAGCGTCAGCAATTCGTCCTTCTTGAAGGAATAGAGCTTCTCCTTCGGCGTCACCGCCCTCTTCCGCGCGCCCCCTGAAACGGATTCTGGGATGTTCAATCGGGCCGGATTCCGCCGGGAATATGGCCCCTTCGCGCCGGTCCTGGGGCGCCGAGGGGTCGCGGGGCGGCTAAGCTGCAGGTCGTCATGGCGGGACTTGACCCGGCCGTCTCGATCATGGACGCACTGCCTCCCTGAACGGGATGCCGGGGACGAACCCGGGCATGACAAACGGTCAATGCACTGCCCAAAACCCGCCGGAACCCATTCCACTTCCGCCCATTAAATAAATCGCCTGCCGCCGTCTTCGCCCGGAGCCCGCATTGATCCGCATCATGACGTATAATGTGCATGGCTGCCGGGGCCGCGACCGCCAATGGCTGCCACAGCGCATCGCCGACGTGATCGCCGCCGCCGAGCCGGACATCGTCGCGCTGCAGGAGCTTGACGTCGGGCGTGCCCGCAGCGGCGGCATCGACCAGGCCGAGATCATCGCGGCGGCGCTCGGCATGCGCGCAGAATTCTTCCCGGCGATGAAGGTGATGGAAGAATTGTACGGCGACGCCATTCTCACCGCCTGCCCTTCGCGGCTGGTGAAGGCGGGCCCGCTGCCCGGCATGCCGCAGCTGCGTGCTTTCGAGCCGCGCGGCGCCTTATGGGCGGCGATCACCGTAGCCGGGCACGAAGTCCAGGTGATCAACACCCACCTCGGCCTGCTCGCGCGCGAGCGGCAAAAGCAGGTCGATTGTCTGCTCAGCGCCGACTGGCTCGGTCATCCCGATTGCCGCGATCCGGTGGTGCTGGTGGGTGATTTCAACACGCAGCCGCGCTCTCGCAGCTACCGCAAACTGACCAAGCGGCTGAAGGACGCGCATCGTTCGCGCAACAGGCATTATCAGGCGACTTTTCCCGCCCGCTTCCCCACGTTGCGCATTGACTATGCTTTCGTCGGGCCGGGCATCCATGTGGAAAGCGTGGAGACCATCCGCACGCCGCTGGCGCGCATCGCCTCCGATCACCTGCCGCTGGTGGTCGATTTCGAAGTGGATCCGGCCTTTTCGCATCTCCAGCAGGCGGCGCAATAATGGCCAGCAGCAACCGCCTCGCGCGCCGGCCTGCGCTGCCCGGCCTGAAGGCGCCGCGTGAGCGCCAGATAAGCTGGCTGAAGGGCGCCATCGCGGTCGCGGTGATCGCGCTCGCCGCCGGGCTGCTCTACAACACGCTGAGCGGCTACAGCCTCGATCAGATCCTGCAATCCATCAGGGCGATCCCGCTGCCGCGCCTCGCGCTCGCGGCCGGCTTTGCGGCAGCCAGCTATTTCTGCCTGAGCTGGTTCGATTTTCTGGCGGTGCGCTATGCCGGCACGCCGCTGCCTTATCGGCGGTGCGCGCTCGCTTCTTTCTGTTCGCTCTCGCTCGGTCACAATATCGGCTTCGCGGCGCTGTCGAGCGGCGCGATCCGCTACCGTTTCTATTCACGCTGGGGGATGAGCGCCGGGCAGATCGCCAAGGTAGTCATCTTCTGCGGCGTCACCGTCGGCCTCGGCCTGCTCACGCTCGCGGGCGTCGCGCTGCTGTTGCGGCCGGATCTCGCCGCGAAGATGCTCGGACTGACGCCCTCGCTCGCCGCGGCGCTCGGCGCGCTCTGTCTCATCCTGTCGGCGCTGTATCTGGCCGCGGCCGCCTTCCTGCGCCGCAAAGTGAAAATCAAGAACTGGACGCTGCCGATGCCGGAGCTGAAGCTCGCCGCCGCGCAGATCGGCATCGGCTCGGCCAATTTCGCCTGCGTCGCCGGCTGTCTGCATCAAACCTTGTCGGCTGTCGGCGACCTGCCCTATTTCGCCGTGGCGGCCGCCTATGTCATCGCCAACGCCAGCGCATTGGCGACGCACGTACCCGGCGGTCTGGGCGTGATCGAAAGCGTGGTGATGTTCCTCATTCCGGGCGGCGCCGTGATCGGCGCGCTGGTGATGTTCCGGGTGATCTATTTTCTGCTGCCGCTCTGCATCGGCGGACCGCTGTTCGGCCTGACGGAAATCTATTATCGCAGGAAGAAGCGCGCGCGTTGAGCGCGATCGCCTTATCGCGCCGCCTTCAATTCCTTGCCTGCGGAATCTATGGCTTGCACCATGACGGCGACAGCAGCACCCTGTTTCAATCCATTCTCGCGCCTCAGCGTCCGCCAGGTGAAAAAGCTGAGCGCCAGGCCCAGCAAGGCGCGCTGTTTGGCGTTGAGTTTTGCTCCGAGCACCTCGCGATAGGCCGCCATAGCCGGTCCGACCCGCAGCTCGGTCACTTCTCTCGTCAGCGCGTGATATTCGGCATCGCGCAGCACGCATGCGGTCAGGTCCGCGTTGCGCTCGTACCAGTCGTAAATCGCGCGCAGGCCGGCACGCAGCCGCTCCCCCGGATCGTCAATCGTCCGCCATGGCTGCGCATCCGGCAAAGGATCGCGCTCGAAGGCCAGCCCGGAACACGCCAGCTGCAGGCTCCGCTCATCCGGAAAATGCGCATAGAAGGTGTGCCTTTGCACGCCGGCGCGTTCCGCCACCATGCTGACGGTGGTGAGCGCGGGCCCGATGCTGCCATGCAGATCGACGGCGGCTTCCACGATGCGGCGCCGGGTCTCGGCCTGCTGCTCGGCGCGGCGCTTGAGGGTGTAAGTCCGCGTCATTTTATTTCATTGCACTCTTATGTGCAGCCATATTGACAGCCCCTCCGAATTTAGGTACACATGCTTGTACCATGAAATATGGCCGATGTCCATCGCTGGCCAGCGGCCGCAGGGTCACGGCAACGCCGTGGAAAAGCTATCGCCGAGCAAATGGAGGAAACTCATGGAAACCAGGATCGACGAAATTGCCGACGGCATCTATCGGCTCTCAACCTTCGTTCCGGCCATCGCGCCGCCGGCCGGCTTCACCTTCAACCAGTTCCTTGTTCTTGGAGATGCTCCGTTATTGTTCCACACCGGTCCCCGGCAGATGTTCCCCCTCGTCCGTTCGGCGGTCAGCCGCCTCATTCCGCCCGAGCACCTGCGCTGGATCACCTTCGGCCATTATGAGGCCGACGAGTGTGGAGCGATGAATGAGTGGCTGGCGGTCGCGCCGCAAGCCGACGTGGCGCACGGCCACACCGGCTGCCTGGTGTCGCTGAACGACATGGCCGACCGCCCGCCGCGCGTTCTGCAAGACGGTGAAACCATCGACCTCGGCCAGGGCAAGCGGGTCCGCTACCTCGACACGCCGCATATTCCGCATGGCTGGGAGGCCGGCGTGCTTTACGAGGAGACAAGCGGGACCTTGCTGTGCGGCGACCTGTTTACCCAGCTCGGCAACGGCCCTGCCTTGACGCAGAGCGATATCGTCGGCCCCGCGATCGCCGGCGAAGACCTGTTCAAATATTCCAGCCTGAACCCTGGCATGGGCACGACGATCCGTGGGCTTGCCAAACTCGCACCGCGCACGCTGGCGCTCATGCACGGCCCATCCTTTGCCGGCGACGGCGCGGCCGCGCTCCGCGCCCTGGCCGACAATTACGACCAGCGTGTCCGCACGGCGCTGACCGATGCCGGCATCGCGGCACCCGGCCAGACCAAGGACGAGCACCGGACAGCGGCATCCGTCGCCACGGCCGCGTAGTTCGTTCCAAAGAAGGCTGCCGGAGATCGCTTTTCCGTTCTCCGGCAGTCCGCACCCAGGACGGCCTAGTCCTTTTTGCGCGGGAACAGGAAAAACGGCCGCTTGGGATCGAGCAGCCAGGTGCCGAACACCGGCGTGGTCGGCAGATCACCCAGGTCTGCTACCTTTCGCAGACAGCGCCCGTTACAACTGAGCTTCTCGATGGTGCACAACAACGAGCCTTCGGCCTCGAAAGCCTCGCGCACCGTCTGCGGCGTGGAATCGAGATGCTCGGCGATCAGCTTGTCGCGCAGAGCGGCAACGGTGCGGCGGCGCGCATCGTCTTCGACCTCGACGGCGAGATCGAGCTCGGTGTCGAGCGCGGTCGAGCGGTTGTTGATGTTGGAGGAGCCGACGCGGACGAAATCGTCGTCGACGATGATGATCTTCGAGTGCACCGTGATCGGGCAATCCTCGCCCCCTTGCTGCACCACCGGATAGTAGGCGCCGAAGCGTCCATGACGATCGGCCCGGAGCAGCCGCTGCACCAGCCTCCACTGATTGCCACCCATCACGAAGCCTTCCATTTTGCTGGTGAAGACTTTGCGTACGATGACCACGATCTCGGGCCCTTCCGGCCGCGACAGCAACTCCGTCAACAGATCGCCGACCCCGGGTGCGCTAAAATACTGCGCCTCCATATAGATCGAGCGCTGCGCCGCGGCGAGCGCGTCGAACGTCAGCGTCATGCCTTCGGTGACTTCCGGCAGGCCGCGCCAGGAAGCCAAGGTGCGAACGACCGCGACTGCGGTATCGGTGAAATCCGGAGGCAGATCCTCGGGCCACAGATCGTGCACCGCGGTCACCGGCGGAATGTCCTCGCGGATGGCGCGCCGCCAGCGCTCGCGCGCAGTGTCGGCGACCACCAGCGCCGCTTCGCCCTCCACCACCATCTGCACGTCATGCACGGGCGGATAAGGCACGCCGTCCGGACCCTTGCGCAGCGCGTGCGTCGCCCGGTGCTCGGCGGTGTCCCAGCGGCGAATGGTGAGATCCATGCCGCCGACGAAGGCAACGGTGTCGTCGACGCAGACGACCTTCTGATGGTGCGCGCCGTAAAGCGGGTGCTCGCGGTCGAGCCGCACCTGGATGCGCGGATGCTCCTCCCAGGGCGCGCCGAGCAAAAGCGGCAACGGGGCGCCGGGCGCGTGCAGCACCGCCACGCTCCAGACCAGCACGCGGACTCGCAGCTCGGGATTTTCCTCCACCAGCGCACGCAGGAAATCCCCCAGCTTGGGAGCATCCGGCTGCTCGGGCAGCAGGCTGATGCCGGCGTCGAAATCCCAGCCGACGATGATGATGGACTTGCGCGCCCGGCGCAAAACCTTCTCCAGCCGGGCGTAATAGTCCGCGCCGTCGATCAGCACCGCGGCGCGCCGGGCCCGCGCGATGCGCCAGCAATTATGCCCTTCCTTCAGGATTGGACGGCGGGCCGGCGTCACATCGCTCACCTCCGCCCCGTGCACCATTTGATCCAAAACAGGCCCCAGCCATCAAATAAACCGACTGCATGGAACGGGCGAAGCCCGCGAACAGTTCCATGCAATCGGCGATTGCTAGGCCTGCGGAGGCCAGGCGGCCGCCTCCGCAGTAAGGCAGGACGCGCAGATCTGCTCGCTCTACCGCGACCTCGTGCGGTGCGTTTTTCCGCCGTGACGCTGAAGCAAATTCGTCATCGCCGGGCTTTGTCCCGGTGATCCCGACCGGCAGGGTACGAGAGCTTCGGCGAGATGGCCGGAACAAGTCCGGCCATGACAATACCTTGGGGCCCGCGTTGACACCCCCCGCCACGGGACTACATTAGCTCTGTTCCCAGGGGTGCCTCGCAGGAGGCTGAGATACCGACGGCCTGGCCGGCGTCCGGCAAAAAGGCAGCGCGGTGACCCTTCGAACCTGATCCGGGTCATGCCGGCGAAGGGACAGGACGCTTTTCTCCCCTCCAGTGGCATGGCGTTTCGATTTCGTGGAGGCGCCCGTGCAAACGTCGATCTTCCTGGCGCGGCTGCTCGGCCCGGCGCTGCTGATCGCCGGCGTCGGCATCTTGCTCAACCAGCGCTACTACCGCGGGATGACGAACGAATTCATCGCCAGCCGGCCGCTGTTCTATCTGGCCTCGATCATCGGCGTCATCGCCGGCCTCGCGATCGTGCTGGTGCATAATGTCTGGGTGCTGAACTGGCGCGTGCTGATCACGCTGCTGGGCTGGCTCAATCTCATCAGAGGCGCTCTCAGCATCCTGTTGCCGGAACAAAGCTTCGCCTTCGCCGGCCGCACCGTTGCGGGCCAATACATGCCGAGGATCGGCGGCGCCTTCGCGCTGCTCGTCGGGCTCGCGCTCAGCTATTTTGGATATGTCGCCTGAAAGGACTGTTGCCATGAACAAGCCGATCCCCGCCGCCGAATTCGAGACGCCGAAGGTCACCACCGGCCCGCTGCCGGCCTCGCGGAAAATCTATTCCGTGCCGGAGGCCGCGCCCGGCCTGCGCGTGCCGCTGCGCGAGATCGCGGTGTCGGATCCGAACGAGCCGCCGCTGCCGGTCTACGACACCACCGGCC
>DASSPI010000110.1:0-23867 GCA_035699705.1 Xanthobacteraceae bacterium
TCGCGGCGGCGCGCCGGCGCTGCAGGATCTGGTTGGCGGTCAGGTCGATTTCATGTGCGATCTCGCCGCCAACAGCCTGCCGCATGTGCGTGCCGGCCGCTTGCGCGCCTACGCGATGATGTCGAAAAGCCGCTGGCAGGCTGCGCCCGAAATTCCGACCGGCGACGAAGTGGGGCTGCCGGGCCTGCACATCTCCAACTGGACCGGCATATGGGCACCGGCCGGCACGCCGAAGCCGATCATCGACAAGATCAACGGCGCGATTGTTGCCGCCCTTGCCGATCCGCATGTACGCCAGCGTTACATCGAGCTCGGACAGGAGATGCCGCCGGCAAGCCAGCTGACACCGGAGGCGTTGCGTGCCTTCCATAAGGCCGAAGTGGAACGGTGGGGGCCGATCATCAAGGCGGCCAACATCCAGCCGAACTGAGCGTGCAGAAAATGATTGATGTGCCTAAAAGCAAATCATCCCGCCGGCAGGTCAATGCATCGCCAGAGCGCTAGGCGCTTATCGCGATAGACCCCATCATATCCGAAACAGCATTCGTCAATGATCCGGGACGGCTCGGGAAGGGAGAACGGCGGCCGGTTCAAGTTGAGCGGCCGCCACGAGCCTGTGGGAATATCCCCGTTGCGATCGTGACCAATGAATGTGTTCGTCAGCAGCCACTTGGCCCCGGAGCGCCGAAAGTTTGCGAAGGCGCGCAAGATGTCGTCGTTGCTCAAATGGACCAACGCGTCACGCGAGAGAATGAGGTCAGCTTTAGGCAGGGCATCTACAACGATGTCGGCCACCCGGAAATGTACGCCTGGGTGACGCTTTCGGTTGGCGGACACAAGTTCGGGCACAATGTCGATTGCGATAACCCTGATCCCCCTGAGATCGAAGCTGGGCAGCCAGTTGAAGTCCCCACAGCCCGCATCCAGCAGGTTACGAACGCGAAGCTCGCGCAGAAGAAGCTCGAAATCGCTGCGGAAAAGCGAGGCGCGAGCGACCCCGGAGCCCGGTCCCGAGATGCTTTCCCCCTCGCCCCAACGCTTCGCGTAAAAGATATCGCTGAACGCCTTGCGGCGAGCGGCACTCGTCGGATCTGATGCATTGAAGGAAAAGAGCGAGGTAAGCTTGGACAGCATTTCTTTCTCCGGTTACCTGCCCACGACCCGTGTTGCGAGTATGGTTATCTCAAGCGGCGCGCCGATCATCAAGGCGGCCGACATCCAGCCGAACTGATCGAACAATGGCAAACATACCGTCCTTTTCATTGCCGAATGGCGAGCACATCGCGGTGCTCGGCCAGGGCACGTGGCAGATGGCCATGAGCCGCGCGCGCCGGGCGGACGAGATCAAGGCGCTGCAGGCCGGCATCGATCTCGGCATGACGCTGATCGACACGGCGGAAATGTATGGCAGCGGCGACGCGGAAGAGCTGCTCGCCGAGGCGATTGCCGGACGGCGCGACGAGGTTTTTCTGGTCAGCAAGGTGCTGCCGGAAAATTCCTCACGTAACGGCACGATCAAAGCGTGCGAACGCAGCTTAAAGCGGCTGCGCACCGGTACCCTTGACCTCTATCTCTTGCATTGGCGCGGCAGCTTTCCGCTGTCGGAAACGGTGGACGCTTTCGAGACGCTGGTAAAAGCCGGAAAGATCAGAAGCTGGGGTGTCAGCAATTTCGATGTCGAGGACATGCAGGAGCTCATGGCGCTTCCCGGCGGCAAGGCCTGCGCCATCAATCAGGTGCTATTCAACCTGTCGCGCCGTGGTATCGAGCAGGGGCTGATCCCCTGGTCGCGCAAGCACAACATCCCGATCATGGCCTATTCACCGGTCGAGCAGGGGCGGCTGCTCGGCGAGCCGGCCTTGCGCAAAGTTGCCGAGCGGCTCAACGCCACGCCGGCCCAGGTCGCGCTCGCCTGGGTGCTGGCGCATCCGGATATCTGCGCCATCCCGAAAGCCGGGCGCGTCGAACATGTGCGGGAAAACCACGCCGCCCTCTCGCTGCGGCTGACAAAGGAAGACATGGCAGCCCTGGACGCCGCCTTCCCGCCACCGGGGCGGCCGATGCCGCTGGAGATGCTCTAAGCGTTCAGCACCCGCCCATAGGCGTCGAGCACGGCTTCCTTCATCATCTCCGACAGCGTCGGATGCGGGAAGACCGTGTGCATCAGCTCTTCTTCCGTCGTCTCCAGGTTCATCGCGACGACATAGCCCTGGATCAGCTCGGTCACTTCCGCGCCCACCATATGCGCGCCTAGCAGCTGGCCGGTCTTCTTGTCGAAGATCACCTTCACCATGCCCTGGTCCTCGCCGAGCGCGATGGCCTTGCCGTTGGCGGCGAAAGGAAAGCGGCCGACGCGCACCTCGATTTTCTTCTCCTTGGCCGCCTGCTCGGTGAGGCCGACGGACGCGATCTGCGGCGAGCAATAAGTGCAGCCCGGAATGAGACTCTTGTCCATCGGATGCACCTTCAGGCCCTTGATCGCTTCGATACAGATCACGCCCTCATGCTCGGCCTTGTGCGCCAGCATGGGCGGCCCGGCGACGTCGCCGATGGCATAGATGCCGGGCACGTTGGTGCGGCTGAGCGGATCGACCACGACAATGCCGCGGTCGGTTTTCACGCCGACTTTTTCCAGCCCGAGATTTTCGACATTACCGACCACGCCGACGGCGGAAATCACCCGCTCGACCGTCAGCGACTGCGTGGCCTTGCCGTCATCGATGGTGGCGGTGACGCTGTCGCCCTTCTTGTCGAGCTTGGTCACCTTGGCGCCGGTGATGATCTTGATGCCCTGCTTCTCGAAGGCCTTGCGCGCGAAGGCGGCGATCTCGGCGTCCTCCACCGGCAGGATCTGCGGCAGCAGCTCGACGACCGTTACCTCGGCGCCGAAGGAGCGGTAGAAGGATGCGAATTCCACCCCGATGGCGCCGGAACCGACGACCAGCAGCGACTTCGGCATCTTCTCCGGCACCATGGCCTCGAAATAGGTCCACACCAGCTTCTTGTCCGGTTCAAGACCCGGCAGCACGCGCGGACGCGCTCCGGTGGCGATGATGATGTGCTTGGCCTGGTAACTCCCGGGTCCGAGCACGCCCTTCGGCGCTTCGGTCCGCGACGCCTTCACCGTGACCTTTCCGGGTGCGTCGATGGCCGCTTCGCCCCAGATCACCGAAACCTTGTTCTTCTTCATCAGGAAGCCGACGCCGTCGTTCAGCCGCTTCGACACCCCGCGCGAGCGTTGCACCACGGCCTTGGCGTCATACCCGACCTTCTCGACGGTCAGGCCGTAGTCCTTGGCGTGCTGCATGTAGTGGAAGACTTCCGCCGAGCGCAGCAGCGCCTTGGTCGGGATGCAGCCCCAGTTCAGGCAGATGCCGCCCAGATGATCGCGCTCCACGATGGCGGTCTTGAATCCGAGCTGTGCCGCGCGGATGGCGGTGACATAGCCGCCGGGGCCGGAACCGATGATAAGGACGTCGAAGGCGGTGTCGGCCATCACACCACCATCATCACCGGGTTTTCGATGATCGCCTTGATCGCGCCGAGCAGCTGGGCGCCGAGCACGCCGTCCACCGCGCGATGATCGGTCGAGAGCGTGGTGGTCATCACCGTCGCCGCTTCCACCTTGCCGTCGCGCACGATGGCCCGCTGCTCGCCCGCGCCAACCGCCAAAATGGTGGCGTGCGGCGGATTGATCACGGCGGCGAATTCACGGATGCCGTACATGCCGAGATTGGAGACCGCGCTGGTGCCGCCCTGAAATTCCTCCGGCCGCAGCTTCTTGGCGCGCGCGCGGGCGGCAAGGTCCTTCATCTCGTTGGAAATGACGGAGAGCGATTTCAGCTCGGCATGCCGCACGATCGGGGTGATCAGCCCGCCCGGGATGGAAACCGCCACGCCGACGTCGGAATGCTTGTGCTTGAGCATGCCGGCTTCGGTCCAGGTCACGTTGGCATCGGGCACCCGCTGCAGCGCCAGCGCCAGCGCCTTGATGACAAAATCGTTGACCGACAATTTCCAGGCCGGCTTGCCGTCCTTGTCCTTCGGCGCCGAGCCGTTGATCTCTTCACGCGCGGTCAACAAGTTGTCGATGATGCAGTCAACCGTCAGATAAAAATGCGGAATGGTGGTCTTCGCCTCGACCAGACGCCGGGCGATGATCTTCCGGATATTGTCGTGCGGAATGATTTCGTAGCTGCCCTGTTCGAACAGCGCCATGATCTTGTCGTCGGACGGCGGCTGGACGATGGGTGCCGCGGCTCCGGCGGCCGGCGCTTTCTGCGCGCCGCCGGATTTCGCCGCCTCGATATCGCGCGCGACGACGCGGCCGTGCGGACCGGAGCCCTGCACGCGCGCGAGGTCGATATTGCCTTCCCTGGCAAGCCGCTTGGCGAGCGGTGAGGCGAACAGCCTATCGCCTTGCGGCGCTGCGATGGGAGCAGGTGCCGGTGCGCGCGGAGCGGCGGCCGAAGCGGCTTGCTTTGGTGCTTCCGCCGGCTTGGCTTCCGCTGGTTTGGTTTCCGCCTTGGGCGGCGCAGCTTTCTTTTCGGTGCCTGCCGCGGCCGATGCTGCCGCCTTTACATCCTCGCCTTCGCCCGCCAGCACCGCGATCACCTGGTTGACCGGAACGTCCTGCGTGCCTTCCGGCACCACGATCTTCGCCAGCGTGCCTTCGTCGACCGCTTCGACTTCCATCGTCGCCTTGTCGGTTTCGATTTCCGCCAGCACGTCGCCGGGAGCGACCTTGTCGCCTTCCTTCTTCACCCACTTGGCGAGGTTGCCCTTTTCCATCGTGGGAGAGAGCGCGGGCATGAGAATATTGGTCGGCATGGTGCGCGTTACCGGTAGCAGACAGCTTTGGCGGCAGCGATCACCTCGGCGACCGAGGGCAGCGCCAGTTTTTCGAGATTGGCGGCATAAGGCAGCGGCACGTCCTTCGCTGCCACCCGCGCCACCGGCGCATCGAGGTAATCGAAGGCTTGTTCCATGATGCGCGCGGCGATCTCCGCGCCGATGCCGGACTGCTGCCAGCCCTCCTCCACCGTGACCACGCGGCCGGTCTTCTTCACCGAGGCGATGATCGTTTCGGTATCCATCGGGCGCAGCGTGCGCAGATCGATGACCTCTGCCGAGATGTTTTCCTTCGCCAGTTCCTCGGCGGCCTTCAGCGCGTAGCTCATGCCCATCGACCAGGCGACCAGCGTGACGTCGCTGCCCTCGCGCGAGACTTTTGCGCGGCCGATCGGCACCACGTAATCGTCGAGCTTGGGAACCGGAAAGGACTGGCCGTAGAGGATTTCGTTTTCCAGAAAAATGATGGGATTGGGATTGCGGATCGCGGCTTTCAGCAGACCCTTGTGGTCAGCAGCCGTGTAAGGCGCGATCACCGTCAGCCCGGGAATGTGCGAATACCAGGCGGAATAATCCTGGCTGTGTTGTGCGGCGACGCGCGCGGCGGGACCATTGGGACCCCGGAAGACAATCTGGCAGCCCATCTGTCCGCCGGACATGTAGAGCGTCTTGGCGGCGGAATTGATCAGCTGGTCCATCGCCTGCATGGCAAAGTTCCAGGTCATGAATTCGACGATCGGTTTCAATCCGGCGAGCGCCGCGCCGATGCCGAGGCCGGCGAAACCATGCTCGGTAATCGGAGTGTCGATAACGCGTTTGACGCCGAATTCCTGCAACAGCCCCTGCGTGACCTTGTAGGCGCCCTGATACTCCGCGACCTCCTCTCCCATGACGAAGACGTCCTTGTCGCGGCGCATCTCTTCCGCCATGGCGTCGCGCAAGGCTTCGCGCACCGTCATGGTAACCGTCTCGGTGCCAGCAGGCACGTCGGGTTCAGGCAAGGCCTTCGGCTGCGGTGGCGTGGCGACGGCGGATTTTGCCGGAGCCGGCGCTTTGGCTTCTTTCCGCTCGGCGGCGGGCGGCGCGGATTCCGCGGCTTTCGCCTGCCGTTCCGGCTTGGCGGGTTTCGCGGCGGAAGCATCCTCGCCTTCGGAGAAGATCGTCGCAATCGGCGTGTTCACTGCCACATCCTGCGTGCCTTCCGGCACCAGGATCTGCCCAAGCGTGCCTTCGTCGGTCGCCTCGACCTCCATGGTCGCCTTGTCGGTTTCGATCTCGGCGATGACATCGCCGCTGCGGATCGCTTCGCCCTCCTTCTTCAGCCATTTGGCAAGATTGCCCTTCTCCATCGTGGGCGAGAGGGCGGGCATCAGCACTTGGATCGGCATGGGCTTATCTGAACTCTTGAAATCGGGACGGTGGCTTCTCGCGCGTTCAGCGCATCACGTCGGTATAAAGCTCGGAGGGATCGGGTTCCGGATCGTGGGTAGCGAATTCGCCCGCCTCGTTCACCTTGGCGCGCACTTCGGAGTCGATCTTCTTCAGCGCCTCTTCGCTCATGCCCTTCTCCAGCAAGCGAAGACGGACCTGCTCGATCGGGTCCTGCTCGCCGCGTACCTTGTCGACTTCCTCGCGCGTGCGGTATTTCGCCGGGTCGGACATGGAATGGCCGCGATAGCGATAGGTGAGCATTTCCAGAATAAAGGGACCCTTGCCGTCGCGGCACAATTTCACCGCCCTCTCGCCGGCCGCTTTCACCGCGCGCACATCCATGCCGTCGACCTGCTCGCCCTCGATGTCGAAGGAGGCGCCGCGGCGCGAAAGATCGACGGTGGCCGATGAGCGGCTGATCGAAGTGCCCATGGCGTAGCGGTTGTTCTCGATCACATAGACGACCGGCAGATTCCAGAGCGCGGCCATGTTGAAGCTCTCATAGACCTGCCCCTGGTTGGCCGCGCCGTCGCCGAAATAGGTGAGGCAGACATTATCGTTGCCGCGATAGCGGTTGGCGAAAGCGAGGCCGGTACCGAGCGGCACCTGCGCCGCGACGATGCCGTGTCCGCCGTAAAAGCCCTTCTCCACCGAGAACATATGCATCGACCCGCCCTTGCCGCGGGAATAGCCGCTTTTGCGGCCGGTCAGCTCGGCCATGACTCCTTTCGGGTCCATGCCGCAGGCCAGCATGTGGCCATGGTCGCGGTATCCGGTGATGACCTGGTCGCCCGGCTTCAGCGACATCTGCATGCCGACCACCACGGCTTCCTGGCCGATATAGAGATGGCAGAAGCCGCCAATCAGGCCCATGCCGTACATCTGGCCGGCCTTCTCCTCGAAGCGCCGGATGGCGAGCATGTCGCGATAGGCGACGAGCTCCTGCTCCTTGCTGAACTCAGGCACGGAAGCCTTGCTGCCATGGCCATTCCCGGCCCGGCTGGAGGTATCTTGTGCGGCGGATTTGGCGGAGGAGACGGCGGCCATGGGGTTCCTGAGGCGGGTTGCGTGTGGCGCTGAACCCCATAGCCCAATTCGCCAAAAGGCGAAAGCGGAGCCGGGCCGAGGACGGGGCCGTTACGCGAAAGTGGGAGGAAGGGCAATTTTAGGACAATAAGATGGAGGCAGGCCGCAATATTCGGTCGGGCTTCTATCGCGGCTTCAAATTGAAGGTCACTTCGCGCGGATGCATGTAGTGCAATTCCGCGCGCGCCCTCTCGTCCAGAAGATCCGGGTCCAGGCGGTCCGAGCGCAGCAAGGAGACGCGCCGCTCCCATTGCTGCCGCTCCAGTTCGGCGCGGCCGAACTCGGCGGTCAGTTCGGCGATCTGCTCCT
Source organism: Xanthobacteraceae bacterium (assembly GCA_035699705.1). GTDB lineage: Bacteria > Pseudomonadota > Alphaproteobacteria > Rhizobiales > Xanthobacteraceae > CANKHA01. Next base: position 7,678 of record DASSPI010000110.1, read on the forward strand.
CGAGCTGCTGCTGGGCACGCAGACCGTGATTGCCCGAAAAAGCGTTGACCGCGAAATAGCCGATGACGAGGGCCGCGATGGCGTAGAGGCCGAGCGCGGTGAAAAACGAACGCAACCGTTTGCGGGTGACCATGATTCAGCATGGCGTGTTCGCTCTTAATGCCGCTTTAACGGCCCGCCGGGACACGCGAGCAGGCTGCGAAGCAACCTGAAACCAACTGGATGGACAGGCTTCTTGCCGGAACGATGGAAGATCAGCCGGCGCGCCGCTTCCGTCCGGCAAAAGGATTCTCTTTTTCACGCAGCGTGAGTCGGATTGGCGTGCCTGGCAGGTCGAAAGCATCGCGCAATCCATTGACGAGATAGCGCCGGTAGGCTTCGGGCAGCGCATCCGCGCGGGTGCAGGACAGAATGAACGTCGGCGGCCGGGTCTTCGGCTGGGTGATGTAGTTGAGCTTCAGCCGGCGCCCGGATACCGCCGGTGGCGGATGTTGCTCAAGGGTGTCGCCGAGCCAGCGGTTGAGCGCGGCGGTGGACACGCGTTTGTTCCAGACCGCGTGGCTTTCGGTCACAGCCCGCAACAGGCGGTCGACGCCTTCGCCGGTGATGCCGGACACCGCGACCACCGGCACGCCCTTCACCTGCGGCAACCAGTGGTCGGTTTCCTCGCGTAGTTTTTTGAGCACGCCGGCCTGTTTCGGCATCAGGTCGGATTTGCTCATGGCGATCACCAGGGCGCGGCCTTCCCGCTCCGCGAGATCGGCGATGCGCAGATCCTGCTCCTCGAAGGCATGTTCGGAATCCATCAGCACCACGACCACATGCGCGAAGCGGATGGCATTGAGCGCGTCCCCGACCGAGAGCTTTTCCAGCTTCTGGTCGATCTTGGAGCGGCGGCGCATGCCGGCGGTGTCGTAGATCAAGAAGTCCCGCCCGTGCCATTGCAACGGCACGGCGATGGAATCGCGCGTGATCCCGGCTTCCGGCCCGGTGAGCAGGCGCTCCTCGCCCAGCAAATAATTGATCAGAGTCGATTTGCCGACGTTAGGCCGGCCCACCACCGCCACGCGGATGACTTCCGGCGCTGCCGGATCGATGCCGGTTTCCTCGTCGGTCTCAGGAGGCAGTTCGGTCGCCCCCGGCAAGGCGGCGCGCAAGGCGTCATACAGACTGGAGAGGCCTTCGCCATGCTCGGCGGAAATCGCGACCGGCGCGCCCAGCCCGAGCCGATACGCTTCCATGGCTCCGGCCTCGCCCGCTTTACCTTCGCTCTTGTTGGCGACGACGATCACCGGCTTGCCGGCCCGGCGCACCAGCTCCGCAAAGCCCTTGTCGGCCGGCAAAGGCCCGCTGCGCGCGTCGATCAGGAAGAAGATGGCGTCGGCATCCGCCAGCGCGGCTTCGGTTTGCGCCCGCATGCGGCCGGACAGGCTCTGTGCCGCCGAGTCTTCGAGGCCGGCGGTATCGATGACGGTGAAATCGATATCGCCGAGGCGCGCTTTACCCTCGCGTCGGTCGCGCGTCACACCCGGCTGGTCGTCGACCAGGGCGAGCCTGCTGCCCACCAGCCGGTTGAACAGCGTGGACTTGCCGACGTTGGGCCGGCCGACGATGGCAACGGTAAAGCTCATGACGCGATGATCCGGCCGCGGAGACGGGCTTCAGGCTATCGCGTAACGACTGTCAGCGCGAAAAGCTGTTGGGGTCGGGCGGCGGCCAATTGGCCTGGGTGTTCGGATCCGGCCAGTTGGCGGCCGGAGGCGTGCTCTGCGCGGGTCTTGGCGCCTGGGCTTGGCCCGGGTCCGGCCAGGCAGCAGCCGGCTGGTTGGCCGTCGCCGGCTGCGCGGGTCTGGCGGCAGGCGCGGCACGGACCGGAGCGGGTTGCGCCGGGGCGCTGGCTGTTCGCGGCTTGGGCGCAGGCCGGGTGGCCTGCGGCCGCGACGGTTTTGCGGCCGGGGCCGGTTGCTCAGGAGCAGCGGCTTCAACCACGGGCTGCTGATTGCCCTTCACCAATTCGGGCGGCACGCCCTCCGGAACGCCGGGCACGCCGCCTGGAAAGACCGGCTTGCGGTCGCCGGGGAGCGGCGTCTTGGTGCTGAAGAATTCGCCGGTGATCCAGTCGGTCGGATCGAAATTGCCGCTGGTGCCGCTGCAGGCGGAGAGCAATAGCCCCGTCATCAGCCCTGCAACAACCCGGATCACGCGAACGCGGAACATACGGTATCTCCTGCTCAGCTATTGCCGGTTTCAGGGGCAAGCGCCATCAACATTTCAATGCGCTGACGCAATCCTGCCGGCGCCGCCACGTCGGTGACGATCTGCTCGAACCATTTGCGCGCGGCGGCGACGTCATTGGCGCGCAAGGCGGACAGGGCAAGTATCTCGCGCGCGGAATTGCGGAAGGAGCGCTCCGGCCCGGTCGCGGGCTCAAGACGCCGGCGCAGTTCTTCATAGGGTGCGCTATCGACCAGAAGGTAGCCTGCGCGCACGGCGGCGAGATCACGCATCGTTTCGCTCAGCCGGGAATCCACCGCGAGCGCATCATAGGCTTCTACCGCAGCTTTGGGATCGCGCTGCGCCAGTTCAGCTGCCGCCTGCAGGCGGGCAAGGTCGCGATATCCGGCCGCGCCCTTCTCCGCCACCTTGGCGAAGGCGGCTTCCGCTTCAGCGTGTTTGCCTTCGGCGCTCAGAGTCATGGCGGCCTGGAACGCGCCGCCTGCCTCGGCAGCCTGTTTCGATTCCCACCATTGGTTCAGGCGCCAGCCGCCGACCAGAAGGACAATCAGAATTGCCCCGCCGACTATGAAGACCTGGTAGCGATCCCAAAGCCTTTTGAGCTTCTCGCGCCGGACTTCCTCGTCGACTTCATTGAAAATGTCGGACACTAATTTCTCCAACCCTCTGCAAACACATCAATTCCCCGGAAGGCCGGTAACCTAACGATATGGCGCGGGCAAGGCAAAGGATTAGGCCAGAAACGTAAAGGCTTCGCTGCAAGCCCTGGAAGGCTCATCGGTCCTTGCGTTTCATCGGATAGACGTGCTCGGGGCCCGGGAAAGCCCGCGACCGTACTTCGGCCGCATAGGCCTCCACCGCCTTGCCGATCGACGGCCCGAGGTCGCTATAGCGCTTGACGAATTTCGGCGCCCAGGGCGACAGGCCGAGCATATCCTCCAGCACCAGGATCTGCCCGTCGCAGGCCGGACTGGCGCCGATGCCGATGGTGGGGACGGAGATCTGCGCCGTCAGCTTGCGCGCCAGCGGCTCCGCCACCGCCTCCACCACGACTGAAAAAGCGCCGGCCTCCGCCACCGCGCGGCCGTCATCCTCGAAGGCCGCCCATTCCGCCTCTTCGCGCCCGCGCGCGCGGAAGGAGCCGAGCACATTCACCGCCTGCGGCGTCATGCCGATATGCGCCATCACCGGCACGCCGCGTTCCACCAGAAAAGCGATCGTCTCCGCCATGCGGCGTCCGCCTTCGAGCTTGATGGCGCCGCAATGGGTTTCCTTCAGCACGCGCGCCGCGGAATGGAAGGCCTGTTCCTTCGAAGCCTCGTAGGTGCCGAAGGGCATGTCGACCACGACGAGCGCGCGTTTGGAGCCGCGCATCACCGCGCGGCCTTGCAGGATCATCATGTCGAGCGTGACCGGAATGGTGTTTTCCAGCCCATGCATCACCATGCCGAGCGAATCGCCGACCAGGATCACGTCGCAATGCTGATCGAGGATGCGCGCGGTATGCGCGTGATAGGAGGTCAGGCAGACGATCGGCTCGCCGCCCTTGCGCGCGCAAATGTCGGGCGCCGTCAGCCGCTTGATCTCCTGCTGCAGCGACATGCCCTTCTCCTCGCTCAGCCGAGCGCTTTAAGCGCCGCGCGGCCGGCATATTTGCCTTGCGGTCCCAGTTCTTCCTCGATGCGCAAAAGCTGGTTGTATTTGGCAATGCGGTCGGAACGCGCGAGCGAGCCGGTCTTGATCTGCCCGCAATTGGTGGCAACGGCGAGATCGGCGATGGTGGCGTCCTCGGTCTCACCGGAGCGATGCGACATCACCGCGGTGTAACCGGCCTTGTGTGCCATCTCGACCGCGGCCAGCGTCTCGGTGAGCGTGCCGATCTGGTTGACTTTCACCAGGATCGAATTGGCCAGCCCGTCCTTGATGCCTTGCGCCAGGCGCTTGACGTTGGTGACAAAGAGATCGTCGCCGACAAGCTGGCATTTGCCGCCGATCATATCGGTCAGCAGCTTCCAGCCTTCCATGTCGTCTTCCGCCATGCCGTCTTCGATCGAGACGATCGGATAGCGCGACACCAGATCGGCGAGATATTTCGCCTGCTCCTGATGCGTGCGCGTCTTGCCCTCGCCCTCGTAGACATATTTGCCGCCCTTGAAGAATTCGGTGGAGGCGCAGTCGAGCCCGAGCATGACGTCCTTGCCTGGCGCATAGCCGGCCTTCTCCACCGCCTTGACCACGAATTCGAGCGCGGCGTCGGCCGACGGCAGGTTCGGCGCAAAGCCGCCCTCGTCGCCGACGTTGATATTGTGGCCGGCCTGCTTCAACGCGGATTTCAGGGTCTGGAAAATTTCCGCGCCGGCGCGCAGCGCATCGGCAAAGGTAGCTGCGCCGACCGGCAGCACCATGAATTCCTGGAAGTCGATCGGATTGTCGGCATGCACGCCGCCGTTGATGATGTTCATCATCGGCACGGGCAAAAGCCGGGCGGAGGTGCCTCCGACGTAACGGTAAAGCGGCAGGCCGCTGGCAATGGCCGCCGCCTTCGCAGCCGCCAGTGAGACGCCGAGCAAGGCATTGGCGCCGAGGCGGTTCTTGTTGGGCGTGCCGTCGAGCGCAATCAGGGTCTCGTCGATCTTGGTCTGGGCTTCCGCATCCATGCCGCCGACCGCGTCGAAAATCTCCCCGTTCACCGCATCGACCGCCTTGCGAACGCCTTTGCCGCCAAAGCGCTGCTTGTCGCCGTCGCGCAGCTCCACCGCCTCATGCGCGCCGGTCGAGGCGCCGGACGGCACCGCGGCGCGCCCGAGCGAGCCGTCTTCCAGCAACACGTCGACCTCCACGGTCGGATTGCCGCGGCTGTCGAGAATTTCACGTCCGATAATGTCAACGATGGCGGTCATGTACCTGCTCTGCTGAAAATCTGAGCCGGATTAAGCACATTGTCATGCCGGACGAAAGCCGGGCCTCCCGCTAATCGATCTCTTTGGTGTATGAAGGGAAATGGCAAAAAAGACACTTCAGCTCGGCGCCGACAGCCGCCTGCCCGCCTCGCCCGCCCAGGCGGTGCTGGATCGGGTCGCTAACCCGCATCCGGACACGGACTATGTGGCGCGCTTCACCGCGCCGGAATTCACCACGCTTTGCCCGATCACCGGTCAGCCGGACTTCGCGCATCTGGTGATCGACTATGTGCCCGGCCGCTGGCTGGTGGAGTCGAAGTCGTTGAAGCTCTATCTCGCCAGCTACCGCAACACCGGCGCGTTTCACGAAGACTGCACGGTGGCCATTGGAAAAAGACTCGCCGGCTTGCTGAAGCCGAAGTTTTTGCGCATCGGCGGTTACTGGTATCCGCGCGGCGGCATGCCGATCGACGTGTTCTGGCAGACCGGAAAGATGCCGACGGGCGTCTGGCTGCCGGATCCCGGCGTGGCGCCGTATCGCGGACGCGGCTGAGCGCATGATCCCGAAAAGCAGGAACCGGTTTTCGGATCAAATCACGCGCCGCTTTTATTAAGTTAGCGGCGCGGTGAGCGCGCCAATCAGCTGCGCCACCATCTCGGCCGGATTTGTCGCCCGCATGACGGCGCCCATAACCGCGATACCCGCAGCGCCGGCCAGCCGGCAGTCCGCCGGATTTTGCGGATCGATGCCGCCGATGGCGACGACCGGCGCCGGGCAAGCCCTGGCGATCAGCGCCAGTCCTTCCGGCCCGAGCGCGGGGCCATAACCGGGCTTGCTCCGCGTTTCGAATACAGGTCCGGCGATCACATAATCGACGAGTTTGTCATCGGCGGCGCGGGCCTCTTCCACGCCGTGGACCGACAAGCCGATCAGCGCGTCTTTGCCGAGCACACGGCGCGCCGCGGCAGCGTCGCCGCCGGCGGAAAGATGCACGCCATGGGCGCGCGCCTGCTGCGCCAGCGCGGGATTGCCGTGCAACGTCACCTTGGCCTGGAATGGTTGCGCGCGATCCAGAAGCTCGCGCAACAGTTCGCCCTGCTGCGCTTCCGGCAGATCCTTTTCACGCAGGCTCAGCCAGCGGCAGCCTGCTGCAAAGGCGGCTTCCGCGATGTCGCAAATGTCGCCGCGCGCCTGCTGCCGATCGGTGATCAGCAAGAGCGGCGGCGAAGGCAGCCTCATGTACCGACGAGGCCGAATTGCGGGCTGGAAGGCTCGGCGTTGGTCCGCTTAGGGATGCGGCCCGAGAGATGCGCCAGCCGCCCGCCTTCCACGGCCGCGCGCATCGCGGCCGCCATGCGCACCGGATCGTTCGCCTTCGATACGGCCGTGTTGACCAGCACGGCGGCGCAGCCGAGTTCCATGGCGAGTGCGGCGTCCGAGGCCGTGCCGATGCCGGCATCGAGCACGACCGGCACGGGGCTGCGCGCGCAAATCAATTCGATCAGATGCGGATTGGAAATTCCCAATCCCGAGCCGATGGGCGAGCCAAGCGGCATCACCGTGGCGCAGCCGAGATCGGCGAGTTTCTGGCAGGTCACCGGATCGTCGTTGCAATAAGGCAGCACGACAAAGCCTTTGGCGATCAGTTCCTGCGCCGCGATCAGCAGCTCTTCCACATTCGGATAAAGCAATTCGCGGTCGCCGATCACTTCCAGCTTGACCCAGTTGGTCTGCAGCGCCTCGCGCGCCAGCTCGGCGGTAAGCACGGCGTCCTTGGCGGTCTGGCAACCTGCGGTATTGGGCAGGAAATGCACGCGGCCGGCCAGCAGGTCGAGCAGGCTTTCCTCCTCGCCCGCCAGGCTGATGCGGCGGATGGAGGCGGTCGCCATCTCGGTGCCGCTCGCCGCCACGGCGTCGAGCATGACTTGCCGATTGGGATAACCGGCGGTGCCGAGGAAAAGCCGCGAATGGAATACGCGTCCGGCAATGACGAGGGGATCATTCTGTTTCATTGCGTTTCCTTCATCCTCCTTGCCGCACGCGCACGATTTCCACATCGTCGCCGGGGGATAGCTTGGTCTGCATCCAATCCCGACGGCGTACGACCTGGCCGTTGAGCGCAACCGCGATGCCCTTGCCGTCGATATCGATCCCGTTCTGCGCCAGGAGTTCCGCCAGCGTCGCCGCGGAAAGCGGTGCGCCTTCGCCGTTGATGCGGATCATTCCCTGAATCATGCCCATGGTCTACTCCGCCGCCACCGCTTGCGCGAAGCGCGCGAAACCGAAGTTCGCCACGCGCGGATCGGCCTCGCCGTCCAATACCAGCGCAGCGATGGCTTCCGCCGTGATCGGCGTCAGCAGGATGCCATTGCGGTAATGCCCGGTGGCGTAGACGAGACCCGGCACCGAGCTCTCGCCGATGATCGGCGCATCGTCCCGGCTGCCCGGCCGGAATCCCACCCACATTTCATGGATCGGAAGTTCCTCGATACCCGGTAGCGCCCGCCAGGTGGCCTCCAGCAAAGCGAGCTGACCCCCTGCGGTTAGATGAGGATCGAATCCCTTTTCTTCAACCGTGGCCCCGATCAGGAGCCGGCCGTCCCTGCGCGGCACGAGATAGGCGCCCGGCGCCCAAACCACATGCGTGAGCAGCGGCGCCTGCGGGTCCATGCGCAGCGCCAGCATCTGCCCCTTCACCGGCCGCACCGGCGGCAGCGATGCCGTTGGCAGCCCCGCGATGGCGCGCGACCAGGCCCCGGCCGCCAGGATGACGACGTCCGCGTCAACGGTTTCGCTGCCGCTACCGATGCCGGTGACGCGATTATCGGAGATCACGATCCGCTCCACCGGCGCATTTTCCCGCAGCGTGGCGCCCGCCTTCAGCGCGGCTGCGCGCAGCGCTGCGGCGGCAGCGCGGTTATCCACCTGATGATCCTGCGGGCTGAAAATCGCGCCGGAAATGGTGGGCGTAAGATGCGGCTCGCGCCGCCGCACTTCGGCGGTCGTGAGCCATTCCAGCGGCAGGCCGAGCGATTTCTGAAAAGCCAGCACATGCTTCAGCCGTGACTGGTCGTCGCCGGTAAGCGCGAGCAGCAGCGTGCCTTCGGTGCGCAGATCCACCGCCATGCCGGAGGCCGCTTCCAGTTCAGCGGCGAAGGCGGGCCACAAATTCTGGCTCGCGCGGTTGAGCGCAACGAGATTTTCCTCGCGCGGCTCGGCTTCCAGATGTGCCGCCAGCATGCCGGCGGCGGCATGGCTGGCGCCCGATCCGGCTGCGCCTTTGTCGAAGACGGTGACTTTTGCGCCGCGCTGCGCCAGCCGCCAGGCAATCGCCAAACCGATCACGCCCGCGCCGATGACGGCGACGGTCGGCGACGGCGAACGCAATCCACGGGCACTCATCGGCGGCTTCCTACGCTGGCATGACCCAGACAGGTTCGATGGGTTTGATCTCAGCCGCGAAGGTTCGCGGCACCCCAGGCCGTTGACGGCAATATCGGCGCTTTTCCCCTGCGGGACAAGGCCAGTAGCCGCGTTCGACGGCTACTGTTTAGCGAGGGAATCGAATTCCATCAACTTACGAAGCAGGGCTTCCAAGTCCTTGAGCGGAAGCATGTTCGGACCGTCCGAGGGCGCGCGGTCGGGGTCCTGGTGGGTTTCAATGAAAATCCCTGCCACGCCGACCGCCACCGCGGCCCGCGCCAGCACCGGCACGAACTCCCGCTCGCCGCCGGAAGAGGTTCCCTGCCCGCCCGGCTGCTGCACCGAATGGGTGGCGTCGAAAATCACCGGCGCGCCGGTGGTGCGCGCCAGGATCGGCAGCGCCCGCAGGTCGGAAACCAGCGTGTTGTAGCCGAAGGAAGCGCCGCGCTCGGTCACCAGCACGTTGCGGTTTCCCTCTGCCGTGATCTTGGCGACCACGTTCTTCATGTCCCAGGGCGCGAGGAATTGCCCCTTCTTCACGTTAATGGCGCGGCCGGTTTGCGCCGCCGCGATCAGGAGATCGGTCTGCCGGCACAGGAAGGCCGGGATCTGCAACACGTCCACCGCCGGGGCGACCTGCGCGCATTGTGCCGCTTCATGCACGTCGGTCAGCACCGGAAGCTGCAGCTTTTCGCGAATCTCGGCGAAGATCGGCAATGCCTGCTCCAGCCCCATGCCGCGCGCGCTGTCGCGACTGGTGCGGTTGGCCTTGTCGAACGAGGTCTTGTAGACCAGCCCGATCTTCACCCGTGCTGCGATCTCTTTCAGCGCGGAGGCCATCTCCAGGGCATGCGCGCGGCTTTCCAGCACGCAAGGCCCGGCGATCAGTGCGAGCGGCAAGCTGTTGCCGAAGCGCGCTTCGCCAATTTCCACGTTCACGTTGGGTATCGTATCGGCTTTCACGGGCCGGACCATGAAGCGCGGCACCGCCGCGGTCAACGGGCCTTCGTAACTGGCGGGAAAAGCTATTTCACCAGCACCAGCCGCTGCTTCGGCTCGGCCGGCCGATGGCCGACCAGGTCGGCGTAGTCTTCAATCGGCAGCGGACGACCCACCACATAGCCTTGCACCTGATCGCAGGCTTCGCGCGTCAGGAAATCCAGCTGCAATTTGGTTTCGACGCCCTCGGCCACCACCGGAAGCTCGAGACCGCGGCCGAGACCGATCACCGCGCGGATGATGGCGGCGGACTGCGGGTTATGATCGAGATTGGCGACGAAGGTTTTGTCGATCTTGATCTTGTCGAACGGAAAGGACTGCAGATAGGACAGCGACGAATATCCGGTGCCGAAATCGTCCATGGCGATGCGAACACCGAGCAGTTTCAACCGCCGCAGGATCGAGACCGCGCTGGAGAAATCCCCGATCAAGACATTCTCTGTGATTTCAAGCTCGAGCCGGTGCGGGCTGAGCCCGGTCTCCAGCAGCACCGAATGCACGAGGCTGGCGAGATCGCCGTGCTGAAATTGCACCGGCGACAGATTGACGGCTACTTGCAACGGCGTCGGCCAGGTCGCCGCCTCACGGCAGGCCTCGCGTAATACCCATTCGCCGATCGGTATGATCAGTCCGCTTTCCTCCGCCAAGGGGATGAAGGTGCTGGGCGGAACCATGCCGCGGTGCGGGTGGCGCCAGCGCAGCAGCGCTTCGAAGCCGACCACTTTGCCGTCGATCTGCGCTTGCGGCTGAAAATATAATTTGAGCTCGCCGCAGGCGGCGGCGGACCGCAGATCGATCTGCAGGTCGCGCCGCGCGCGCAGCAGGTGATCCATCTGCGCTTCGAAGAAGCGGATCGATCCGCGCCCCTCCGCCTTGGCCTGATCGAGCGCGGAATCGGCGTTGCCCAGAAGCGTGGTCGCGTCTTCGCCGTCGGTCGGAAAGATCGCGACGCCGATCGTGGCGCCAATCCGGAATTCCTGCCCCTCGATTTCGATCTCCTCGCTCGCCGCGGCGAGCAGCTTATCGGCCATTGCTTCAGCGGTTGCCGGCTGCGGACCTTCGACGATCACCGTAAATTCATCGCCGCCCATGCGCGCAAGAAAGGTGCCCTCGGTCGCGGCCTGCAGCCGCCGAGCCACTGCGCACAAAGCCAGATCGCCGCCGGCATGGCCGAAGATGTCGTTGACTTCCCTGAAGCGGTCGAGATCGACATAAATCACGGCGAAATTGTCGCCGCCCTTTGCAGCACGCTCGACTGTAAGCTCGAGCTGCCGCGCAAACGCGGCACGGTTGGGCAACTCCGTCAGCCCGTCATGATTGGCGAGATATTCGATGCGCGCCTCGGTGCGTCTGCGATCCGTCACGTCCTCGATGACGTTGACGAAATACTGCGGCGTACCGTCGCCGTCTCGGATCGTCACCTTCTTGTTCGTGATCAGCCGCGTTCCCTTGCCTGGCGTTTTGAGAGGATGATCGTTGACGAATATTTCGGTACTGGATGCCAGCAGCTCTTCGTCCCGTTGCGTGATGACGTCCGCTTGCGCCTTGCTGAAGACTTCATGCGAAGTCTTGCCGATGATCTCCTCGCGCGGCAGGCCGAAGAAATTCTCGCCCGCGCGGTTGATCAGCACATAACGGCGGTCGTGCACGTTCTTGACCACCAGCGTGGCCGGAACGTGATCGACGATGGTGTCGAGAAACGCGCGAGTGCGATCGCGTTCACGCTCGGCATTGCGATGTTCGGTGACGTCGGAGTGGGTCGAAACCCAACCGCCGCCCGGAATCCGCTGATTGGTGACGGACATGCAGCGGCCGTCGGGAATTTCCACCAGCTTGGTTTCATGGCCTTCCGTCAAAAAACTGCCGGCCCGCGGGTTGCCGCGGAAGCGGCCGCTATCGTCCATCACGCGTGCCAGGTATTTGTCGAGGTCGGGGGCGAAAGTTCCTGCTTCCTTGCGCAGCCGAAACTGTTCAAAGAAATTCGATCCAAGTTGCATGGATGCCGGATCCAACCGGTAAAGCTCGCAGTAGCGCTGGTTGAACAGGATCAGCCTGTCCTGGCCGTCGAACATCAACAGCCCTTGCGACATGTTGTTGAGCGCGGCCTCAAGCAGCCGCGAGCGCGCAGCCGCGGCGCGGGAGCGGCGAAAGAGCTTGATGGCTCCCAGGCCGGCCAAAAGACCCAGCAGGCCCGCCAGAGCGAGAAACCACCACCAATGATGGTGGTCGATGGAGCTAATAACCTCAAACATTGGCTAGGCTCACTCCTGCTCCAGTGAGCCTAGAAGCCCAGCCTTTTCATGAGGTTAAAATTGCAGCTACTATTTATCACGCGCCGTCAGGGATTTAGCCCGGGTGCGCAGTAAATGGGCGTTCTCACGGCCGGCTAGACCAGCCGGCTCTGCTCCACCGCGGCCTCGATGAAGGAGGCGAATAGCGGGTGCGGCGCGAACGGGCGCGATTTCAGCTCGGGATGGAACTGCACGCCTATGAACCAGGGGTGATCCTGGTATTCCACGATTTCCGGCAATACGCCGTCGGGCGACATGCCGGAGAAGAGCATGCCGTGCTGCTCCAGCCGGCCTTTGTAGGCGGTGTTGACCTCATAGCGGTGCCGGTGGCGCTCAGAGATCTCGGTCGAGCCGTAAATGCCTGCGACCCGGCTGCCGCGCTGGAGCTTTGCGGCATAGGCGCCAAGCCGCATGGTGCCGCCGAGATCACCGCCGGCGCGCCGCGTCTCCAGCTCGTTGCCGCGCAGCCATTCGGTCATCAGGCCCACGACCGGCTCGGTTGTGGGCGCGAATTCGGTGGAATTGGCGTCCGCGATGCCGCAGAGATTACGCGCCGCCTCGATCACCGCCATCTGCATTCCGAAGCAGATGCCGAAATAGGGCACGCGGCGCTCGCGGGCGAATTGCGCTGCGCGGATCTTTCCTTCCGCGCCGCGCTGGCCGAAGCCGCCGGGCACCAGGATGCCATTGACGTGCTCGAGGAAGGGCGCGGCGTCCTCGTTCTCGAATACTTCCGACTCGATCCAGTCGAGATTGACCCTCACCGTGTTGGCGATGCCGCCGTGCGAGAGCGCCTCGATCAGCGACTTATAGGCGTCCTTCATGCCGGTATATTTGCCGACGATCGCGATCGTCACCTGCCCTTCCGGGCTGCGCACGCGCTCATTGATCATGCGCCAGGTGGAAAGGTCGGGCGACGCGGCGGCCTCGATCCCGAAGGCCGCGAGCACTTCGTTGTCCAGCCCTTCGGCATGATAGGCCTCGGGCACCGCGTAGATGTTGTCGACGTCGCGCGCCTCGATGACCGCGCTTTCGCGCACATTGCAGAACAGGCCGAGCTTGCGCCGTTCCGCCTGCGGGATCGGACGGTCGGTGCGGCAGAGCAGGATATCCGGCTGGATGCCGATCGACAGCAGTTCCTTCACCGAATGCTGCGTCGGCTTGGTTTTCAGTTCGCCGGCCGTGGGGATGTAAGGCAGCAGCGTGAGGTGGATATAGATCGCGTGGTTGCGCGGCAGATCGTTGCCAAGCTGCCGGATCGCTTCCAGGAACGGCAGGCTCTCGATGTCGCCGACCGTGCCGCCGATTTCCACCAGCACGAAATCGAAGCCTTCGTTGCCGTCGCGGATGAATTCCTTGATCGCATTGGTGACGTGCGGAATCACCTGGATGGTGGCGCCGAGATAATCGCCCCGCCGCTCCTTGGCGAGAATGTCCTGGTAGATGCGCCCGGTGGTGATGTTGTCCTGGCGCGTCGCCGGACGGCCGGTAAAGCGCTCGTAATGGCCGAGGTCGAGATCGGTCTCCGCCCCATCATCGGTGACGAATACCTCGCCGTGCTGATACGGCGACATCGTGCCTGGATCGACGTTGAGATAGGGATCGAGCTTGCGCAGGCGGACCTTGTAGCCGCGCGCCTGCAGGAGGGCGCCGAGCGCCGCCGAAGCGAGACCTTTTCCAAGGGATGAGACCACGCCGCCGGTGATGAAGATGTACCGCGCCATGGGGCTCAACCTTTAGCCCGGCCGAATCGATTCGACGAGGGCTTATTGGCGGCAGCGGGTCGGCGGCGGGGGCCGCAAAGGGACCATTGCTGCCGTCCGATCTTCATGGTCCGCCCGTCTCCTCAAGCATTACGTTAAGAGTGGGGTCGAGCATTCAGCCCCACTTATCCAAAGCTGCCGAGCGGTCCGCTACTGGGATCGCGGAGCCTGCGGCGTCGAAGGCTGCGCCGGCTGGCCCTGGAACTGGTCGAGCAGGCTGCCTCCGGGTGCCGCCGGGCCGGAGCTGCCCGGCTGCGACTGACCCGCGGGCACGCCGCCCGAGCCCCCAAAGATCGACGTGGGCTTACGCTCAACGCCGGCCAGAATGGAAAGGATCAGGCTGGTGGAAAAGAATACCGCGGCCAGGATCGCGGTCGTCCGGGTGAGCACGTTGGCGGTGCCTCGGCTGGACAGAAATCCGCCCCCGCCGCCCATGCCCAGCCCGCCCCCTTCGGATTTCTGCAGGAGGACGACGCCGATCATGGCGAGCACCACCATGAGATGAATGACAATGATCACGGTCTGCATAAGCCGATCCAATCAAAAGCGGCGCGGCCCTCGGGCCGCGCGGGGCGACAATCGCCATATGGGAAGTCGGGGCGGTCTCTACACGATCCCCGGCGATAATTCCACCCCGGCGCCTGAGCGATCGCGCGCTGAGATGCTCAGACGCAGGCCGCCGCTATGGCCAGGAATTCAGAGGCTTTCAGGCTGGCGCCGCCGACCAGGGCGCCATTGACGTTCCCGACCGCCATCAGTTCGCGGGCGTTGGAAGGTTTCACGGAACCGCCATAGAGGATCCGCATGCGCTGCCCCTCGACCCCATAGCGGGAGGCCAGCCGCTCGCGCAGAAAATCGTGCACTTCGGAGACATCCGCGGGCCTGGGCGTGAGCCCGGTGCCGATGGCCCAGACCGGCTCGTAGGCGAGGATCAGGTTGGCTGCCGTGGCTTGCTCCGGCAGCGAACTGTCGGTCTGCTTGCGCACCACCGCGATGGTTTCTTTCGCCTCGCGCTGCACCCTGGTTTCGCCGATGCAGACGATGGCGGCGAGGCCCGCGCGGTGCGCCGCCAGTGCCTTCAGCCGGACCAGTTCGTCCTCCTCGCCATGCAGCGTACGGCGTTCGGAATGACCGACGATCACGGCGGCGGCGCCCGCATCGGCCAGCATTTCAGCGGAAATATCGCCGGTGAAGGCGCCGGATGGCTCCGGATGGCAGTCCTGCGCGCCGATGGTCACTGTTGAGCCTGCGGCGGCCGCGGCAAAGTCCTTCAGCAGCGGCGCCGGCGGGCACACCATCAAGTCGACCTTGCCGGCGAGGTCGCGCCCCCCCTGCAGGATGGCCTTGAGTTCCGTGAGCGAACTGCGCAGGCCGTTCATTTTCCAATTGCCCGCCACCAGCGGACGCGGCGTATTCGCCATCGTCTATCCTCGGATTTTCCTCGTTCCATCGTGCGGGTAGCAGACCCGCCCCGCCCACGCCAGAGGCGCAACCTTGCCAGGCCGTAATGTTGCGGGAGCGCCAAAATGTTGCGGCGGCGCAAGCTGATCTTTATGATAGACATTGTGGCGCTTGACGGCGTCGGCGCCCGCGCAATCCCAACCATGCACAGGTTCCATGCTTAGAGGTATCAAGAACGCCTCCACCGGTCGTATCGGCAAAGCCATCATGACCGTGGTGCTAGGCTTGCTCGCGATCAGCTTCGCCATCTGGGGCATCGGCGATATTTTCCGTGGCTTCGGCCGCTCCGCGCTGGCCAAGGTGGGGAACACCGAGATCGGCATCGAGCAGTTTCGCACCATTTACAATGACCGGCTGCAGCAGCTCGGCCGCGAGGTCGGGCGTCCCGTCTCCATGGATCAGGCGCGCGCCTTCGGCTTCGACCGCCAGGTGCTCGGCCAGGTGATCGCCGAAGCCGCGCTCGATGAGCGTGCCCGGCAGATGGGGCTGAACATTTCCGACGCCGAGGTGGCCAATTCGATCATGAACGATCCCGCCTTCCGCGGGTTTACCGGCGGTTTCGATCGCTCCCGGTTCGAGGCGATCATCCGCCAGGCCGGCTATAGCGAGCCGCGTTATGTTGCGGAGCATCGCAAGCAGATGCTGCGCCGGCAGATTGTCGATACCGTGGCCGGCGAGCTGACGGTGCCGAAGGCGGCGGTGGAGGCCGCCTATCGTTACAGCAACGAGGAACGCGCGATCGAATACCTGGTGCTCGACCGCTCGCAGGCCGGCGCGGTGCCGGCGCCCTCCCCTGACGAACTGGCGAAATATTTTGAGGAGCGCAAAGGCCAATTCCGCGCGCCGGAATATCGCAAGGTCGTCCTCGTCGTCGTCACTCCCGCCGAGATCGCGAAGTGGGAGACGATCAGCGATGCCGACGCCCGCCGCATCTTCGAGCAACGGAAGGCGCGTTACAGCACCCCGGAGCAGCGTCACATCCAGCAGATGGTGTTCCCGAATGCCGACGAGGCAAAGGCAGCGTCCGAGAAAATCGCGCAAGGCACGGCGTTCGAAGCCGTGGCCAAGGAACGCGGACTGAAGGAATCCGATATTGACCTCGGCACCATCCCGAAAT
>DASSPI010000111.1:0-3959 GCA_035699705.1 Xanthobacteraceae bacterium
CGCATCTTGTTGACGCTGTCGGGCGCGGCGCGGAAATCGTCGCGCCGGTGCAGCAGCGTGAGATGCGAGGCGATCGGCTGCAGGTTCAATGTCCAGTCGAGCGCGCTGTCGCCGCCGCCGACGATCAGCAGCTTCTTGCCGCGGAATTTCTCCATCTGCCGCACGGCATAGAAGACCGATTTGTCCTCGTAGGCCTCGATGCCGGCGATGGGCGGACGCTTGGGCTGGAACGAGCCGCCGCCGGCGCCGATCACCACCACCTTGGCCTCGAACACTTTGCCGGTATCGGTGGTCACGCGGAACAGCGGGTCGCCGATCTTCTCGATCGTCTCCACCATTTCGCTCAAATGGAATTCCGGATGGAACGGCTTGATCTGCGCCATCAGCGCGTCGACCAGCCCCTGGCCGCTGACGATCGGCAAGGCGGGGATGTCGTAGATCGGCTTCTCGGGATAGAGCTCGGCGCATTGCCCGCCCGGCTTGTCCAGGATATCGACCACATGCGTCTTCATGTCGAGCAGGCCGAGCTCGAACACCGCGAACAGCCCTGCCGGCCCGGCGCCGATGATGAGGACGTCGGTCTTGATCGGTTCGGTCATTCTCTCTCCGTCATCACGCCAGCGGTGCCTTGCAATGGCAGGTTTCAGGATACTGGATGCCCTGCTTTCGCAAGCCATGACAAGTCCTTTTACGGGTGGGGTTTATCGAGTCATCGCCGGTGTGTTAACCACGGAATACGTCACCTGGGAGCGACCATGGATCTGCCGCTGAGCATCGCGATGGCCGAAAATCCGCGCACGCGGCCGATTCTCGACGGCAAGGTGAAGGCGGACGGCATCGATTTCACCTGCACCTGCATGCATCCATCCGAGCTGTTCTGGCGTCAGTTGCGGTTTGGCGAGTTCGACGTCTCCGAGATGTCGCTATCCTCGCTGATGATGGCGGTTGCCGGCGGCGACGACCGCTGGGTCGGCATTCCGGTCTTCACCACCCGCCGCATGTTTCAGGTCGGAATCCTGGTCCGCAAGGATCGCGGCATCGACAAGCCCGCCGATCTCAAGGGCAAGAAAATGGGCGTGCCCGAGTATCAGCAGACCGCGGCGCTCTGGACGCGCGGCTATCTGCAGCACGAATACGACGTGCATCCCCGCGACATGGAATTCTGGATGGAGCGCAACGATGACTTCAGTCAGGGCGCCGCCGTCGGCTTTCGTCCGCCGAAGGACGTGAAGCTGAATTACATACCCAACAGCACAAATCTCGGCGAGATGCTGCTCGACGGGAAACTGGATGGCGCCTTGCGCTATCTCGCCAATACCAACAACCTGGTCGACCGGTCAAACCTCGACCTCTATCGCCATCCGGACTTCAAGACCCTGTTTCCCGATCCGCATGCCGAGGGCGTTCGCTTCTACCGCAAGACCGGCATGTACCCGATCAACCACGGCATGGTGATCAAGCGCGAGATCGCCGAAAAGCATCCCTGGACCGTGCTGCATATCTTCAACGCCTTCCAGAAGGCGAATGCGCTTGCCGAAAAGGCGCGCAAGGAAGCCGTCGCCTATCATCTGGAGCTTGGCCTGCTGCCCCCGGAATCGGGCAAGGCGCTGGCCACACCGGTGATCCAGCACGGCGTGCAGGCCAACCGCAAGGTGCTGGAGACGGCGGCGCAATATTCCTTCGAGCAGGGACTCACGCCGCGGCTGGTGAAGCTTGAAGAAATCTTTGCGCCGTCGGTGATGGAGCAGTAGAAGCGCCGCCTACTCCCAGGTCGCGAAGGCCATGCCGCAGCCGGTCCCAGCCTCGGAGCGGCAGGACGGAACATAGTCGATCAGATTCATCTGCAGGTCGGTTTCCGACAGAATTCCGGCGACGGTGATCCAGTTCTTGGTCTCCGAGGTGCCGGACAGGAACATGTTCTCCGGCTCGGCAAAAATGGTCTTGGTGTCGCGATCCTGCATCGCGGTCAGCATGCGCCGGTCGAAATCCTCGTCGACGACGAAATGGCTGATGCCGCCCGAGGCGCAGATCGCCACCCGCTTGTTGGCATTGGGGCCATTCCAGGCCGTGATCGCACGGCCGATGGACTGTCCGAACTGGTAGCAGCGCTTCGCGGTCGGCCGGTTGGGCGGGAAATAGGTGTTGAGCAGGATCGGCAGCACCGGCACCGGACGGTCCTTGACGATGCGGCGGTAGATGAATCCGACGGCGTGGCCGATACCGATCGGGCCTTTCTCGTTGGCCCGCTGCTTCATCGAAACCGCGATGTCGAACTCGTCGGCGACCACGCGGTCGATGATTGTGTTCGCCAGATCGACCGGCACGGGATAGGCCTGATCCTGCGGCGGATGGTGGGCCGACATAAAAGCCTGAATCCCGGGACTCTTCGTCTTCATCTTCTCCTGGTCGATGGCGGTGTTGATGACGTTGCCGCCGCAGTAAACGGTGAAAGACGGCTGGACGTCTTCAAGAAACCATTCGTGCTGATCGTCCCCGACCACGACGATGATGTCGGGATCCACTTCCGCGACTTTGTCGACCAGCTTGTCCATGGCCCGGTTGTTGCGCTCCCAGCGTTCGCGCCGGGTCTCGAGGCTGGACTCCTTTTCGAAATCCCTCTCGCCCCTTCGCACCTCCACCAGTTCAGGAAAGGTGTAGATCTTGCCGCGGAACGGGTGCTCGGGGTTCTTCCGGTCGTCCGCCGCGCGCAAGTCCCACCGTTCCGGCGGCGTGGCCAACAACGGCCCATGTGACGAAGCGAATCCAAAAACGATCTTGGCCATCGATCTCCCTTACTCTCCGCCTTTGTTGCCGGCAGAACCCCAATAGCGATCCCACAGTTCGCTCATCTTCTTGTTGGTGTTACTGACGAGGATATTGTCATCGCGCACACTCGCCCTTTTGCCGACGATGGTCTCGGCGAAAGGCAAGAATTGCGGCAATTGCAGGTCTTTGTGAACGGGAACGGCAAAGGTCGTTGCATATTGCACGATCTGGCCCTCGCGGCTCATCAGCCAGTTGATGAAGATACGCGCCGCGTTCTTGCGCGAGGATTTCTCCAGCATCGCGATCTGGGAAAGGCTGATCGGCACCGGCTCAGGGCAGTGGTAGCTCACCGGCGCCCCTTTGGTGACCAATCGCTGCGCGACCCATTCCGGCGACGGCAGGCTCGCATGAAACTCGCCGGCGGCGGTAAGGTTGGTCAAAGCCGTGAGACCTTCCTTGCGGCGCTGCGGCTGCAGCTTCTCGAACAAAGCCTTGGTGAAGTCCGCGCCCCATTGCTCGCCTTTTTCTCCCCAGAGCGCGAGTAACCAGCTGCTTGGATTATTTGTGAGCGCGAGGTTGCCGCCGCCCCAGCGTGAGCCTTTCACCAGATCGTCCCAGGTCTTCGGCAGGTCTTCCTTCTTCACCTTGTCGGTGTTGTAGGCCATGCAGCGGAACGACAGCTTGTGGCTTAGCCAGGTGCCGTCTTCAGCGACAAACTCAGTCGATATGTTCTTGAAGCCCGGCAGATCGCGTAGATCCGCCAACGCCTTCATCTGAATGAATTCGAAGATGGCGTCGGCGATGGCGGTCATCACGTCGGTTGTGACGCGCCCTTCGCCCAGCGCAACCAGCACTTGCATGCCGCGCCCGCTGGTGCCGGCGCGTTCATATTTCAGATTGATGAAGGGATAACGCTCGCGGAAAGGCGCCGTCATGTTTTGGAATTCGCGCGCGTCCCAGGTGCCGGAGACGGTGACTTCCTTTTCTTGTTTTGCACCGTCGAGCCAAGCCTGCGGCACGTTAAGCTCCGCATCGAGGCCGTTAAGCAGTGCCGCATCAACCTTGAGATCGGCAATCGCCTTTTGCGTGGCTTTCGGCAATTCGGCAGCGCCGGCTGAACCCACCGCGAGAACCGACGCAAGCGCCGTTGCGGCAATAAGCTTTCCTCTCCGCATTGCAGACTCCGTTCTTTG
>DASSPI010000112.1:0-7097 GCA_035699705.1 Xanthobacteraceae bacterium
GCATCGCCGCCGACGGTGACGCGGCCGACCTGCACCGGCACGGAACGGTGCCGCTTATGCGCTGCCGCTTGTGTCATCATCACGCTTTCCGGCAATGCGCGCAGATGCCGGCGATCTCGATCACCGGCGTCTTCGGCGTGAAGCCGGCCGATTTCGCCGCCGAGCGCAAAGTGTCCGCCGCCGCCGCCGACAGCGCCTCGCCGACCGCGCCGCATTTCTCGCAGATCAGAAACACCACCAGCGCGCCGGTGGCGTGATTGTGAATGCAGGCGATGAAGGCATTGCGACTTTCGATGCGGTGAACGAGCTCATTCTCGCGCAGGAAATCGAGCGCGCGGTAAACCGTGATCGGCGCGGGCCGCCCGCCATGGCCTGCCAGCACGTCGATGATCTCATAGGCGCCGAGCGGCTTATGACTGCCGAGCAGCGCCTCCAGCACCTGGCGGCGGATCGGCGTGAGCCGCTGTCCGCGCGCCGCGCAGATCGCCTCGGCCTGCGCCATGGCATCTGTCGAACACCGGGCGTGGTCGTGGTCGGGCGCGGGAAATGTGGCAGCAGGCGTCACGATCCATCCCTCAAAGCGTTGCGGCCGCTGGGGGATTGTAACCCCTGCGGGATATATGCGGAAATCGCGTCTGAGGCCCGCATTGCTAATATTCTCAATTGCATATTGCAGTGCAACATAACAGGCCCCATTTTACGGCCGGGCCCTGAGTCGGAGCTGAAATGGTCATGCCGATGCTTAAAGGAAAGACCGCGGTCGTTACCGGCTCTACCTCCGGCATCGGCCTTGGCATCGCCCGCGCGCTGGCGCGCGAAGGCGCCCATGTCATGCTCAACGGCTTCGGCGATGCCGGCGAGATCGAGCAGACGCGCGCGGCGATCGAAAAAGAATGCGGCGTGACAGCGGCCTTTTCCCCCGCCGACATGACCAGGCCGGCGGAAATCGCCGCGATGATCGCGAGCGCCGAACGGCAGTTCGGCTCGGTCGATGTGCTGGTGAACAATGCCGGCATCCAGCATGTCGCGGCGATCGAGGATTTTCCCATCGAGAAGTGGGATGCCATCATCGCCATCAATCTCAGTTCGGCCTTTCACGCCATCCGCGCCGCCGTGCCCGGCATGAAGCAGCGCAACTGGGGCCGCATCATCAACACTGCCTCGGCGCATTCGCTGGTCGCCTCGCCATTCAAGGCGGCCTACGTATCGGCCAAGCACGGGCTGGTGGGCCTGACCAAGACCGTTGCGCTCGAGCTCGCCACCTTCGGCGTGACGGTGAATTGCATCTCGCCCGGCTATGTCTGGACGCCGCTGGTGGCGAAACAGATTCCGGATCAGATGAAAACGCGCAACATGACCGAGGAGCAGGTCAAGCGCGACGTGCTGCTTGCCGCGCAGCCGACAAAAGAATTTGTCACGGTGGAACAGGTAGCCGCGCTGGCGCTTTATCTGTGCTCCGACGCCGCCGCGCCCATCACCGGCGCCAATATCCCGATCGACGGCGGCTGGACCGCGCAGTGAGCTGACCGCATGAACAAACTGTTCTCCTGGGCGCTCGGCAGCGAGCGGCCGCCTCCCAATCGTCCGCAAAAGCGCGTCAACCTCGCCTTGCAGGGCGGCGGCGCGCATGGTGCCTTCACCTGGGGCGTGCTCGATCACCTGCTGGAAGACGGCCGGCTCGGCATCGACGGCGTGTCAGGCGCCTCGGCCGGTGCGATCAATGCGGTGATGCTGGCCGACGGCCTGATCCGCGGCGGACCGGAAGAAGCGCGCAAGCGGCTGGCGGATTTTTGGCGCGCGGCCAGCGTTGACGGCAGCCTGCCCGGGCTGTCGCGTCAGTTCGTGGACCAGCTGTCGGCGGCGAGCGTGCCGATGAAAACCTGGCTCAATTCCATGGGCCGCTTGCTGTCGCCCAGCCACATGAACCCGCTCAACATCAACCCGCTCAAGCAGCTGATCGAGCGCTTCGCTGATTTCGAGGCGCTGCGAAACAGCGACCGCGAGCTCTTCATCTCCGCCACCAACGCGCAGACCGGCGATCTGCGCCTGTTCACGCGCGATGAACTCACCGCCGAGGCGGTGATGGCCTCGGCCTGCCTGCCGCTGCTGTTCCGGCCGGTGATGATCGACGGCGCGCCCTATTGGGACGGCGGCTATGTCTCCAATCCGCCGCTGCTGCCATTTTTGCAGACGGCAGGCAGCGCGGACGTGCTGCTGGTACAGATCTTTCCGCTGCGCCGCGATCGGGCGCCGACGTCCTCGCGCGAAATTGTCGGACGCACCGCCGAGATCGCCTTCAACGCCCCGCTGCTGGCGGAATTGCGCGGCCTCGCCGCCGTTGACCGTTTCGCCGGGCAGGACGTGCGCCGCCTGCGGCTGCATCGCATCGCGCTCCAGGAGTTTGGACGAACACCGGACGCCGCGAGCCGCTTGAATAATGATTACAAATTCTTCCAGGCGCTGCATGAGCGCGGGCGCGAGGCGGCGCAGCGGTTCCTCGCGGCGCATTTTGATGCTATCGGATCGCACGGCACGATGGATGCTGCGGCCGAGGCCGAGCCGGAATATGCCAGCCGATAAACCTTTGGTGACTGCGGAAGCCGGCGGCGTTCGGCTGGACGTCATCGTTGCGGACATCACCACCTTGGATCTGGACGCCATCGTCAATGCCGCCAACCGCAGCCTCTTGGGCGGCGGGGGCGTCGACGGCGCCATTCATCGCGCGGCCGGACCGGAGCTGCTGGCGGAATGCCGAACCCTCGGCGGCGCCGGAACCGGCGAGGCTAAAATCACCCGCGGCTATCGGCTCAAGGCCAGGCATGTGATTCATGCGGTCGGGCCGGTGTGGAACGGCGGCAAGAGCAACGAGGAAGAACTGCTGGCTTCCTGCTATCGCCGTGCGCTGGCGCTGGCGGCGGAGCATCACCTCCGCTCCATCGCCTTTCCGGCGATCTCGACCGGCGTCTATCGCTTTCCGCCCGATCGCGCCGCGCGCATCGCGGTCGGCACCGTGGTATCCGAATTGGCGGGAAGGCCGTGCAGCCTTGAGCGCGTGATCTTCTGCTGTTTCTCGGAGGAATCGGCGCAACATCACCGCGCTGCCTTCGCCGACCTCGGCTTGGCGTGACACCTAAGCTTGCTCCGCCATCGCCAGCGCCGCGCAGCCGACCAGGCCGGGATGCGCGACGGTGACGAGATAGGTCGGCAGGGTTGCCAGCAGCTCCTCATGCGGCGGATGCGCTTCAAAGGCGCCGCGGAAGATATCTTCGTCGAACAATGCGCCAAGCTTGCCGGTCACGCCGCCGGCGATATAGACGCCGCCGAGCGCCTTGAAGGTGAGCGCCACGTCGCCGGCGAAACGTCCCAGCAACCGCACGAACAGCTTGATGGTCGCACCGGCCGCCGCGTCGCCTGCCTTGGCTTGCGCTACGATTGCCTGCGCCGTGAGGGGCGGCGTTCCTGGATGCAGAGCGCTGTGCAGCCGCGGCAGGCCCATTCCCGAAACCACCATTTCCGCGGAAACCGGGCCGCGCTCGCGCAGGCGCGCGAAGACCGCGTCTTCGTCCTTATTGGCGGCGCCGAAGGAGACATGTCCGCCTTCGGTCGGAATGGCCCGCCATCCGTCACTCACGGGAATCAGCGCGGCAACGCCGAGACCGGTGCCGGGGCCGAGCACAACTTTGACGGCAGGCGAGGACGCCGGGGGCGCGGATTGTGCGCGAGCCCCATCACCGATGCGGCGGTAATCGCCCTCCTGCAACTGCGCCAGCGCCCAAGCCTGCGCTTCGAAATCATTGATGGCGTGAATGCGCGCCCATCCAAATCGCCCGGCCAATTCGTCGAGATTGAAGCGCCAGTTGCGGTTGGTCAGCGCGATGTCGCGGCCGGTGATCGGCGCGGCTACCGCGAGCACAGCCGCCTGTGGCCGCGCCCCATTTTCCGCAAGGTAGGACGCGATCGCGTTTTCCAGGCTGGCGTAATTGTTGTTGTCCCAGGAAACGACGCGTTCCGGGCGGCCATTGGAAGCGAGCAGGGCGAAGCGGGTATGCGTGCCGCCGATGTCAGCGAGCAGGACCGACGATGCTTTGACCACGGAAATTCACGTCCTCTCTGGTCGTTCCCGCGAAGGCGGGGGGCGGACGACAATCTTTCGCGATTAGATATCAAAGAACACAGTCTCGTTTTCGCCCTGCAGCCGGATGTCGAAGACATAGGCCGGGCCGCCGTTTTTTTCTTCCCGCCGGGCGATCAGCGTGCCGCGGCGATCCGGCGGCACCAACGCAAGGATCGGATCATTTGTGTTGCCCGCCTCATCGGAAAAATAGATCCGCGTATAGGCATGCCGCGGCAGGCCGCGTGCGAAGACCGCGACCAGAATATGTGGCGCTTGCGGTTTGCCGTCGGGCCCCGCAACCGCGCCCGGCTTGATCGTGCTGAAGCTGAAGCGGCCTTCCGCGTCAGTGCCGGCGCGGCCGAAGCCGGTGAATTTCGCATTCGGCCGCTGCTGGTCGGCGGGATGCGCATAGCGGCCCGCCGCGTCGGCCTGCCAGATCTCGATCATCGAGTCGTTGACCGGTGCGCCGTCGCCGTCGAAGACGCGGCCCTCGATGCGGATGCGCTGCCCGGAGGCATCCGGCGTGATCAGGTCGTTTCCGATCAGCTGATGCCATGGATAGTCCTTCCCCGGCGTGAGCGCGGGGGCGAAGAACGGTCCGACCGTCTGCGAGGGTGTGATGCCGGCCATCGTTCAGATTCCCATCGGCGTCTGCCGGCGGCCGCGCAGCACGATATCGAAACGATAACCGAGCGCCCAGTTCGGCACCGTCGCGTCGAGATCGAACGACGACAGCAGGCGTTCGCGCGCCATTTCGGGAACCGACCGGTAGATCGGGTCATAGGGGATCAGCGGATCGCCGGGGAAATACATCTGCGTCACCAGCCGCGACAGGAAGGAATGGCCGAACAACGAGAAGTGGATATGCGCGGGCCGCCAGGCGTTGTCGTGATTGCCCCAGGGATAAGCGCCCGGCTTGACGGTGAGAAACTGATAGCGGCCCTCGGCGTCGGTGACGGTGCGGCCGGCGCCGGTGAAATTCGGATCGAGCGGGGCGGGATGCTGATCGACGACATGCACATAGCGCCCGGCGGCATTGGCCTGCCAGACTTCGACCAAGGTATTCGCCACCGGCTTGCCGTCCTCATCCAGCACGCGGCCATGCACGATGATGCGCTCGCCAAGCGGCTCGCCTTTATGCTGCTTGGTCAGGTCGGCATCGCCGGACCGCACGGATTCGTGTCCATAAACCGGGCCGGTCAGCTCGCTTAGCGTATGCGGGGCGATGATCAGCGGCTTCGACGGCGCGCGCTTGATCGAGCTTTTGTATTCGGGCGCCAGATGGCCTGAAAAGGCGCTCAGGCTCTCGCGCGGATAAACCAATGTCATCACACCTTCTCCAATGCGATTGAGACGCCCTGGCCGACGCCGACGCACATGGTGGCGAGCGCAAGCTTGCCGTCGCGCTTGTGCAAACCATGCGCCGCAGTCATGCACAAGCGCGCGCCCGACATGCCGAGCGGATGTCCGAGCGCGATCGCCCCACCGTGCGGATTGACGTGTTCGGCGTCGTCCGCGAGCCCGAGCTGGCGCAGAACAGCCAGCGCCTGCGACGCAAAGGCTTCATTCAGCTCGATCAGATCGAAGTCGCCGATCTTCAGCTTCAGCAGCTGCATCAGCTTCTGCGTGGACGGCACCGGGCCGATGCCCATGATGCGCGGCGGCACGCCGGCCGAGGCCATGCCGAGCACGCGCGCGCGCGGCGTCAGGCCGTGCTTCTTCGCCGCCGCCTCGGAGGCGAGGATCATCGCCGCCGCGCCATCATTGACGCCGGACGCATTGCCGGCGGTGACGGTGCCCGGATTGCGGAACGGCGTCTTCAGCCTGGCGAGATCCTCCATCGTGGTGGTGGGACGCGGATGCTCGTCGCGATCGACGATAACGGGGCGATCCTTGCCCGGAATTTCAACCGGCACGATCTCGGTATCGAAATAGCCCGCCGCCTTGGCCTGCGCCGCGCGCTGCTGCGAGCGCAGCGCAAAGGCGTCCTGGTCCTTGCGGCTGACCTGGAATTCCTCGGCCACGTTCTCGCCGGTATCCGGCATGGAATCGACGCCGTATTGCGCTTTCATCAGCGGATTGATGAATCGCCAGCCGATGGTGCTGTCGTGCATTTCGGTGCTGCGCTGGAATGGCGCCTCTGCCTTGGCCATGACCAGCGGGGCGCGCGTCATCGATTCCACCCCGCCGGCCAAGGCGAATTCGATCTCGCCGGAACGGATCGCGCGCGCAGCGTCGCCGACCGCGTTCATGCCGGAGGCGCAGAGGCGGTTGAGCGTGACGCCCGGCACCTTCTCCGGCAGCCCCGCCAGCAGCAGCGCCATGCGCGCGACATTGCGGTTGTCTTCGCCGGCCTGGTTGGCGCAGCCGAGATAGACGTCGTCCAAGGCTTCCCAATCGGCGTCCGCGTTGCGCGCGACCAGCGCCTTGATCGGCACAGCGGCGAGATCGTCGGTGCGCACCTTGGCGAGCGCGCCGCCGTAGCGTCCGATCGCCGTGCGCGCCGCGTCGCAGAGGAAAACCTCGCGGTTACTCATGCCGCGTCCTCGAACATTGATCCGTCGCCCTGAGGCGCGAGCAACGCGGCCTCGAAGGGCGAGGGCCCGGAATTTGCGGCCATCCTTCGAGGCCTGCCTTCGGCAGGCACTTCAGGATGACGGGGGATAATTTGGGCAAGGTCTCCATACCAACCTCAGGCCGCCTTGCCGTGGGCCGCGGCGGTGCGGGCCTGCAGCGCGCGCAGGGTCTCAAGTTCTTGCGCGGTCGGGGGCGGAGTTTCCGTCACCGCCGCCGCGAAGCGCAGCGGCCAGCCGGTATTTTCCTGAATCTGGTCCCGGGTCACGCCGGGATGAATCGACACCACCGTCATTTCCTTGCTTGTGGGATCGGGCTCGAAGACGCAGAGGTCGGTGACGAGCTTGCTCGGCCCCTTGGTCTTCAGGCCGAGCCGCGCGCGGTGATCGCCGCCCTCGCCATGGCCGAG
>DASSPI010000113.1:0-3540 GCA_035699705.1 Xanthobacteraceae bacterium
GCATGCTCTGCACGGTGGTGAAGGCCACCAACGGCAGGAACAAGCCGACACCGAGCAGGCCCGTTACCGCCGCTTCTTTCAGTGCGCGAACCACTAGAGGTTGGTGGGCCCGGGCGGGCGCCTCGGCCGGCATCTCACACCATCTCGACAACCGGCTTGCCGAGCAGGCCCTGCGGCAGGAAGATCAGCGTAATGGCGAGCAGGGAAAAAACCGCGACGTCCTTGTAGTCGATGGAAAAATACGCCGACCACATCGTCTCGATTATCCCGATCAGGAGACCGCCGATCACCGCGCCGGGTAGCGAGCCGATGCCGCCCAGCACGGCCGCGGTGAAGGCCTTGATGCCGGGCACAAAGCCATCGGCGAAATTCACCACCCCGTAATACATCAGATACATCGAGCCGGCGACGGCGGCGAGCGATGCAGCAATCACGAAGGTGATGGCGACGGTGCGGTCGACATCGACGCCGAGCAGCGCGGCCATCTTCTGGTCCTGCTCGCAGGCGCGCTGCGCGCGGCCGAGCGAGGTCTTGCTCACCAGATACCAGAAGGCGGCCAGGAGGATCGCCGTCAGCGCCCAGATCGCGATCTGCTCATAGGACACTGCCACGTCGTAGCCGCGGCCCTCTATCAGCGTGACCGTCTGGTTGAACATCGGCGGGATAGACTTGTTGCGCTGGCCCTGCGAAACCTGCACGAAATTGGTCAGGAAGATCGACATGCCGATCGAGGAGATCAGCGGCGCCAGGCGGAAGGAAAACCGCAGCGGGCGGTAGGCAACCCGCTCGATGGTCCAGTTCAGCACCGAGGTCAGCACCATGGACACGATCATGATGATGATCAGGGCCAGCACCATGGATGAGACGCCGAGCCATTCGGTGAGGATCAGGAGCGCGGTCAGCGCGATGAAGGAGGACACCATGAACACGCCGCTATGGGCGAAGTTCACCATGTTCAGGATGCCGTAGACCATCGTGTAGCCGATGGCGATCAGGCCATAGATCGAGCCGAGGGTGACGCCGTTGATGAGCTGTTGGACGAAGACTTCCATGCGTCCGCGTGGCTCCTGCCGCCTCTTGGGCGCCGACTTGGTTCCGTATTTCTTAGCAGTCGCCGCACAGCGCGGCAATGTTGCACACAGGCGCGGCAAGCCGCCTGTTTGCGCTCGGCCCGTTGCGCTATGCTGGAGCATGGCAGAGCCTGCGCTTCCGCTGTTTCACTTATACGGCGATTCACCGGACAATCAGGCATTCGACTTTATCCACATCGAAACGATCGCCTCCCGCGCCGCAATCCATGACTGGGTGATCCGGGCGCATCGCCACGGCAATCTATCGCAGATTCTGTTCGTGGCCCGCGGCGGCGGCGAGATGATCTTCGAGGCCGCGATGCTTCCCTTCACCGCGCCGGCGGCCATCCTGGTGCCTTCGACCGTGGCCCATGGCTTCCGCTTCGAGCCGGAGGTGACCGACGGCTGGGTGGTGAGCTTCACCGACGACGTTGCCTCCGCGCTGGGCAACCACTCGGATGCCGCCTGGTCGCGGCTGCGCGCGCTCGCCGCCAATCCGGTGGTGCCGCTGGCGACGCCGGAGGAAGGAAAGCGCGTGGCGGAGCTTTGCGCCGAGCTGCACCAGGAGCGATTCCTGGCGCGGGAAGGCTTTCGCGTGGCCATGCGCGGCCTTTTGGCCCTGATCGCGGTGGAAGTGGTGCGGCTTGCTGCCAGCCGCGCGCGCTCGGGCGCGGTGACGCTTGCGCCCGCAGACCCGACCGTCGATGCCTTGCGCGACCTGATCGAGCAAAATTTCCGCCACGAGCGGCGCTTATCCTTCTACGCCGAGAAGCTGGCGATGACGCCGGACCGGCTCAACGATCACGTCAAGCGCGCCACCGGCGTCACCGCGGGTCATCTGATCCGCCAGCGCGTGCTGACGGAGGCCAAGCGCCAGCTCGTCTTCACCAATCAGGCGATCCAGGAAATCTCCTACGATCTGTCCTTTTCCGATCCGTCGCATTTCGCGCGCTTCTTCCGCGGACAGACCGGCACGACGCCGCAATTGTTTCGTGAGGGAAGGAACGGGTAGGCTTCTTTCCCTCTCCCGTGGGGAGAGGGTGGCGAGCGAAGCGAGCCGGGTGAGGGCGTACGGACTCTCTTAGGGCAGGAACCCCCTCACCCCATCCCTCTCCCCAACGGGGAGAGGGAGAAACAGACGCGGTGCCCACCTAAGCGAGATGGCCGCAACAAGTGCGGCCATGACGACAAAGCTCTTGTAAGGACAAGGGCTGCAATCTCAGACTCTTTCCGCGAAAAATATCCTTTATCACCTTGAGGAGGTCGATCCCCTCAGGCCCGAAGTAACGACCATATGGAAAGTCGCGAAAATCGATTTGGAATTTGTCGGCGATCCCCAATATCAACTCGTGGGCATCAGCACCATCTATTCCCATGTCGTAGTCTACCGTAGCGGCGGGCTGAATTTTTGCTGCGGGTACCGCATGAATATTCCGGAGAATCTGGGCGATTGCTTACTCGGTTTCCGTCATGGCTTAGTCCCGATTTCCTTCATCACCGCGGCGGCTTCCTTGAAGGCATGATTGGCCGCCGGCAAGCCGCAATAGATCGCCTGCTGCATGATCACTTCCTTGACGTCGTCGGCGGAAAAGCCGCCCTCGGTCATCGCGCTGCGCACATGCATGCGGAATTCTTCCCAGGCGCCGAGCGCGATCATCGTCCCGATCACGAGCACGCGCCGCGTGCGCTCGTCGAAATGCGGGCGCGACCAGATCTCGCCCCAGGCATAGCGCGTGATGAACTCCTGAAATTCCTCGTTCAACGGCGTCTTGTTGGCATTGGCGCGATCGACCCAGGCATTGCCCAATACCTTGCGCCGGCGGGCCATGCCTTTTTCGTGCCGTTCGCGGTCGTCCATGCCTATCTCCTAGCGCGCGGGCTCAGTCAGAAATCTCGACACCGTGTCGGTATAGATCGCCGGCTGCTCGACATTGGCGATATGCGCGGTGTCGAGCACCGTCAGCGCGGCGCCTGCGATCCGCGCGCGGATAAATTCGGCGCCGTCCAGCGGTGTCGATTGGTCATGCTTGCCGGCGATGATCAGCGTGGGCGCGGTGATCTTCTGAAGCAATTCACGAAGGTCCATGTCGCGGATCGCTTCGCAGGCGGCGAGATAGCCCTCGACCGGCGTGGCGGAGAGCATCTCCTTGAAGCGGGCGACGGTTTCGGGCTCGCGCGCGCGGAAATCGGCGGTGAACCAGAGATTCATCACGGCGTCGGCAACGGCGCCGACGCCTTTTTCGCGCACCGCCTTGATGCGGTCGTTCCAGCGCTGCTTGTCCGGGAAATAGGCCGAGGTGTTGGAGAGGATCAGCTTGTCGATCCGATAGGGCGCGTTGGCGGCCAGCCATTGGCCGACCATGCCGCCCATGGAGAGCCCGCACCAATGCACCTTGTCGAGCCCGAGCGAATCCATGATTGCCAGCGCGTCGCGCCCGAACCGCTCCATGCTCGGCGGGGCATGGCCCAG
>DASSPI010000114.1:0-6361 GCA_035699705.1 Xanthobacteraceae bacterium
AATTCAGGGAGACGGAGGCAAATCTTGCCGGGAATGCCGTTCAGACACCGGCGGACAAAAAGCGGAGCCCCACCTTAAACCCGGCAGGGCTCCATACGGAGGCCTTGCCTTCACGCTTGGCGTGGAAAGGACTTTGTAAAGGCCTCCTGAGCATGCCCCAATCGAGTGACGATCGGGGCAGCAGGCAACAGCAGGATTCTAATCACTCTGCGGCGTTTTTCAATATCCCCCATCCGGGGTCCGCCTGGCCGCGAAAACGGGCCGCGCTCAGATTGGCATTGGATCGCCAGGATCGGCGGTTTTTTCTTCTTCCAAGGCCGACATGATATTTATCAGCTCGCCAATTCTGCCGGACGGCAGCGATCGGCCTTCGTTGACCAGTGCCTCGTCGTTGGTGTGCCAGGCATAGGCTTTCATCAGCTCCTCACGCGTAGCACCGGAAGCGATAATTTTTGCGATCACGATGTCGTCCGCGCGACCGAGAACCGCCATGACATCATCACGGGTTAAGGCTGCCATCATCCGCTCCTACGTCATGTGACTCCTGACGCTTTCGGCATCGAACGGAATTCACTGCTCACTGGGTCTGATCGGATTTGGCACTGCTTTCCAACGCAGCGCGTTCGCCGGCTCGATGCCGGTTTGGCTTTCAACTGGGCGTAAAGGAGACTTAGTTCGGAGCTGGCGGCGCGCAAGATGCTGCGGCCCAGTGCAGATCGGCTCGCCCAAGGCGCTATTCACCTCGACGGCGCTCTCCGATGACCCGGCGCGGGCCGCAGCCGAAAATTTCGGCACCGTTTCTGAGCTGGTGCGGCCAAGAGGACTCGAACCTCCACGGGTTGCCCCACTAGCACCTCAAGCTAGCGCGTCTACCAATTCCGCCATGGCCGCATGCTGGGATGAACGCTGGCCTGTGAGGCTCGCGTTTCGGTGACAGGCACGATGTAACAAATCGGCTTGCGGGGGACAAGGCCGGAGAAATGCCGGATTTACGGGCAGTTACGGCCCTTGGCGGGGGTCAGCGCACGTCCGGCTGGCGCGGCAACAATTCCTTCACCTCGACCGCGATGCGGTTGCCCTGGACCACCACCGTGCCCTTCGCCACCGGCAGGTTATTGGCGAGGATGTGCACCTCGTCATCCTCCGCCGCATCGAGCTCGATGATGGCGCCGCGGCCCAGCCGCAGCACCTGGTGGATCGGCATCAGGGTGTTGCCGAGAACGACGGCGATATCCAACTGTACCTTGTCGAGGGTGGGCATTCGGGGTCCTTACGCCTGCGAGGCAATGTTCTCACGTCACCATGGTATGGTTAGCGGGTGGTTAACGCGCGCAACGACCTTGTTTTAGGCCTGAAAACGGGCCCGGAATCGCCTGCAGCCGAGTGGCGGCTAAGCGAGGGACTGGTCTCCTATGAGGCCGCGCTGGCGGCCATGGAAGCCCGGACGGCGGCGATTCTGGCCGGCCGGGCGCCGGAGCTGGTCTGGCTGCTCGAGCATCCCCCTCTTTATACGTCGGGCACCAGCGCGCGGCCGCAGGAGCTGATCGATGCCCGCTTCCCGGTACAC
The DNA here is from genome assembly GCA_035699705.1 of Xanthobacteraceae bacterium. Taxonomy (GTDB): domain Bacteria; phylum Pseudomonadota; class Alphaproteobacteria; order Rhizobiales; family Xanthobacteraceae; genus CANKHA01. The sequence goes on from DASSPI010000114.1 coordinate 1,568, forward strand.
GCCACCGGCCGCGGCGGGCAGTTCACCTATCACGGGCCCGGGCAGCGGGTGGCCTACCTGATGCTCGACCTCAACCGGCGCGCGCCGGACGTGCGGCGCTATGTGGCGACGCTGGAGGAATGGATCATCCGCGCGCTGGCTTCTTTCGGCGTGCGGGGCGAGCGGCGCGAAGATCGCGTCGGCGTCTGGGTGTCCCGTCCCGACAAGGGCGACGGCTTCGAGGACAAGATCGCCGCCATCGGCATCCGGCTGAAGCGCTGGATCAGCCTGCACGGCATCGCGCTCAATGTCGCGCCCGACCTGACGCATTACTCAGGCATTCTGGCCTGCGGCGTCTCCGACGCGCGCTATGGCGTCACCAGCCTGCATGATCTCGGCGTAACGGCTGGCATGGCGGAGGTGGACGCGGCGCTGCGGCGGGAATTCGAGCCGTTGTTCGGGGCGACGCACGACGCGGCACCGGATGCTCTCCCGCTCGCGGAGCAAGCCTGAGGCTCAAACCGTCGGCAGCACCGAAAATTCCTCGCCGGTCCGGCGCATCGCCATGTCGTCCGACGTGCCGGGACGCTGATCGATGCCGGTGACATGGGCGCCATAGGGACCTTGCCGGCAGGCCTCGATCATTTTCGCCACCGCGTCGCCGGAACCGGCGAAGACCGCTTCCACCGCTCCGTTGCGACGGTTGCGCACCCAGCCTTGCAGGCCGAGCTCACGCGCTGTGTCTTCCACCCAGGCGCGGTAGCCGACGCCCTGCACCCGGCCGTGGATCAACACATGCCGCAGATCGAGCAAGCTCATGCGCGACTTCCCGGCTGAGCCGCAGCCCAAAGAGAAAATGCCGGCGGAATGAGCAGCGCCAGGCAGGCGACGAGCCCGAGCATCGTGAGCAGGTCGCCGGCGCCGCGGCTGAAGGTAATAAGCTGCTTCAACAGCAAGAATGACTCCGGCATCCAGCCCTCGTGGAAGACGCCCTCAATATAGAACCCGCCGACCAGGACCAGCAGCACGATTGCGAGAATGTGAATGACCGCAATGCCCTGCGCCGGCGCAATGCTGCGCCCGGCATCCCGCAGTCTTTGCGCATGCAGCACGTACCAAGCGCCAGTCAATACGACCTGCATCACGAGAAACGGCCACAGGCCGAACCGCGCAAATACCACCGGCGCCGTGAGCATCTGGCCGGCGAGGCCAAGCAGATAAAGGGCGGCGACTGCTGCCAGAAACGGCCTTGGCGGAAGCATAGCGCCGGCCGAAGCGCGGCCGATGGCGCCGCCAGCTGAACCGGCGGCGGCCGTTTTATGCCTGTCGATCACGCTTCGCCCTCTCAAATGTGCGGCAAAAGCTCTTTTTTCGATTGCCGCACCGGAATAATCGCAGGATGGTAGCACTCAACTGACGATGGAAATACGTCGCTGCAACGCTCCCGCCAGAAGGAGCACACATCGAGGGAGGCAATTCATGAAAGCTTCGGACATCAGCGGTCTATGTCCTAGCTTCCCACCACGGTGCCGCCATTCGGGTGCAAGACCTGGCCGGTGATGTAGGACGCGTCCTCGCTGGCGAGGAGCACGTAGCACGGCGCCACTTCATTCGGCTGGCCGGCGCGCTTCATCGGCGTCGCCGCGCCATGCCTGGCGACATGCTCCGCTTCGAACGACGCCGGAATGAGCGGCGTCCAGATCGGTCCCGGCGCCACCGCGTTGACGCGGATGCCCCTCTCCACCAGCGCTTCCGACAGCGAATAGGTCATGGTCACGATCGCGCCCTTGGTGGCGGAATAGTCCAGCAGCGTCCTGTGTCCTTTGTAGGCGGTGACCGAGGTGCTGTTGATGATGCTGGCGCCTTTCTTCAGATGGGGCAGCGCCGCTTTCACCATGAAGAAAAAGCTGAACACGTTGGTGCGGAATGTGCGCTCGATCTGCGTCTCCGTCAGCTCGCTGGGATCATCCACCTCGTGCTGTTCGGCGGCGTTGTTGACCAGGATGTCGAGACGGCCAAATTCCTTCACCGTTTTCTCCACCGCTTCGCGGCAGAATTCTTCGATGCCGACGTCGCCCGCGATCTTGATGCCCCGGCTGTTCTCGCCTTCGACCGCGCGCAACGTCTCGTCGGCGTCCTTGTGCTCTTCGAGATAGACGACGGCGATTTTTGCGCCCTCGCGCGCCATCGCCACGGCCACCGCGCGGCCGATGCCGCTGTCGCCGCCGGTGATCAGCACCACCTTGTCCTTCAGCTTGCCGGCGCCGGGATATTTCGGCTCGTAATCCGGGCGCGGATGCATCTGCGTTTCGCGGCCCGGCTGGCGCGCCTGTTGCTGCGGCGGCTGGAGGCGATCGCTCATGGCTGGCTCCTGAAAATCTCATGGAGCGAACGCTTCCCCGGGAGGCCGGTTCCCCACCCAAGAAGGCCATGCTACGATCAGCGTTCGGGGCGTAACGTCTCTTCCAATGTCCGTTATTTCTTTGAAATGTCGGCCATCTTACGTCCCGGCACTTCGTCCTATACTTTAAGGACATGCCCGGTTCCCGACGGAGCCGGCCGATTTTTCGCGTTAGTTCGAGGAGGTTCAAATGGCTCTCGCGATTGGTGAAACCGCTCCGGATTTCGAAGCGGAAACCACAGAAGGCAAGATCCGCTTCCATGAGTGGATCGGCGACAAATGGGCGGTGCTGTTCTCGCACCCGAAGGATTTCACCCCGGTCTGCACGACCGAGCTCGGCTACATGGCCAAGATCAAGCCGGAATTCGACAAGCGCGGCGTCAAGATCATCGGCCTGTCCGTCGATCCAGTCGACAAGCATTCCAAATGGGCTGACGACATCAAAGAAACCCAGGGTTTTGCGCCGAATTACCCGATGATCGGCGACGTGGACTACAACGTGTCGAAGCTCTACGGCATGCTGCCCGCCGCCGTCAGCGGCGACCCCGCGCAGCGCACGCCGGCGGACAACCAGACCGTCCGCAACGTCTTCGTCATCGGCCCGGACAAGAAGGTCAAGCTGATCCTGGTCTACCCGATGACCACGGGCCGCAACTTCGACGAAGTTCTGCGCGTGATCGACTCGCTGCAATTGACCGCGAAGCACAAGGTGGCGACGCCGGTTAACTGGAAGCAAGGCGACGAAGTCATCATCGCCGGCTCGGTTTCCGACGAGGACGCCAAGAAGACTTATCCGCAGGGCTGGAAATCGCCGAAGCCCTATATCCGCATCGTCCCGCAGCCGCGCTAAGGCTCGGATGAATCCTGAACGGGGCGCGGCGCCAACCGCGCCCCGTTTCGTTGTGAGAATGCGATGAGCGCGCTGCCCGACCTCGGTTTCATCCACAATTACATCCCGGGGACCGACCGTACGCGGCCTCCGCTGCTGCTGCTGCATGGCACCGGCGGCGACGAAAACGATCTTGTGCCGTTCGGCCAGCGGCTCGCGCCGGGCGCGGCGCTGCTGTCGCCGCGCGGCAAGGTGTCGGAACGCGGCGCGGCGCGTTTCTTCCGCCGTCTGGCTGAAGGCGTCTTCGACCTGGAGGATCTCGCCGCACGCACCCGCGAGCTTGCGGAATTTATCGAGCGCGCGCGCAAGACTTACGGGCTTGCGAAACCGATCGCCTTCGGCTTCTCCAATGGCGCCAATATCGCCGCGTCGCTGTTGCTGACTCGGCCCGACGTTCTGGCGGGCGCCGTATTGCTGCGGGCGATGACCCCTTTCGAGCCCAAGGCGCTGCCCGACCTCACCGGCATACCTGTGCTGATGCTGTCCGGCGCAGCCGATCCCCTGGTGGAGCCGGAGAGCCGCGACAAGCTGGCGGATATGCTCGGCGCCGCCGGCGCCGAGGTGACGCATGAGGTCGTCCAAGCCGGGCACAGTCTGTCGCCGCGTGACATCGCGGCGGCAGAGCGCTGGCTGGGACAGAATCGCTGATGCGGCAATGGCGTGGCTGCCATGCGCTGTGAGGATATTCCTAGAAACCCGCGAAGGGCTGTTAAAAACGGGAACTGTGCTTTGGGCTGCTCGTTGACAGGTTGGGACCCATTCTGACGGAGGTATGTCATGACCTACCAAGATCCCGATCCGCTGCGCGACCGTGATCTCGATCGCGACGCGCGGGTCGACCGTGATTATGGCTCGAATGCCATGTGGGGCTGGATTGCCGGCGCCGTAGTGCTGGTGCTGATGCTGGTATTCCTGTTTGGCGGCACCGGCGACAACACGAACACTGCGTCCAACCAGTCGAGCGCGCCGGTGGTGAATACCCCGCCGGCCAACAACATTGCGAACGCCCCGCGCGGCACAGTCAATCCGCCTGCGGCCTCGGGCACCACTGGCCAGAGCTCAAGCCCGGCCCCAAGCCAGCCGCAGCAGTAGCAGTCGCAAAAACAGATAACTGAGCACTTGCATGGCGCGCCGGCAGCGGCGCGCCATGCATTTTGTCTTGTCCCTGCCCTTGTCCCTGCGCTGCCCGCATGTTTCGATCCGCGCGATGGTCGCCTTGGATATCACGCCGTGAACCTGCATACCCTCCTGCTGGAGCGCCACGCTGCCGGGCGGCCCGTCATCGTCGGCCTGATCGGCGCGGGCAAATTCGGCGCGATGTTTCTTGCGCAGGCGCGCGTCACACCCGGTCTGCACGTAGCCGGTCTTGCCGATCTCGACGCGACGCGGGCGCGCCGCCAGCTGAAAGCTGTCGGCTGGCCGCCGGAAGCTTATTCCGCCGCATCGCTCGATGAGGCGCTGAAGACCGGCGCGATCCATGTGGGCGATGACACCGAGAGTTTGATCGCCGATCCGCGCGTCGAGG
>DASSPI010000115.1:0-34977 GCA_035699705.1 Xanthobacteraceae bacterium
CCTTTGCGGCCGGGCCGCAAATTCGATCTGAGCCGCGCCGCCTTTGCCTATTTCGACGGCCTGGAAAAAGGCCTGCTGCCGGACGTCAAGGTCACCCCGTTGCCGTTGGGGCAAAGCTATCCGGCGGGCCCGGTGACCGACACGCAATTGGCCGCGCTCGGACTTGGAAACCTCCTGCCGGCCGGAGCGGTCAGTATCTCGGCACGCCTCTACGCCCTGGAGACGACGGCCGACGAAAGCTGATCCGCCATCATTGCTGCCGGGCGCGCGCGGGGATGCACGGCCCCGCGTGCTATGCTACATCGCGATTCCGCGGTCCCGTAGCTCAGCTGGATAGAGCAGCGGTTTCCTAAACCGAAGGTCGCATGTTCGAGTCATGCCGGGACCGCCAGCCATAGGTCGTCGATGATTTCCCAACGCGCGCGCTATGCCTTCAAGGCCCTGATCGTGCTGGCCCGGGCCGGCAGCGCCGGCATGCAGATCCGCGACATCGCCGAGAAAGAGCAGATCCCGCGCAAATTCCTTGAACAGATTTTGCTGTCGCTGAAAGCCGGCGGCCTGATCACCAGCCGGCGCGGACGCGAGGGCGGTTATGCGCTGTTGAAAAACGCCGAGTCGATTTCGCTCGGCAGCGTGCTGCGCATGATCGACGGGCCGATCGCGCCGCTGCCGTGTCTGTCGCGCACCGCCTACCGCAAATGCGACGATTGTCCGAGCGAGGAGCTCTGCGCGGTGCGCGCCGGTTTCGCGGAAGCCTATGAGGCCTCGCTGCGCGTGCTGGAGGCGACGACGATCGCGCAGGCGATGAAGGCGACGGAAGGCAAGCCGCAAGCACGGCGGGTGCCGAAAACTTCCGCCTCGCTGGCATAAATCTGTTTCCCGGCAGGTACTTCCTGGAAAGTCTGTCTTTTTGTCACAGGGGCAGAAAACCTTGCAAACAGGGCCTTGACGCAATCTCTACTAACTCGATAGGGTATTGGGAGTAGCTCAAGGAGGAACCGCATGCCGGCCAGCGCCCGTAACCTGACCCATGTTCTGTTTGCGCTTGCTGCCTTCCTCCTCTGCTTCGCGATCACCACTTTCGCCCACGGGCAGACCGTGCTGCTCAATGTCTCCTACGATCCGACCCGCGAGCTTTACAAAGAGATCAACGCCGCCTTCGCCGCCGAATGGAAGGCGCAGAAGGGCGAGACCGTCACCATTCGCATGTCGCACGGCGGCTCCGGCGGCCAGGCGCGCGCGGTGATCGACGGATTGAATGCCGACGTGGTGACGCTGGCGCTTTCCGGCGACATCGATGAGATTGCCAGGCGCAGCGGCAAAATTCCCGCCGATTGGCAAAAGAAGCTGCCGCACAACAGCGCGCCTTACACCTCCACCATCGTCTTCCTGGTTCGCGCGGGCAATCCGAAGGGCATCAAGGATTGGGGCGATCTGGCCAAGCCTGGCATCGGCGTGATCACGCCCAATCCGAAAACTTCCGGCGGCGCGCGCTGGAATTATCTCGCGGCCTGGGCCTGGGCCGAGCGTCAGTTCAGGGGCGACAAGGCCAAAGTGCGCGACTACATCGCCGCGCTGTTCCGCAACGTGCCGGTGCTCGACACCGGGGCGCGCGGCGCCACCACGACTTTCGCCCAACGCGGGCTTGGCGACGTGCTGATCGCCTGGGAGAACGAGGCATTCCTTGCTCTCAACGAGTTCGGCAAGGACAAATTCGAAATCGTCACGCCCTCCATTTCCATTCTGGCCGAGCCTCCGGTGGCGGTGGTGGAAGGCAATGCCGGACCGAAGAAGACGCAAGCCGTCGCCGAGGCCTATCTGCGCTTCCTCTATTCCCCCAAAGGACAGGCGCTCGCGGCCAAGCATCATTACCGCCCGGCCGCGCCGGAAGCCGCTCACGCGCAGGACAGCGGGCAATTTGAGAAACTCGACCTCGTCACCATCGACAAGGAGTTCGGCGGCTGGACCAAGGCGCAGCCCGAGCATTTCGGCGACGGCGGCACCTTCGATCAGCTCTACGGCAAGAAATAACGGATGAGCATGGGGGGCCGCGTCATTCGCAGGAATCAGAGCGTGATTCCCGGTTTCGGGCTGACGCTCGGCATCACCATCACCGCCTTGTCGCTGGTGGTGCTGATCCCGCTGGCCGCGCTCGCCTTCAAGGCGGCGGGCGTCGGACCGGCGGAATTCTGGCGCATCGCCGGCAACCCGCGCACGCTGGCGGCGCTGCGGCTCTCCTTCGGCGCCGCCTTTGTCGCGGCGGCGATCAATGCAGTCTTCGGGCTGCTCGTCGCATGGGTGCTGGTGCGCTACCGCTTCCCGGGCAAGGGCATTCTCGATGCCGCGATCGATCTGCCGATCGCGCTGCCCACGGCGGTGGCCGGCATCTCGCTCGCGGTGATCTATGCGCCCAATGGCTGGGTCGGCGCGCTCCTGGCGCCGCTCGGCATCCAGATCGGCTACACGCCGACCGCGGTGGTGCTGGCGCTGATCTTCGTCGGCCTGCCTTTCGTCGTACGCACGGTGCAGCCGGTGCTGGCGGAAAGCGAAAAGGAGATCGAGGAAGCCGCCGCTCTGCTGGGCGCCGGCCGGCTGCGCACGATCTTTTTCGTCGTGCTGCCGCTGGTCACGCCCGCTCTCCTGACCGGCTTCGCGCTCGCCTTCGCCCGCGGCATCGGCGAATACGGCTCGGTCATTTTCGTGGCGGGGAATCTTCCCTTCGTCTCGGAAATCGCGCCGCTGCTGATCGTGATCCGGCTGGAAGAGTTCGACTATGCCGGCGCCTCGGTCATCGCGAGCGTCATGCTGGCGCTTTCCTTCATTCTCCTGCTGCTGATCAGCCTGCTGCAGAACCGCAACCGGCGGAGGCTCGGTTATGTCTGAGATCTCCGCCGTCGCCCGGCCGCCGAGCAACGCAAGAGTGGCCGACGAGACGCCCTTGGTGCGCTTCGCCTTGATTGCCGTGGCGACGCTGTTCCTGCTCTTGATCCTGTTTCTGCCGCTGCTCGCGGTCTTCGCCGAGGCCTTTCGGCGTGGCTTCGGCAGCTACCTCGATTCGCTGAGCGACCCAGACGCACTCGCGGCCATTCGCTTGACGCTGACCGTGGCCGGGCTGGCTGTCGCCTTCAACATCGTGGTTGGAATTTCCGCCGCCTGGGCGATCGCCAAATTCCATTTCCGCGGCAAGCAGCTGCTGCTGACGCTGATCAATCTTCCCTTCTCGGTCTCGCCGGTGATCTCCGGGCTGGTGTTTGTTCTGTTGTTCGGCGCCGGCGGCCTGCTCGGGCCGTGGCTGCAGGCGCATGGCGTCGAGATCATCTTCGCGCTGCCGGGGATCGTGCTGGCCACGATCTTCGTGACCTTTCCCTTCGTCGCGCAGCAGCTCGTGTCGCTGATGCAGGCGCAAGGCACGCAGGAAGAGGAGGCCGCGATCTCGCTCGGCGCCTCCGGATGGCGAACCTTCCTGAGCGTGACGCTGCCCAACATCAAATGGGGCCTGCTCTATGGCGTGCTTCTGTGCAATGCGCGCGCGATGGGCGAGTTCGGCGCGGTTGCGGTGGTGTCGGGACATATTCGCGGGCTGACCAACACGATGCCGCTGCATGTGGAGATTCTCTACAACGAATATAATTTCGTCGCCGCTTTCGCGGTGGCCTCGCTGCTCGCGATGCTGGCCCTGGTCACCCTCGCGCTGAAGAGTTTTTTCGAATGGCGCTTTGCCGACGCGATCGCGCTTGGCGCGGCGAGATAAGGAAAGCAGCATGTCGGTTTCGGTGACGGTCGAGCATATCGAAAAGGAATTCGGTATTTACCCGGCGCTGCGCGGCGCCTCGCTGAAGGTCTGCGCCGGCGAGCTCATGGCCGTCCTCGGTCCTTCCGGCTCCGGCAAGACGACGCTGCTGCGCGTGGTCGCGGGCCTGGAGCAGCCCGACAGCGGCCGCGTGTTGTTCGGCGATCTCGACGCCGCCACGCTGTCGCTGCGCGAACGGCGCATCGGCTTCGTGTTCCAGCATTACGCGCTGTTCCGGCATATGACCGTGCTCGACAATGTCGCCTTCGGCCTGCGCGCGCGGCCGCGCCGGTCGCGTCCGCCGGCAGAAGAAATCCGGCGCCGCTCGCTGGAATTGCTCGATCTCGTCCAGCTCGGCGATTTCGGCAACCGCTATCCGGCGCAATTGTCCGGCGGCCAGCGTCAGCGGGTGGCGCTGGCGCGCGCGCTCGCCATCGCACCGCGTGTCCTCTTGCTCGACGAGCCGTTCGGGGCGCTCGACGCCAAGGTGCGCAAGGAGCTGCGCCGCTGGCTGCGCGCGTTCCATGACCAGACCGGCCACACCACCCTGTTCGTGACCCATGACCAGGAAGAGGCTTTTGAGCTGGCCGACCGCGTCGCCATCCTCAACCACGGCAGGGTGGAGCAGGTCGGCGCGCCGCGGCTGATCCAGCGGGAGCCGGCCTCCGCCTTTGTGGCGGCCTTTGTCGAGGGCACGGCGCCAGCGCTGAACCGGGTTCAAGCGCCAAAAAGCGTGCAAAATCAGCTTTCACGTCTCCGGCCCATGCCGTTTCGGGTGGGCTGACCCGCATTAACAAAACCGCCGAATCCCGCACAGTTTTGGTGAAGCCCGCCGCCTTTTATGGCATTGGTATTGCCATAAATCGGCGCTAAGCCGCCCACTTACCCCCATCAGCCGGTCGGACCATGAATGACGCTGCCAGGAACGAACTTGCTTCGCGCTTCGGAGACATCGCCTCCGAGGCCGGCAAGGTCATCATGGCGATCTATTCGCCGATGCTGAAGGTCGCCGCCAAGCTCGACGGCTCTCCGGTGAGCGAGGCCGATGCGGCCGCCGAGCGGGTGATCCTGGAGCGGCTGAAAGAAGTCATCCCCGGGGTGCCGGTCGTCGCCGAGGAATCCTTCGACGCCAAGATCGACGGCTCCGCGCCGGCACGTTTCGTTCTGGTCGATCCGCTCGACGGCACGCGCGAATTCATCACCGGCAGCCACGAGTTCACCGTCAACATCGCGCTGGTCGAGGACGGCAAGCCGGTGGTCGGCTGCGTCTATGCGCCGGCGCTGAACCAGATGTACATCGCCGGAGCCGGCGCCTGGCGCGCCGAGGTCCGCCCCGGCGATGCGGTTCCCAAGCTCGAGGCCATGCAGAAGCTCGCGACCGAGCCTTATCCGGCCGGGGGCCTGCGCGCGATGGCGAGCCGCTCGCATCTCGATCCGGAAACCGAGGCGCTGCTGAAACGGCTGCAAGTGGGAAGCTTCAAGTCCGCCGGCTCTTCGCTAAAATTTTGCTGGATCGCCCAGGGAGACGGGGACATTTACCCCCGTCTTGCGCCCACCATGGAATGGGATACCGCGGCCGGACATGCGGTGTTGACGGCGGCGGGAGGATGCGTAAACGGTAGGGATGGATCTCCCTTTCGCTATGGAAAAGCAGGCTATCGCAACGACGGTTTTGTTGCCTGGGGCCGTGAGCCTCTGCCGTGACCGCCGAGATGCGCCAGGACCCCAGCATGAATTTCATGACCACGAACACTAATCCCGTGGCCGGCTCGAAGGAAAAACTTCCGGCGCATCTCAAGCGCCTGGAAGCGGAATCGATCGAGATCATCCGCGAAGTGGTGGCGGAATTCCGCAACCCGGTGATGCTTTATTCGATCGGCAAGGATTCCAGCGTCATGCTGCACCTTGCGATCAAGGCTTTCTATCCGTCGCCGCTGCCATTCCCGCTCATGCACGTCGATACGACGTGGAAGTTCCGTGAGATGATCGCCTTTCGCGACGAGACCGCAAAGCGGCTCAATCTCAATCTGATCGTCTACGTCAACCAGAAGGGCATCGACGCCGGCGTCAGCCCGTTCGCCTCAGGCTCGGCCGTGCACACCCATGTGATGAAGACCGAGGGGCTGAAGCAGGCGCTCGACAAGTATCAGTTCGATGCTGCTTTCGGCGGCGCGCGCCGCGACGAGGAAAAGAGCCGCGCCAAGGAGCGCATCTTTTCCTTCCGCTCCAAGGCGCATGCCTGGGATCCGCGCAACCAGCGTCCCGAACTCTGGAACCTGTTCAACACCCGCATCCGCCAGGGCGAGTCGATCCGCGTCTTCCCGCTCTCGAACTGGACCGAACTCGACGTCTGGACTTATGTCCAGCTCGAGAAGATTCCGGTGGTGCCGCTGTATTTCTCCAAGGAGCGCCCGGTGGTGGAGCGCGCCGGCACGCTGCTGATGGTCGATGACGAGCGCATGCCGCTGGAGCCCGGAGAGAAGCCGCAGATGCGCCGCGTGCGCTTCCGCACGCTCGGCTGCTATCCGCTTACCGGCGCGATCGAATCCGACGCCACGACGCTCGACGATATCGTGGCCGAGATGAAGACCGCGCAGGTCTCCGAACGCCAGGGCCGCCTGATCGATACCGACGAAGCCGCCTCGATGGAAAAGAAAAAACGCGAGGGGTATTTCTGATGGATGTCCGCGTCGCCGGCAGCAGGCAGAAGGATGCCGACAACGACCTGCTGCGCTTCATCACCTGCGGATCGGTGGACGACGGCAAGTCGACCCTGATCGGCCGGCTGCTCCACGACTCAAAGCAGATTTTCGAGGATCAGCTCTCCGCGCTGGCCAAGGACTCGGTGCGCCACGGCACCACCGGCGAGGATATCGACTTCGCGCTGCTGGTCGACGGCCTGGAAGCCGAGCGCGAGCAGGGCATCACCATTGACGTCGCCTACCGCTTCTTCGCCACGCCGCGCCGTTCCTTCATCGTCGCCGATACGCCCGGCCACGAGCAATATACCCGCAACATGGCGACCGGCGCCTCCAACGCCGAGCTCGCCGTCATCCTGATCGACGCGCGCAAGGGCGTGCTGGTGCAGACCAAGCGGCATTCCTTCATCTGCTCGCTGCTCGGCGTCAGGCACGTGGTGGTGGCGGTGAACAAGATCGACCTGGTGGATTACAGCCAGGAAGTCTTCGACCGCATCGTCGCCGATTACACGTCCTTCGCTTCGCAGCTCGGCTTCACCAGCGTGATGCCGATTCCGCTCTCCGCGCGCTTTGGCGACAACGTGGTCGAGCGCTCGCCGAAGATGCCCTGGTACACGGGGCCGTCGGTGATCGAGGATCTTGAACGCGTGGACGTGCAGAGCGATGAGCTCGGCAAGCCCTTCCGCTTCCAGGTGCAATGGGTGAACCGCCCGAACCTCGATTTCCGCGGCTATGCCGGCACCGTCGCCTCGGGCCGGATCAGCAAGGGCGACGCCGTCGTGGTCGCGGCCTCCGGGCGCACGTCGAAGGTCGATCAGATCGTCACCTATGACGGCTATCTGGAATCGGCGGAGGCCGGCGACGCGGTCACCATCACGCTGGCCGACGAGATCGATATCGCGCGCGGCGACATTCTGGTCGAGCCCAAGGCGCGGCCGGAAGTGTCCGACCAATTTGCCGCGCATGTGATCTGGATGAATGACGAGCCGCTGTTGCCGGGCCGCTCTTACTTCATCCGCATCGGCACCAAGACCGTGCCGGCCACCATCACCACCATCAAGCACAAGATCGACGTCAATACGCGCGATCATCTTGCCGCCACCACGCTTCACCTCAACGACATTGCCTTCTGCAATATCTCCACCAGCGTGCCGGTGGCCTTCGATCCCTATTCGGAAAACCGCAAGACCGGCTCCTTCATCGTCATCGACCGCTTCAAGAACCAGACCGTCGGCGCCGGCATGGTCGAATTCGGCCTGCGCCGCGGCACCAACATCCATTGGCAGCCTCTGCTCATCGGCAAGGCCGAGCGCGCCGGGCTGAAGCAGCAGAAGCCGGTGATCCTGTGGTTCACCGGACTGTCCGGCTCGGGCAAGTCCACCATCGCCAACATCGTCGAGCAGACGCTGAACCTCACCGGCCATCACACCATGCTGCTGGACGGCGACAACGTGCGCCACGGCCTCAACCGCGATCTCGGCTTCACCGAAGTGGACCGCGTGGAAAATATCCGGCGCGTCGGCGAAGTCGCCAAGCTGATGACCGAGAGCGGACTGATCGTGCTCTGCTCCTTCATCTCGCCCTATCGCGCCGATCGGCAGATGGTGCGCAGCCTCGTCGATGAATCGGAATTCCTGGAGGTCTTCGTCGACACGCCGGTGGAGGATTGCATCATGCGCGATCCGAAAGGCCTCTACGCCAAGGCCAAGGCCGGCCAGCTCAAGAATTTCACCGGCATCGACGCGCCCTATGAGGAGCCGGAACAGCCGGAGATTCATCTGAAGACAATCGGCCAGACGCCGGCGCAACTCGCGAAACAAATTCTCGACTATCTGCTCGAACACAAGATCATCGGCCTGTCCGGCGAGCCCTTGGCGTTCGGGTCCGAGTTTTTCCGCGGCTCGGATATTTAGAGTTTATCCATCCGAGGTGTGACCTGCGCTCATTCCCGCGCAAGCTGGAATCCAGCTCGCATGCGAAGGACCTGGTTTCGGCTTTCCGCCTTCGCTGCGCTTCGGCGGACACAGGCACAACCGCCGTAGGCGGTCGCGGGAACGAGCGGAGATTAATTCAAGCGGACCGGGTTGACGCAGGATTGCGCAGCCGCGGGGCAAAACGGCCCCTCTTTGGCCGGGTAGACAACTCTTTCCGGATCGGGGATTGTCGCTCGCCGGCCTGGCCGGCCTGTAATGCTTGTCGGAGAATGTTCCCTGGTGTCAGCCCCCCGCGCCTCGCAAGCTCTTTCCCGCTTCACGGTTCTCGATCTCACCCGGGTGCGCGCCGGCCCCACCGCGGTGCGGCAGCTCGCGGACTGGGGCGCCAACGTGATCAAGATCGACGCGCCGGAGGAAGAAGGCGGCGGCGAGCCGCTCGGCGGCGCCCGCCGCGGCCCTGATTTCCAGAACCTGCATCGCAACAAGCGCGCCATCACGCTCAACCTGAAGGCGCCGGAAGCGCGCCAGGCCTTTTATCGCCTGGTGCAGAAGGCCGACGTGGTGGTGGAGAATTTCCGCCCCGACGTGAAGACCCGCCTCGGCATCGATTACGAGTCGCTGCGCAAGATCAACAAGCGCATCGTCTATGCCAGTATTTCCGGCTTCGGCCAGGATGGCCCTTACGGCCAGCGGGCGGGCTTCGATCAGATCGCCCAGGGCATGGGCGGCCTGATGTCGATCACCGGCCTGCCGGGGCAGGGGCCGGTGCGCGCCGGTATTCCGATCGCGGACCTCAGCGCCGGCCTGTTCTGCGCCATCGGCATTCTCACCGCGCTGCTGGAGCGCGAGCAATCGGGCGAGGGCCAGTGGGTGCAGACCTCGCTGCTGCAGGCGCAGGTTTTCATGCTCGACTTTCAGGCTTCGCGCTGGCTCAACAAAAAGGAAGTGCCGCCGCAGGCCGGCAACAATCATCCGACCAGCATTCCCACCGGCGTGTTCAAGACCGCCGACGGTCATATCAATATCGCCACCACCGGCCAGAAGATCTGGGAGCGCTTCGCGCAGGCGATCGACGCCGCGGATCTGATCAAGCGCGAGGAATATGCCACCGCCGCGCTGCGCTCGAAGAACCGCGATGCGCTTAATGCCGAGCTCGACAAGATCACCGCGAAGAAAACCAGCGCTGAATGGCAGCAGATACTCGATAAGGCCGGCGTGCCGTCCGGGCCGATCTATTCCATCGACCAGATGTTCGAGGATCCGCAGGTCAAGCATCTCGGGCTGGCCGCGCCGGTGCCGACCGAGTCGCAGGACGGCCGTCCGCTCACCGTGGTGGCGCAGCCCTTCACGCTGTCGCGCACGCCGAGCAAGATGGTGGCGCCGCCGCCGGATGTCGGCGAACATAACGACGAAGTGCTGAAGGAATTCGGATTCAGCAAGCAGGAAATCGAAGACCTGCGCAAGGCAAGGGCGATCTAGGAGTTGAACGCATGACGGAAACGTTGCTCGCACGCAAGGAAGGTCACACGGCTACCGTGACCTTCAACAACCCGGCACGCCACAACGCCATGTCGCTGGAGATGTGGGAAGCCACGGTTCATCACCTCAACGAATACGCCAAGGATCCCGAGGTGCGCGTGCTCGTGCTGACCGGCGCGGGCAGCAAGGCCTTTGTGTCCGGCGCGGACATTTCCAAGTTCGAGGACGAACGCTCGAGCAAGGAGGGTATCGCCCGCTACAATGCGGCAGTCGAGCAGGGCTATGCCACCGTGCATACCTTCCCCAAGCCGACCATTGCCATGATCCGCGGCTATTGCATCGGCGGCGGCATGGGCCTCGCCTCTTGCTGCGACATACGCATCTGCTCGCCGAATTCGCGCTTCGCGGTGCCCGCCGCCAAGCTCGGCCTCGGCTACGACTATCCCGGCCTCAAACGGCTGGTGGATCTGGTCGGACCGTCCTTCGCCAAGGAGATTTTCTTCACGGCGCGGCAGTTCGACGCAGCCGAGGCCAAGGACATGGGCTTCGCGAATAGAGTCGTGCCGGAGGAAGAGATCGAGGCCTATGTGAGGAATTATGCCGAAACCATCGCGGCCAACGCGCCGCTCACGGTCAATTCCATCAAGTTTATTGTGGGCGAGGTGATGAAGGACGAATCCAAGCGCGACCTCAAACGCTGTTCCGACCTGGTGGCGGGCTGCTTCGCCAGCAAGGATTATATCGAGGGCCGCCAGGCTTTTATGGAAAAGCGCAAGCCGGTTTTCACGGGTTCCTAGCCCAGCGACAATGGTGGCATATGCGGAAGCTTGCCGACGCCTTAAGATAAATTCGGGCCGGCCGAACGGGGAGAAGACGTGTGGCGTCCGTTGAATTGCGTGGCTTGACGAAGCGTTATGGCCCCACCGCGGTGGTGGATGACGTCTCGCTGCACATCGAGCACGGCAGCCTGGTTTGCCTGCTCGGCCCCTCCGGCTGCGGCAAGACCACGACCCTGCGGCTGATCGCGGGCTTCGTCGAACCGACCGCGGGCGAGATCCATGTCGGCAACCGCCTCGTGTCCTCGCCGGCGCGCACGCTGCCGCCGGAGCAGCGCAACATGTCGATGATCTTCCAGAGCTATGCGCTTTGGCCGCATATGACGGTGGCGGAAAACATCGTCTATGGGCTGAAGCTGCGCAAGCAGGACCGCGAGACCATCGCGCGCAAGCTCAATGCCATCCTGGCCACCACGCGGCTCGCTCCTCTGGCGGACCGTTATCCGGGCGAGCTTTCCGGCGGCCAGCAGCAGCGCGTCGCGCTCGCCCGCGCTCTGGTGGTCGAGCCGGAGACGCTTTTGCTCGACGAGCCCTTGTCCAATCTCGATGCCAATCTGCGCGAGGAAATGCGCTTTGAGGTGCGGCGCCTGCACGACGAATATCGCTACACGACCGTCTACGTCACCCACGACCAGGCCGAGGCAATGACCACTGCCGACGTCATCGCGGTGATGAACATGGGAAAAATCGAGCAGGCCGGTTCGCCGGAAGAAATCTACGAACGGCCGCGCTCGGAATTCGTCGCCCGCTTCATCGGCTCCAGCAATGTGGTGAGCGGCAAGAATCTGGACGAGAGCCGCATTTCCTTCGCCGGTACCCCGCTGCGCTGCGCCGGTGCGAAACTTACGGCCGGCGGCACCACCGCGGTGTCGATCCGCCAGCATGCCATCCTCCTGCGCGCCGCCAAGCCGCAACAGACGGAGAACGTGGTGCCGGCCAAGGTCGTGCGTCAGGTCTTTCTCGGCGACAGCCGCGATTATATGGTTGAGGTCGCCGACGGCACGCAACTGCGCATCATCACCTCCGCCGAGGAGAGCATTCCGCAGGGCTCGGCGGTATGGCTGGAATTACCACCGGAGAATTGCCGTGCGCTGATGGGATAACAAATCCCGGCGCCAAAAAAGCGAACGACAGAAGCGCGAAGCCAAACAGGGAGAAGCGTCCATGAGGAAGTGGAGATTTTCGAGACGGGACGTCCTGAAAGGGACTACCGCGCTGGCAGCCGCCAGCACTTTCGCATCGCCGATCCGGGCGCAAGCCCCGCCGGCGGCCGCGATCGACCAGAAGCTGATCGATGCCGCCAAGAAAGAAGGCAAGGTCGTCTGGTACACCGCCGTCGACCTGCCGGTGGCGGAAAAGGTCGCCCGGTCATTCGAGGCGAAATATCCCGGCGTCGCCGTGCGGGTCGAGCGCAGCGGCGCCGAGCGCGTGTTCCAGCGCATCGGACAGGAATATTCCAGCAACATCCATGCGGTCGACATCGTGAACTCGTCGGACGCCGCGCATTTCATCGTCTGGAAGCGCGACGGCATTCTCGCCCCCTACGTGCCCGAGGACGTGGCGAAACACTTCCCCGCGGAGCACAAGGACCCGGACGGCCTGTTCGCCAGCTTCCGGCTCTGGGGCTGCGTGATCGGCTAC
The DNA here is from genome assembly GCA_035699705.1 of Xanthobacteraceae bacterium. Classification (GTDB taxonomy): domain Bacteria; phylum Pseudomonadota; class Alphaproteobacteria; order Rhizobiales; family Xanthobacteraceae; genus CANKHA01. Next base: position 12,380 of record DASSPI010000115.1, read on the forward strand.
AACACCAACATGGTGAAGAAGGAAGAAGCGCCGAAGAGCTTCGCCGATCTGCTCGACCCGAAATGGTCGGGCAAGATGGTCAAAGCGCATCCGGGCTACAGCGGCACCATCATGACGGCGACCTTCCAGATCACCCGCGACATCGGCTGGGATTATCTGGAGAAGCTGGCCAAGCAGAAGATCATGCAGGTGCAGTCCTCGACCGATCCGCCCAAGAAGCTTGCGCTCGGCGAACGCGCCGTGATGGCGGACGGCAACGAGTACAACATGTTCCAGCAGAAGGAGAAGGGCGATCCGGTCGAGATCGTCTATCCGACCGAAGGGACGCCGACCATCATCGGGCCCAACGCTATATTCAAGAACGCGCCAAACCCGAACGCAGCGCGGCTGTTCCAGAGCTATTGCTTCACGCCGGAAGCGCAGCAGCTCATCGTCGACGTCGGCGGCCTGCGTTCGGTCCATCCCCAGGTCAAGGAAAAGGCCGGTCGCAAGCCGCTCAAAGAGATCAAGTGGATGAAGGACGACGCCGCGGGCGTGGAGAAATCGGCCGAGGAGATCAAGGCACGCTACACCAAGATCTTCGGCGTCTGATCGAGCCTGCAAACCAATGATGCAGCCGCCAGCTCTCATGCTGGCGGCTGTTCTCTAAAAAAACCGGATCGGTCGTGGCCTCAGAGGATGTCGCCAGCCTTGCAGTAAGCGAACGCGCCGGCCGCGCACCGGTGCGCTTCGACGCGTCGCGGCTCGTGCTCTATGCCTTCGCGGCGCTGTTATGCGTGCTGGTCATCCTGCCGATGACTTGGCTGGTGATCTACAGCCTGACCGACCGCGCCGGCGCTTTCACGCTGGCGAATTTCCAGCGGCTGTTCACGGAAGCCGCTTTCGTCGATCCGCTCATTATCACTTTCACCGTTGCCGTCGCTTCTTCGATCATCTGCTGCGCGGTGGCCGCGCCCATGGGCTGGCTGGTTGCGCGCACCGACCTGCCGTTCAGCCGCATCATTCGCGCGCTGGTGACGGCCTCCTTCGTCACCCCGCCGTTTCTCGGCGCCATTGCCTGGGAAATTCTGGCCGCGCCCAACAGCGGTCTGCTCAACAAATTCTTCCGCTTCCTGACCGGCGCGCCGCAGGACGAATATCTGTTCAACATCTACACGCTGCCGGGGCTGATCTTCGTCATCTCCTGCTACACCTTCCCGTATGTCTTCGTGCTGATCGCCAACTCGCTCGACCGCATGCCGGGCGACCTGGAGGACGCCTCGTCGATCCTCGGCGGGCGCGCCTGGACCACGGCCCGGCGGATCACGATTCCGCTCGCGCTGCCGGCGCTCCTGGCCGGCGCGATCGTCGCTTTCCTGCAGGCCACCACCTTGTTCGGCTCGCCCGCGATCCTGGCATTGCCGGCCGGCTTCCATACGATGACGACCAAGATCTGGAGCCTGTTCCAGTATCCGCCCAAGCCGGAGCTGGCCGCGGCCGCCTCGCTGCCGCTTCTCATCATCACCGTGATGTTGCTGCGGGCCGAGCACTTCATCCTCGGCCGCCGCGGCTATTCGGTGGTGGCGGGAAAACAAAGCTCGCCGCGGCTGATTCCGCTCGGCCGGCTGAAATTCGTGGCGCTCGGCGCCTGCTTCTTCGTCCTGCTGATGCCGGTGGTCCTGCCCTATGGCGCGCTGATCAACGCCGCCTTCGCTCCCATCGCCACCACCCCGCTGACCTTCGCCAATGCCACCTTGCGCAATTTCAACTTCGTGTTCTTCGAACTGTCGGCCACCAAGCCGGTGCTGAAGAACACCTTCATCCTCGGCACTCTGGCGGCGACCATCGGCACGATCTTGGCCGTGGTGATCGCCTATCTGACCACGCGCAAGGCGGTGAGCGGCTATCGCATACTGGCTTTCCTTGCCACCGCCCCGATCGCCATCCCCGGCATCGTGCTCGGCGTCGGCCTGTTCCTGAGCTACACCCGGCCGCCCTTCGTGCTTTACGGCACGATCTGGGTGCTGCTCCTGGCCTATCTCACCATCGAATTGCCGGCGGCCTATCAGCAATTGCAGTCGGCCTTCCGCGCGGTGCATCCGGAGCTGGAGGACGCCAGCCGCATCCTCGGCGCCACCAGGCTGCAGGCCTTGCGCCAGATCACCGCGCCGCTGCTGCGCACCAGCGTGATCGCCACCTGGTGCTTCATCTTCGTCTCGGTGATCCGCGAGTTATCGGCGGCGATCATCCTGTTCACGTCCGAAACCAAGGTGGTATCGGTGCTGATCTTCGATCTGAAGGAGAGCGGCGACCTCGGCGCCATCGCCATCCTCGGCCTGCTGATGCTGCTGCTCACCTTTGCCGTCGTTATCTTCGTCAACCGGATCCCCGGTTTCGGATCCGCCGTCCGCCTGCGCAATACCTGAAAGAAAGGCCTGCCGTGGCTTCCGCTTCGCTGCCGAAAATTGCCGTTGCCGAACATCTCGTTGAGCGCATCCAGACCGTCGATCCCGCCAAATTGCCGGATGCCACCCGCCAAAAATGCGAAGACCTGCTGGTCGACATTGTTGGGCTCTGCGTCACTGCCCGCAATGAAGACTATGTCCAGGCGCAAATCGCCGGCTGGGACGACCAGGGGCCCTGCGCCGCGATCGGGCATGCGCGCGGCATGAGTTCGGCCGGCGCGGCCTGCGTCAACGGCACCGCCGCGCATGGCGAGGATTTTGACGACACTTTTGAGGGCGGGCCAATCCATGCCGGCGCCGTTATCGTGCCGGCCGTGCTGGCCGCCTGCGAGCGGCATAACCCGGACGGCCGCGCCGCGTTGCGCGGCATCGCGGTCGGGATGGAGACCACCTGCCGGCTGAGTCTCGTGGCGCAGGGCGCGCTGCACAAGGCGGGCTTTCACCCCACCGCGGTGTTCGGGACCATGGGCGCGGCCGCCGGGGTCGGCGCCGCGCTCGGGCTCAACCGCAAGCAGATGGTGGACGCGATCGGCACCGCCGGCAGCATGGCGAGTGGCATCATCGAATATCTGGCGGAAGGCACCTGGCCCAAGCGCATGCACGCCGGCTGGGCGGCGCAGGCCGGCATTCGCGCGGCGCTCTTGGGCAAGGCCGGCTTCTACGGCCCGCGCACGGTATTCGAGGGCGTGCATGGTCTGTTTCATGGCTTCGCCCATACGACGAAGGGCGACTACGACGCGCTGATCGGCGATTTCGGCACGCGCTGGGTTACCGACACGGTCGCGTTCAAGCCCTATCCCTGCGGGACCATGGCGCATCCTTACATCGACTGCGCCAGGCGGCTCGCGGCCAAAGGCATCAAGCCGGAGAACGTCAGGGAGCTGGTCTGCGAAGTGGCGGAAGGCACCGTGCACCGGCTGTGGGAGCCGCTTGCGGTGAAACAGGCGCCGCCGAATGGCTATGCCGCGAAATTCTCCTCGCCCTTCCTGCTCGCCTATGGCTTCGTGCATGGCAATGTCGGGCTTGATGCCTTTACCGGTAAGGCGGTGCGCGATAAGGCCGTGCTGGCGCTGGCTGCCAAAACAAGTTTCGTGATCGATCCAAAAAATCCCTATCCGAATGCCTTCACCGGCCATATCCGCGTCACGCTCAATGACGGAACAGTGGTGGAAGAGCGGCAGGATCATTTCCGCGGCGGCGCGCATGAGCCGCTCACGCGGCAGGACATCGAGGAAAAATTCATGCTCAATGCGCGCCACGGCGGCTGGGATGAAAAGCGCGCGCAATCGGCGCTTGGGTTGTTGCGCAAGCTGTATGCCGGCCGGGTCGATCTCAAGGAGTTGCGCGGCTAGTTACCTGGCCCGTACGCGGGCGATATTATTCCGCTGCCGCCTTGGCCTGCTGACAGGCCAGCCACACCTTCTCCGATGTCGCCGGCATGTCGAGTGTCGCGCCGGCGTCGCCGGGGATGGCATCGGCAACGGCATTCATCAGCGCGGCGAGCGATCCGGTGGTGCCGGCTTCGCCGACGCCCTTGACGCCGAGCGGATTGGTGGTGGCGGGAACCGCATGCATGCCGATATGGATCGGCGGCAGGTCTTCCGCGCGCGGAAGCGCATAGTCCTGAAACGAGCCGGTCACTAGCTGCCCGTTGTCGGGATCGTAATAGCCAAGCTCCATCAGTGCTTGCCCCAGTCCCTGGGCGATGCCGCCATGCAACTGGCCTTCCACCAGGGTGTGATCGAGCAGACGGCCGCTGTCGTCCACCGCGGTGTAGTTGATCGCGGTGACCGCGCCGGTCTCGGGATCAACCTCGACTTCCGCGATATGGCAGCCGTTCGGATAGGTCGGCGGTATGTCCGTCACGGCCTGGGTATCGAGCGTCTCGGCGATCTCGCCGCGCGCGGCCATTTCCTTCGCCCGCGCCGCCGCGTCGAATAACGAGAGCCGGTGGTTGGTGCCTGCCACCTCGAAATAGCCGTCGCGGTAGGAAATCTTGTCCTCGGCGACATCGAGCGCCTTGGCGGCCACCGTGCGTCCTTTCGCCAGCACCGTCTCCGCCGCGCGCAGGCTGGCGCTGCCGGCGGTCATGGCTGAGCGCGAGGCAACCGACGGCGCGCCTTTGATATCGAGATTGGTGTCGCCATGGCGATGGCGCACCTGTTCGGGCGCGATACCGAGCTTCTGCGCGACCAGCCGCGGAAACACCGAGGCATGCCCTTGGCCGGTCGACTGCACATGCAGGCCGAGCGAGAGGACATTGCCGCCCGGAAAGGCGATCAGCGCGCCTTCGGTCGGGCTGCCGCCGGAATGTTCGAGAAAGCAGGAGATACCGATGCCGCGCAGGCGGCCGCGCCGCGCGCTCTCGCGCCGGCGCTTCTTGAATCCGGCGTAGTCGCTCTGCTCCAGCGCCTTGTCGAACACCGCGGCAAAATCGCCGCTGTCGTATTTTGTGCCCACCGCCGTCTTGTAGGGCATGGCCGAGCGCGGAATGAGGTTGCGCCGGCGCAGCCGCGCTCGGTCGCTGCCGGTGATGCGCGCGGCTTCGTCCACCAGGCGCTCCAGCACATAATTGGCTTCCGGCCGTCCGGCGCCGCGATACGGCCCGAGCGGCACGGTATTGGTGAAGAGGCAGCGCACCCGGACATCGATATGCGGGATGCGGTACATCGCCGGAAAGCATTTGGTGAAATTCGCCGTCGCCAGATGCGCCCCGGTGTTGGCGAGAAAGCCGCCCACATTGGCGAGATGCCGGATGCGCAGCGCGAGGAAGCGGCCTTTGTCGTCCATCGCCAGCTCGCCGTCGGTGATCGCGTCGCGCGCCTGGTTGTCGCTGATGAAGGCTTCCGAGCGGTCCGACATCCAGTGCACCGGCCGCCCGAGCCGGCGCGCCGCCACCAGCAGCACCGGATATTCCGGATAGGCGGAGGACTTCATGCCGAAGGCGCCGCCCACGTCCTCGGTGACGACGCGGAGCTGCTCCCTCGCCAGTCCCATGATCGAAGCCATCGTGTCGCGCAGGGCGCCGGCGCCCTGCGAGCAGGCCCGCAGGGTGTAGAGATCGGCGCCCGCGTCGTAGCTCGCGGTGGCGCCGCGCGTTTCCATGGCGGCGACGATCACGCGCTGGTTGACGACGGTGACGCGCGCCACATGCGCCGCGCTGGCGAAGACGCGCTCGACCGCGGCGGCATTGGCCGCCGGATCGGGGGCCGGCCCGGGCCAGTCGACCACCACATTGCCGGGCGCTTCCGGCCAGAGCTGCGGCGCGTCCGGCTTTTCCGCCGCGCGAAGGTCCACCACCGACGCCAGCACGTCGTAGTCGACGGCGATCAGCTCCGCCGCGTCGCGCGCTTGCCGTGCGGTTTCCGCAATCACCGCGGCGACCGGCTGGCCGACATGCAGCACCCGCCCGTCGGCTAGCGGGGGCCGCCGCGGCATCACCATGTTTGCGATCGCCACATGGCGGGCGATGCTGGTGATCTTGGCGGCATTCATGTCCGCCGCCGTCAGCACGGCGATGACGGCGGGCGCAGCCCGGGCCGCCTCGACATCCACCGAAAGGATTTTTGCATGCGCATGCGGCGAGCGCAGGAAATAGGCATGCAGTTCGCCGGGCAGGGGAGCGTCGTCGATAAAGCGGCCGGCGCCCCGCATCAGCGCGTCGTCCTCGACGCGGCTGCCCTGCTTCATGCTGGAGAAAGTGGGATCAAAGGTCATGGAGGGAACCGGAAGAAAAACCGGCCGACACACCGTGATGTGCCGGCCGGATGTTAATGCCCCAAAACGGGCCGCTTTGCTATGCCAGCGCCGCCTTCACCCGGTCGGGCGTCAGCGGCACGCGGCGGATGCGTACGCCGGTGGCGTCGAAGATGGCGTTGGCGATCGCCGCCGCCACCACCCGGATGGTCGGTTCGCCTGCTCCGCTCGGCGGGGTTTCCGGCCGGTTGATCAGCACGACATCGATGGCCTCCGGTGTTTCGGTGATGTCGAGGATCGGATAGGTCAGCCAGTCGATGCTGGTCACCGCCTTGTTGTCGAAGTGGGTCTCCTCCCACAACGTGCGGCTGATGCCCTGAACCACGTTGCCCTCGATGGTCTGCTTCAGATTGGTCGGGTTGATGATCAATCCGCAGTCATGCGCCACCGTGAACTTGCGCGCCCAGATCTTGCCGCTGCTGCGGTCGATGTCGACCTCGGCAACGATCGCAACCCGGGTGCCGCTGCGCTGCGCATAGGCCATGCCGCGCCCGGTCACCTTGTTGCCGGTCTGGTCCTTCTGCGGCGAAGGCCGCGTCTGCCATCCGGATTTCTCCTTCACCGCTTTGATCAGGTCGATGTCGCGGCTGCTTTTCACATGCCGCAGCCGCAGCTCGATCGGGTCGACGTTCAACGCCGTCGCCACCTCGTCCATGAAGGATTCGCTGGCGAAGTGAATTTGCGGGCCGACGGGATCGCGCAGATGCGAGGTGCGCAGCGGCGAGGCACGGTCGAGCGGCGGGGCGATGGTTTCCCACGCCATGCGCTTGTGGTCGAAGGCGTAGGATTCCTCCGGAACGCGGAAGTTATCGAGCGGCTTCAGCGCGGCGCCGCGCAATTGCCCGGCCAGCGTGTCGTGAGGCTTACTTCCATTGGAATTCACCTCAACGCGAGAGAATCCCTTACTGGCGAAGTCGTAAGCCACGACCTTGCCGGAAGCGTCGACCGCGGCGCGCACCTTGTGCACCGACGCGGGACCTTTCGGATCCCAGCCGGTACCCTGCTCGCGGGTATATTGCACACGCACCGGACGGCCGGTCGCTTTCGCGATAACAGCAGCGTCCATTGCTGCGTCGTCCGCATCGCTGCGGCCGTAGCTTCCGGGACCGGTGACCCAGATGGCGCGCACATTTTCAGGCGGCATTTCAAGCGTGGCGGCGACGCCGTCCCGCACATAATGAGTTTTTTGCGAGCCGGTCCAAACCGTGACCTGATCGTCCTTGATCTCGACCACGGCACAGCCGGGTCCCATGCAGGCATGGGACTGGAACGGCCATTCATACTCGGCCTCGATTACACGTGCGGCGGTCTTGAAGGCCTCGTCCACGTCGCCGCTCTTGCTCTTTGCGTCCACTTCGCGCTTGCGCACCGGCGCCTTGCGGATGTGGTCATAGAGCGCCTTCTCGTCCGGGAAGGCCGGAGTGACATTCGACCATTCCACCTTCAAGGCTCGCGACGCCTTGACCGCGTCCCATTCCTTGTCGGCGGCCACCGCGAGGAAACCCTGGTCCCACACCACCTTGGCGCCGGGAATGCCCTTCAGCGAAGCTTCGTCCACCTTCACCGGCACGGAGCCGGCGACCGGCGGGCGGATCATGCGGGCATGCAGCATGCCCGGCCGCTTCACGTCGGTGACAAAGCCTTCCTGGGCAAAGGCCTTCGGTGCCACGTCGGTGCGCTTTACCGAGGTGCCGACGATCTTGTACTCGCTCGGCTTCTTCACCTTGGCCTGGCCCGGCGCATAGAGGCCGTTGCCAATCGCCTTGTTCCAGGCGAGCTCCACATTGAAGTAGCGACCGCCGATCAGTTCAGCATAGGTCGCCTTCTTCGAGGCATCGGCTTTGGCTGAAATCACGCCGTCGCTCACCGTGAGCTGGTCGGCCGGAATGTTGAGTTTCGTTGCCGCCATTTCGATCAGCACGCGGCGCGCTTCCGCCGCCGCCGCGGCCATTTGCTTGCCGCCTGCCTGCACGCCGTTCGAGCTGGCCGCGCCGCCCTGGTTGATGGTCAACGCGGTGTCGGCCATGATCAGCTTCACGGCCTTCACCGGCACGTCGAGTTCTTCCGCGATCATCTGCGAGACCGCGGTGGCGAGGCCCTGGCCCATGTCCATCTTGCCGAAGAAGCCGGTGACGGTGCCGTCGGCGTTGACGGCGATATAGGTCGAGAGCTGATCGGGTTTCAGCGGCGGGCGGGTGTCCTGCGCCAGCGCGGAATTGATCGCGAGCAGCGTGTTCATTCCCATCGGCATGCCGAGCGAGACGACGAGCGCGCCGCCGCCCTTCATCACGGCGCGGCGGGAGAAGGCAATCGGGTTTTCCATTTTGGTCATATGCGCCTCCCTCAACCCATCATCGTCGCGGCGCGTTTCATCGCGCGCATGATGCTCATGTGGGTGCCGCAACGACACTTCAGGCCGGTGAGCGCCTCTTTGATCTGGGCGTCGGTCGGCTTTTTGGTCTTGTTCAGGAAGGCCGCGCCGGTCATTACCCAGCCGTTGATGCAATAGCCGCACTGCGTGACCTCTTCCTCGACGTAAGCAGCCTGCAGCGGGTGCGGCTTCTCCGGCGTGCCGAGGCCGGACATGGTCACCACCTTGGCGTCGCCGACGGCGGAAATCGGCGTGATGCAGGAGCGGACGGCGTTGCCGTCCATATGCACGGTGCAGGCGCCGCATTGCGCCAGGCCGCAGCCGAATTGCGGATTGTTCAGCCCGAGATCATTCCGCAGCGCATAGAGCAGCGGCATGTCCGGATCGGCTTCGACCGTCTGGGTCTTGCCGTTGACATTGAGGGAAAACTTCTCGGTCATCGATTGGATACTCCCATTGAAACACCGGCTCTTGGGCCCAGTTCAAAAACCACGGTAGTGCAGCCGGGCGTCCGTGGGAATACATTTTCCCGTGCTTTTTCCCGTGCTTTTGCCGGGACGGCGGACCCGCGGCATCACGCCGCGTGCCGTCCGTTAAGTCTCCTCGGGATCACGTTTTTTGGAACTGGCGCGACCCCGGCGCGTTGTCGATGCATCGTCAACCGGAGAGTCCCGATGAAACGTTCGTCCCAAAGCCGCGCCAAGGACCTGCCCTCGCAGCTTTTCGCCTCCAATCCGGCGATGCTGATCGGGGCCGCCTTCGAGATCGGCATGCTGCTCGGCCGGCGCAGCGGACGGACGGCGATGGGGCGCAAGCTGCGTGAAAGCGTCAACAGCGTGGCGGACCAGGCGGTCCGGCTTGCGCCCGACGCGGTGGTCAAACTGGTGCCGGCGCTTGCCCCCGCCAAGCCGCGCCCGCGCCGCCGGACGGCGAAGAAGTCCCAGCCATAAACATTTCTGCTCATGGTGAGGGGCGGCGCACGTCAGTGCGACGCGTCTCGAACCATCGCAAGTCGGCTATAGCCGACTTGCGCACTAATAGTGCCGATCTCCGGGTAAACCCGGGATCGGTCGCCCCGGGCCGCCGTCCTTCGAGACGGCGCTTCACGCGTACTCGGGATGAGGCGGAGAAAGGCCGTCCGCTCGGCCGCATGCTGCTTCAGTAAACCACCACGCTGCGGATCGACTTGCCTTCGTGCATCAGATCGAAGGCGGTGTTGATCTCGTCGAGCGGCATGCTGTGGGTGATCAGGTCGTCGATGTTGATCTTGCCCTCCATGTACCAGTCGACGATCTTCGGCACATCCGTGCGGCCGCGCGCGCCGCCGAAGGCGGTGCCTTTCCACACCCGCCCGGTGACCAGTTGGAACGGCCGGGTCGAGATTTCCTGCCCCGAGGCGGCGACGCCGATGATGATGCTCTCGCCCCAGCCGCGATGGCAGCATTCCAGCGCCTGCCGCATGGTCTGCACGTTGCCGATGCATTCGAAGGAAAAATCCGCGCCGCCGCCGGTGAGATCGACGATCGCTTGCACCACCCGGTCGCGCCCGACCTCGTCCGGGTTGAGGAAATGCGTCATGCCGAATTTTTCAGCCATGGCGCGCTTGCCGGGATTGAGGTCGATGCCGATGATCTTGTCGGCGCCGACCATGCGCGCGCCCTGGATGACGTTGAGCCCGATGCCGCCCAGCCCGAACACCGCGACGTTGGCGCCCGGCCAGACCTTGCCGGTGTAGATCACCGCGCCGATGCCGGTCGTCACGCCGCAGCCGATGTAGCAGATCTTGTCGAAGGGCGCGTCCTCGCGCACTTTTGCCAGCGCGATTTCCGGCAGCACGGTGAAATTGGAGAAGGTCGAGCAGCCCATGTAATGGAAGATCGGATCGCCATCGAGCCGGAAGCGGCTGGTGCCGTCGGGCATCACGCCCTTGCCCTGGGTGGCGCGGATCGCGGTGCAGAGGTTGGAACGGCGCGACAGGCAGGTTTTGCATTGCCGGCATTCCGGCGTGTAGAGCGGAATGACATGGTCGCCGGCCTTGAGCGTAATGACGCCGGCGCCGACTTCGCGCACGATGCCGGCACCTTCATGCCCCAGCACCGAAGGAAAGATCCCCTCCGGATCGGCGCCCGACAACGTATAGGCATCGGTATGGCAGATGCCGGTCGCCATGATCTCGACCAGCACTTCGCCCGGCTTCGGGCCGTCGAGCTCGAGGGTTTCGATGCTGAGCGGCGCACCGGCTTTGAAGGCGATGGCGGCGCGGGTTTTCATCGAACGCTCTCATTCGGCGATGACAGAAAATTGTCAGGGGTGCCAAGCGCTTTCGCCGGCGGCTGCCGGAGCTTCGGTCGCCTTGCGCGCCCGGTCAATGACCGAGAGCAGCGCGCGCAAAACTTCCGGCACGCCCTGGCCGCTGGCCGAGGACAGCACCAGCGGGGTCTGTTTCGCCGTGCGCTTGAGCCGCGCCAGCTGCTCCTTCAGCATTTCCGGCGTCAGCGCGTCGGCCTTCGACAGCGCGACGATCTCCGGCTTGTCGGTCAGCCCATGGCCATAGGCTTCCAGCTCATGCCGCACCGTCTTGTAGGCCTCGCCGGCGTCTTCGCCGGTGCCGTCGACCAGATGCAGCAGCACGCGGCAGCGTTCGGTATGACCGAGGAATTTGTCGCCCAATCCGGTTCCCTCGTGCGCGCCCTCGATCAGGCCGGGCAGGTCGGCGATCACGAATTCGCGGTTGTCGGCGCGCACCACGCCGAGCTGCGGATGCAGCGTGGTGAAGGGATAATCCGCGATTTTCGGCTTGGCCGCGCTCACCGCGGCCAGGAAGGTGGATTTGCCGGCGTTGGGCAGGCCGATCAGACCGGCGTCGGCGATCAGCTTCAGCCGCAGGCGGATGGTGCGCTCCTCGCCCGGCTGGCCGGGATTGGCGTGACGCGGCGCCTGATTGGTCGAGGACTTGAAATGCGCGTTGCCGAAGCCGCCATTGCCGCCTTTGGCCAAGACCACGCGCTGGCCGAGCCTGGTGAGGTCGGCCAGCAGCGTCTCGCCGTCTTCCTCATAGATCTGCGTGCCGACCGGGACCTTCAGGATCATGTCCTTGCCGTTGGCGCCGTGGCGATCCTTGCCCATGCCGCCGCCGCCCGGCTGCGCCTTGAAATGCTGCTGATAACGGTAGTCGATCAGCGTATTGAGGCCGTCGACGCATTCGGCGATCACGTCGCCACCGTGGCCGCCGTCGCCGCCGTTCGGGCCGCCGAACTCGATGAATTTTTCGCGCCGGAACGAGACGCAGCCGTTCCCGCCGGCGCCGGACTGGATATAGATCTTGGCTTCGTCGAGGAATTTCATGGCTCTTCCGTAGCGGGAAAAGCCCGCCAACCCAATATGCGCCGCATTATCGCCCGCTCGTTAGCAGATAAAAACGAATTGGCGTAAGACCAGCCCTTCTGGAGGCTTTTGCTTGCGCGAATGGCGGTTCATGCGGCTGCTGCCGGCGCTTCTTCTCGCGCTGGGCGTCGCCTTTGCGCCGCCGGCCTTCGCGCAAGGCAAGGCGGGCGCCCCGAAGGCCGGCGCGGCCGAGGCGCGCTCCGGCGATTCCCGGCAGGCGGCGCTGCTGCAGCGGCAGATCTCCGCGCTCGCGCCGCAGACAAAGGGCGTGACCGACATTTATACCATCGGCATCGCCGGCTGGACGCAGGACGTCTTCCGCAACGAACTGGCCGGCGCGCTCAGGATTACCGGCAAGGCGCTCCCGCTCAACGGCGGCACCGTGCGCCTGATTAACAGCCGCGAGACGGCGGACACGGTTCCGCTGGCCAGCCTGCAGAATTTCGCCGCTGCGGTGCGCGCCGTCGCCCGCGTCATGGATAAGGAGGAGGACGTGCTCTTCCTGTTCATGACATCGCATGGCGAAAAGCGCAGTTTCGGGCTGCAGCTGCCCTCCGCGATCGTGCGCCTGCGGCCGAGCGAGGTGGCGGCGGTGCTGAACCGGGAAGGGATCAAGAACCGCGTCGTGATCGTGTCGGCCTGTTATTCGGGGATTTTCGTCAAGCCGCTGGCCAATGCGAACTCGATCGTGCTGACCGCCGCCGATGAGAAAAGCACGTCATTCGGTTGCGCCGAGGGCCGGGAATGGACCTATTTCGGCGACGCCTTGTTCCAGCACAGCCTCAAGCCCGGAACGGATTTTCGCGCCGCCTTCGCCAAGGCGCTCGGCCTGATCGCGGAGTGGGAAAAACGCGACCGCTTCGCGTCGTCAAATCCGCAGGGGCATTTCGGTGAAGCGCTGGTGCGCAAGCTCGCGCCGCTGGTCAAGGCGACGGGGCGAGCGGACAAATAAAAAGCGCGTCAGACGACGCGCGACTCTCAACTTTTCTCCTTATCGTCAGGAGCATTGCAGGTTGAGGTGGAAATTTTATTTGAGAATCAGCTTGCAGCACCGGGAGTGGCCAAGGTGGGCCTTGCCCTACTGATGCAGCCCGAGAGGCCGCTCCCGACGCGCCGTTCGCGGTGATGCCGCTACAACCTGGCCCGAACGCATTCCAGGATGATGATCGCGGCCTTGCTGACCCGGTGGCGTCATCCTCACCTCCGTTCTGCCGTGCGGAACCCGCAGGCTAGTCACGAAATCGTCGTCGCCTGGCCGCGCGGAGTCAACCGTAACCGGAGCCCGCCAGATCACGTATTGTTGCACTTATTCACGCGCCACATCGTCATCGCCGGACTTGATCCGGCGATCCACTTCTCGTGAAAAAAACGGGGTTGATCAGAACTCGGGCCTGCCCGAGTTCCGCACCACTAGATTGGCAAGTCGGGTAAACCGACGTGCGGTGTCGAGCCCGGCCAATGACGAGAGAGGGAGACGAGCGATCACGCGCCGAGTTTCGCCTTGCCCCAGCTCTTGAGCGACGACCAGATGCCGCGCTCGAGCCGGAAACGGTCGATCGGCGCGGAGCTTGCGATCGAGCGGATGCGATAGAGCCCGACTCCGCACCACTGGAAACCGCATTTCTCAAGCACGCGGCGCGAGGCAGGATTGCTGATGCGCGCGCCCGATTGCAGCTCCTCGCAGCCGAGTGCGCTGAAGGCATGATCGATCACCGCGCGTGCGGCTTCGGTGGCATAGCCCTGACCCCAATAATGCGTGCCGAGCCAGTAACCGAGTTCGGGGCCGCGCCGCTCGCGCGGCTCGACGCCGCAAGCGCCGATGATCGCGCCGTTGGGGAGCGTGACGAGATAAATCGCCTCGCCTTGCTTGCCGTTGACGGCGCGCAGCCAGGCCTGCGCGTCGGCCAGCGCGTAGGGATAGGGAATGCGGGTCGTGTTCTGCGCGATGCGAATATCGTTGGCGAGGGCGGCGATCGCCCTGGCATCCTCAAGCCGCGGCGGACGCAGCACGAGGCGCGCCGTCTGCAATGTGCTCGGGCTCGTCTCCCTGACGATCTCCTCGGGGCTTTCTTCCAGCAGGGTCACGACACGGCTCCTTCAATGCAAAAAGGGGAGCCGGCATCCCGTCTCCCCTTTTCAGAGCCTATGTCGGCCCACCGGTTCGACTGATGCCGGCGGACCTTAAATGTTCCACCGTCTTCTACTCCGCAGCCTCCGTCATCGGAATGACCGATACATAGGTGCGGCCCTTGGTCTTGGTACGAAACTCAACACGTCCATCGGTCAGCGCGAAAAGGGTGTGGTCCTTGCCCATGCCGACATTGGCGCCGGCATGCCATTTGGTGCCGCGCTGGCGCGCGATGATGTTGCCGGACACGACAATCTCGCCGCCGTATTGCTTCAACCCAAGACGCCGGCCCGCTGAATCGCGGCCGTTGCGTGAGGATCCGCCTGCTTTCTTATGCGCCATCGCTGGTCTCCAAAACTTAACCCAGGTCGTAACCCAGATTTATGACGAAATCATCTCACTTCTTTTTGCCCTTGCCGCTCTTGGCGGCGGGCTTGGCGGCTTTCTTCGCCGGTGCCTTGGCGGCGGGCTTTTTCGCCGCGGCCTTCTTCGCCGGCGCCTTGGGCTTGGCCTTCGGCGCGGCCTTGGTTTCGGCCTCCGTGCCCTCGGCTTCGGCGGCTTTCGGTTTGGTCTTGGGCTCAGGACGCGGCTTGGCCACCTTCGACGGCTTCTGCCCCTCGGTCAGGATCTCGGTGATCCGGATCACGGTGTAGTCGTGGCGGTAGCCGCGCTTGCGGCGCGAATTCTTACGGCGGCGCTTCTTGAAGGCGATCACCTTCTCGCCGCGCGTATGCTGCAGCACCTCGCCGGCGACCATGGCGCCGGCAACGGTCGGCGCGCCCACCTGGACGTTGTCGCCTCCGAGCATCAGCACCTCGCCGAACTCGACGATGTCGCCCGGCTCGCGGTCGATGCCGTCAATCCTGATCTTGTCTTCGGCGGCAACGCGATACTGCTTGCCACCGGTTTTAATGACCGCGAACATCGTTCTTGTCCTCGTGTTCGACCCCGGTGCTCGGAAATTCCGGACCGGCTTCTTTCAGTCGGTTGCTGGGTTTCGGTTACCGCCCGAATGGCAATTCAGGGCTGTAACAAAGCGCGCGGACCTTTGGGCCCGCGCACGGGGTGGTTATGGCTATCCGGAGCCAAACTGTCAAGAAAATCGGCCCTAAATTGGGCCTCCGGAAGCCGGAACCGGCTGTTTTCGGCCCCATCGGCGCTAGCCCGCGCGGACTTTCGCTTTAATGAGGTCCGCCAGATAGGCCGCATCGGGCCGGGGCATGCCAAGCAGCACGCAATAGCCCAGAAGACCGCCGAGAAACTGGTTCCGCCGGTACCAGCCCATTTTGTGTCTGGTGACGGTGGAGGCTGCCATATCGACCAGTTCGGACAGCGTCGTGGGGGCGCCCTCGGCCCTCAGCTCTGCGACGGTCTGTTGGCGCGCGGGCTCATCGGCGTCCTGCATCTTGTGGATCTCCACGGCGGCTTCGGCGAAGTCCTGCGCCAGGCCGAAAACGACGTCTTTGGATGGTCCGGAAATGAACGGCACGAACGGCTCTCAGCGGCAATAGCGGCCAGTCGGAATGCCCGATGCGGGAGGCTTCGGCCACGCGGCCTCTTGTCGCTCAGGCGCGCGGTCCGGGCGTGAAAGGGGCCGGCGCCGCCCTTGTGCCGCGGGGGGTGCTTGGTTAGAAAACGCGGGCCCCTACATTACAAAGCAGCCTGGGGGCCCTCCGGAGAGGTGGCTGAGTGGTTGAAAGCACCGCACTCGAAATGCGGCGTACGGGCAACCGTATCGGGGGTTCGAATCCCTCCCTCTCCGCCAATTACTGATGTATGTCATTGATTGCTGTGACGATGTAGCCCCCAACTTGGCCCCCAAATCGGCAGCGCCAATGTCGGTTTTTCGCGCTGGCAAACGGGCGCGAACTGACCGTGGGGCGCATCTTCAAAATCATGGCCTGGTCGGAGGCGAGCGGCCCTGGTTCTGGGGCGTCGATTTCTTTCAGCGGTCGAAGCGAGGGCTCTCGCCTCAGGCGGAACCTTCAGGTGCGCTGCGCGTTGGCGCTGCGGTGTCGAAATATCCAGGGGGATATTCCGGCTATCCTAGGAAAATCATGCACAATTAGATCTTTACGGCAGGCGCCGTTTTGGCGCGCCTGATGCTCCCGCTTGCCGCAAATGCCCGAGGCGATGCTGGGTGCCAGCCTTCAAAGTTGATCAAACGCGGCAAACCGATTTCTTCATCGAAGTTTCACGCAAGGAAGTCCAATGCAAATGTCGAATCAGGCCGCAATGGCAGCGGCTGTTATCCTGTTCGCGACTGCCATGCCCGCGATCAGTCGCGCCGCGCAGCCCGTTGATCTCGGATCAGCGGGTAATTTCGTCATCCTCTCGAAAGCCGGGATATCAAGCACTGGAAGCACCGCAATTGTTGGCAATATCGGAGTTAGTCCCATCGCCAGCACGGCCATTACCGGTTTCGGATTGACGCGGAGTGCCAACGGCCGCTTTGCAACCTCATCCAAAGTGACCGGAAAAGTCTATGCAGCCGATTTCAAAGCCCCGACTCCGAGCATGCTGACGACCGCTGTCATGGACATGCAAACCGCATATAACGATGCGGCCGGACGAAAAAATCCTACTGCAACTGAATTAGGTAGCGGAAATATTGGCGGCAGGACAATAAGACCGGGGCTCTATAAATGGAGCTCAGGCGTGATTATTCCTACGAGCGTCACCCTTTCCGGCAACGAAAATTCCGTCTGGATATTTCAGATAGCCGGAACTTTGAATATCAGCTCTGGCAAAAGGATAATCCTTACAGGCGGCGCGCGAGCCAAAAATGTTTTCTGGCAGGTTGCTGGAAAAACCACCGTCGGAACGACGGCTGTCTTCAATGGAAATATCTTAGGTAAGACAGCGATTGTGTTCATGACCGGAGCGAAATTCAATGGAAAGGCACTCGCGCAGACGGCTGTTACGCTGGATGCCAATCCTGTCACTGTGAGGATGGATGACGAACCAACAATTTTGCTGGATTCGACCTTCCCTTGTCTGGGGTCCTGCTCAGCTCTGCCAGAGGAGCCATGACTCTGTGCCACTAGACAACGAGCCCTTCGGCGCTCGGGTTCCGACACCGGAGCTTTTTGCGCCACGGGTGGTGGGGCCGGCGGAGCGGGTCCGCCGCGCGTAGCCGGCCAGTGCTGTCGCAGGGTTGAACGGCCGCGCTTCTGCGGTGTTCGCGTGGCTCAGCCGCGGCGGAGAGCCACAACATTGGGCGCAACTTTGCGCTCGCAGTAGGCAGCCCAGGCGTCCATGAGCTTCCGCCGTTTCTCAAGGGCGTCGCTCCGGCGGTAAGCCTGCTCAGCCTTGTCTCCGACGACATGAGCCAAGGCGGTCTCGCGCGGCTTTGACGAGGCTCTCCTTGACCGAGTTCGGACATTGCCGATCTCGGCAGAGACCGCGTGCGGCCGTGCCGCTCGTTTGAAGAAACCCGTTCTCATTCCCGACGTGAATTCTGATCCGGAGTTCAAGCCATACCTGCCATTCGCCAATCACGCCGGGTTCTCCACAGTCCTGTCCATTCCTCTCGTGTCGCGGGAAGGTGAACTTTTCGGCGTCACGTCTTCACATTTCAAACAGGGCATCGTTCCCACAAACAAACAGGCTGGCTTCGCAAAACTGTGTGTTGAGTTCGCGAGCGACGTCATAAGCGATCTGCGCTGGGGGGACCGATCCGGCAAAAAGAACCAGTGGCGGCCTTATTGAAAAGAATAACGCCTTTGGAAATGTTCCTCACTTCACTAACCGAACGGGACGTGAATTATTCTCTCTCTTTAACAAGGTTTCCGACAGCAGTAAGTAGCTGCTCGGCATTGTAGGGTTTTGCTAGGAAGGCGTTCCGCTCAACAAAAAGAGCGTGCATCCCATCCGTGATGCCGCGCCCAGTTGTGTACAGGACGGGAAGATCGGGACGCGCTTTCACCGCGGCTTCGGCCAATTCTAAACCTTCCTCATGATGATCTACCAACCGCAAATCGACAAATAACAGGTCGATCTGCTCATCGGATTCGAGAATGGCCTGTGCTTCCGTTGAAGTGCCAGCAGACCGCGTTTCATATCCCGATTCTTGTAGGATGGATTCTGCAAGCACACGGACTTGTTCGTCGTCCTCAACTATCAATACGACGGCCACAGCCTTACCCCCGCGTAACGGACACCATTCAAGCAATTAGGGTCACTTTAGTTCCGGGAAAGAGTCAAAAAATTCCCGGAAACCGCCGCGCCCCTGAAACACCACCCCGGGCATCGCGCCTCGTGGCCGGCACCTCGAAACAAATCGGCAACCGGCATTACTACTCACCTCCAGCGTCCCACCAGAATACCGTAGGTCAAAGCGGGGCCGAACGAGCAACAGATTGCGGGAGCTTATTCTTGTTCCAACTGATTGGCATCAAACCTCACGGTCTCGCGGGGGTGCCGAAGGGACATCATGTCTTGATCCTCGGCATATTGGGCTAGGCTGTACCAAAGCTGGGCCATGCCGAGCCAATGCGTCTGGGATTCAATGGTCGCAGCCTCGCGCGACAAAGCTAAGCAACGCTCGGCACGAATGCGGAACTCTGTTGCGAGGTCCATCACCTGACACCAATTTCATACCTCTAAGGCCTGAAGACTGGATGTCGTTCCGATGGAACTAGGGAATTCCTGTCCTGCGCGATTTTGAAGATTGAACCCGTAGGCGGACTGAACATTACTGAGACGCGGCGGCACCCGCAGCGTGGACAGCGAAGCCGCTCGGCAATTCTCGCCAGCGGAAAGTCGCGGCCCCTCTCACGTTTTCTGTTTCTCGCTTCGCGAGCACGCAGAAAAACTCATGGCAAGGCGCGGCCTCCCTTTCCGCCAAATTCTGCAAGCCTTCTGACTGTCCCGATAAGACGCGCTAGCCAGCCGCCGCGTTCTCCATCGCCACTTCGGCTTGCAAATTTCCGACATCGCGGAAGATCGAGGCAACCGCCAGCACGCGGCCGTTGCGCTTGAAGCGAATGAGGCAGTCCCTGCCTGCGATGTCGCCCTCGACCTCGAGCGCGTCCCAATTTTCCGCGTGGCCGACATAGTTGATCGGCACGTCGTAATGCTGGCTCCAGAAGAACGGCACGTCGGCGAATTTCTCCCCGTAGCCGAGCATATTGCGCGCCGCCGTTTGGCCCTGCCGTTCGGCCACCACCCAATGCTCGACGCGGATGTTGTCGCCGCTGTGCGGGTCGGGCCAGCGCGCAATATCGCCGGCCGCGAAAATGCCGGGCGCGCTCGTTTCCAAATAACTGTTCACGAGCAGGCCGCGATCGAGCGCGAGCCCGGCGCTCTCGGCGAGCGCAAGGCGCGGCCGCACCCCGACGCCGACGACGACCAGGTCGGCCGGCAAGATGCCTCCGCTGCCAAGCCGGACCTTGTCGATTTCGATCGCAACCGCGGTTTCGCCGAGATGGAAGATCACGCCATGCTGCTCGTGCAGCGCCCGGATGAAGTCTCCCATTTGCGGGCCGAGAATGCGCTCCATCGGCCGCGCCTCAGGCGCCACCACGTGCACTTCGACGTCACGGTTGCGCAGCGCGGCGGCGACTTCGAGTCCGATGAAGCTCGCCCCGAGCACAACCACACGGCGCGCTTCTTTCGCCCGCGCGATGATCGCGCGGCAATCGGCCAGCGAGCGGAGGGTGAAAACATGCGCGGCATCGGCGCCCGCAATCGGCAATTTCACCGGCTCGGCGCCGGTCGCCAGCAGCAAGCGGTCGAAGCCAATCCTGCTGCCGTCGGCCAGCGCGACCTCGCGCGCAAGCCGGTCGATGCCGGCCACATGCGTCTTCAGGCGCAGGTCAATGCCATTGTCCGGGTAAAAACTCTCCGGACGCAGCGGGACCCAATCCTCCGGCGCCGTGCCGGCAAGATAATCCTTGGAGAGATTGGGCCGGTCCACGGGAGCGGCGTCGTCATTGCTCAGCATGACAATGCTGCCGGCATATTGCTCGCGGCGCAGCATCTCTGCTGCGGTGAAACCTGCCGCCCCGCCGCCGAGGATGACGATCTTCTCCGGCGCGGCGGCCGGCCGGCGGCCGCGTGATTTCGGCGGCTCGCGCTTTTCCCCCACGAAGATTTTGCTGCCGCGCTGTTCCACCGACCAGCAGTCGAGCGGGCTTAAGGCCGGCGCCCGCACCGCCTCGCCGGTGCGAAAGTCGAAGCAGGCGTGATGCCACGGACAGCGGATGACGTTGCCGGTCACGATGCCGTCGGCGAGCGGCCCGTGATAATGCGTGCAGTGCGCGCCGACGGCAAAGATCTCCGCGCCTTGCCGCACCAGCACAACCGCGTCGTCGCCGACATGGCCGGTCAGCATGCGGCCGTCGGCGAGTTCGGCCAATTCAATTCCCTGCGCGAAATCAGGGCCGGTGGGTGTCGTTGCGTCCTCGGCCATGGCTGCTTCCCCAATTCCCGGCGGTGCCGCCGGCCCCGTCAGCGAGCGTCCGGTGCATTATGCCGCGGCGATTTCGATCAGAGTAGACAGTGACCCGGAAAAAGCGAAACGACGCAAGCCTTCGGCACAGCTCCCGTCAGCCGCTCCTTCCGCCTACGGCACCGCGCTGGCGTTTATCTTGCCGGGCATTGCTGCGCTCGCCGGCTTCTTCGAGAAAGACAACGGGCATGCCTTTGGCTACTCGTTTGGAGAGATCGTCGGCGTCCCAGTTCGTTAGGCGGATGCAGCCATGCGACTCAGCCTTGCCGACCGTGGCGGGATCCGGCGTGCCGTGAATACCAATTCCTTCCGCGGACAATCCAACCCAGACAACGCCCACCGGGTTGTTTGGGCCGGGCCTTATCGTGAAAGGCTTGGTCGCGCGCACGCCTTTGAACCGGTATTTCGGATTGTAGCGATAAACGGGATTGGGCTGGACGTTCGTTACCTTCAGCGTGCCGGATGGCGAAGGCTTTTCCTCGCTCCCGACCGTCGCCGGATAGAACGCGATCAGGTTGTTCTGTGCATCGAACACCCGGACCGTCTGCGCGGCTTTTGCAATTTCCACGCGGCTCGCTTTGGAAGGTGCATCACCGGCCAGAACATTGGCGACGATAATCATCTCGCCGGCTCGATCCAAAGAGCGCCCGGCGTTCAGTTTCCTCAGCAGCGCTTCGCTCATATGAAACTTCTCCGCCAGAGCTTCTGCGGCGCTGGTGTAGGGAACCGACGGCAGATCCTTCATGTCCTCCATTTCTGCCGGCAGGTCGGGAAGAAAGGGCCCTCTGACGTCGTCTTCGGTGATTTGATACCCGGTGACTGCAGGTTCGGACCCGGCTTCCATGAGCTTGGTCCAAATTTCCTTGGTAAGGCCTCTCTTTGCAGGCAGGCCGGAGGCTTCCGCAAAGGCGTGAAGCGCCTTTTTGAAATTCTCTCCATCCTTGGCGTCGATTTCGCCGGGCGAAAAATTGGCCCGGTCCAGCAGGATCTGTGCCCTGGCAATCACGGCCGGTGACAAGCTGCGCCGGTTTGTGCCCGCCAGTTCGGCGTTGTTGATGCTTTCCGCAGTGAGCTGATCGGGCGCTGCGGTTAACGGGGCGCACCAAAATGTTAATAGAAGAGCGCCGGCGAACCCGAGCAGAACTGGTCTGACAACATGGCCAAAGAACACTTGGTGCGCCGATCATCTTTATTGCGCACGGATAATCGTCTGTGGCTGTTCCGGTTCCCGCGCAGTCGCCCGGTTCGGGGTGTGGAACCCCGGGCGGGCAGCTTTCGTTATGTTCAATGGCGAATAGAACCAGCCGGTGGCGCATATGGCGACAAGGCAAACGGTCTCTGGTGACGGCGAGCAAGCGCGCCGCAATCTTGCCCGTTCCGACAGGGATATCGTGGATCTTTCGCAGGATATTTTGCGAGACATCGGCACTCTCATAACGACGGAATTCCAGCTCCTTCGCACCGAAATGTCGGAGAAGCTTGCGTTAACCGGGCTTGCGGCGGCGCTGATCGCAACCGGCGCCCTGCTGCTGTTGGCCACCATCGTCTTGCTGTTGCAGGCAGCAATCGCGGGGCTCGTCGCGTATGGATTTTCGCCCGCGGTTGCCACGCTGCTGGTGGCGGTGGCAACGCTGCTCGTGGGTGCGGCGCTGGTCTGGTTCGGATTGAGCCGCCTGAAGGCCGAGAATTTAACGCCGTCCAAAACCATCCGCCAATTCCAGAAGGACGCAACCATCGTGGGCGACAGGTAAACGCATGGCCAGTACCGAGCAGCTAGAACGCAAGGCCAATCGCGCGCGCGAGCGCCTTGCCGGACGTTTCCAGGACCTGCAGTATCACGCCTCGCCGCGGCTGGTCGCCAAGGATATCCTCGGCGCCGAAGTGCCGCGCACGGCCGGCGACATTGCCGCGGTTCTGTCGCAACAGGTGCGAAGAAATCCGCTGGCGGTTGCCCTGATTGCCGCGGGTTTGGGTTGGCTGATCTATTCCGATGCGCAAGCTCGCTCGCAAGCCCGACGGCCTTCGCCGCCGGCAGCGGCCGCAGCCCGCAGGCGCCGGACA
>DASSPI010000116.1:0-26145 GCA_035699705.1 Xanthobacteraceae bacterium
CCCTGGTCGCAGGACATCGCCACCTTCGTGGTGAACGCGCTGGCCCCGGCCGAAGTCGCCAAGGTCGTGCTCGACGAAGACCGCGAGCGCATCGAGGTGGTGGTGCCGGACGCGCAGCTTTCGCTGGCAATCGGCCGGCGCGG
Source organism: Xanthobacteraceae bacterium (assembly GCA_035699705.1). Taxonomy (GTDB): domain Bacteria; phylum Pseudomonadota; class Alphaproteobacteria; order Rhizobiales; family Xanthobacteraceae; genus CANKHA01. The sequence goes on from DASSPI010000116.1 coordinate 144, forward strand.
CCAAAATGTGCGCCTGGCCTCCCAGCTTACCGGCTGGGACATCGATATCCTGACCGAGCAGGAAGAGTCCGAGCATCGGCAGGCGGAGTTCGAGAACCGCACGCGCATCTTCATCGAAGCGCTGAATGTCGATGAAGTGGTCGGGCAGTTGCTGGCATCCGAAGGCTTCACTTCGGTCGAGGAGCTTGCGCTGGTCGATCAGAAGGAAATCGCCAGCATAGAAGGCTTCGATGAAGACACCGCGCGCGAGCTGCAGGAACGCGCGCAGGAATACCTCGATCGGCAGGAATCTGAACTGGACGCCAAACGCAAGGAGCTGGGCGTGGAAGATGCACTGAAGGATGTCCCCGGCGTCAACGCGCGCATGCTGGTCAAGCTGGGAGAGGGCGGCGTGAAAACCGTGGAAGATCTCGCCGATTGCGCGACCGACGATCTCGCCGGCTGGACCGAGCGCAAGGAGGGCGAGACCACGAAACATCCGGGGATTCTGGAAGGTTTTGAAATCTCGCGCGAAGAGGCCGAGGCGTTGATCATGCAGGCACGCGTGAAGGCCGGCTGGATCAGCGAAGCCGATCTTGCGCCGCGGGCGGAGGAAACCCCCGCCGAGGCGGCGGAGACCGAGCCGCAGGCCTAAGGCAGGAGAGGGAATGCTGGCGCAGGCGCACCAAACCGATTTCGACACCGGACCGAGAAGCCTCGGCGCCGGCGGGGAACGGCTGTGCGTCGTGACCCGGCAGGTGAAGCCGGTCGCCGAGATGATCCGCTTCGTGCTCGGACCGCAGGGCGAAGTGGTCCCCGATCTCAAGCGCAAGTTGCCGGGCCGCGGCATCTGGGTCACCGCGAGCCGCGCGGATTTGGCGGAAGCTGTGCGCCGGGGTGCCTTCGCGCGGGGTTTCGGCCGTTCGGTCAAGATTCCGGACGGTTTCGTCGAAACCACCGAGCGGCTGCTTGAGCGCTCCGCGCTCGATGCCCTGGCCATCGCCGGCAAGGGCCGGCAGGCGGTCACTGGCTTCAGCAAGGTCGAGACCGCGCTGGTGCGGGGCCACGCCGTAGCGGTCCTGCACGCCACGGATGCCGCGGCGGACGGCGTTCGCAAGGTCGAAGCCCTGCGCAAGCAATCGGAAAGCGAGGGGCGGCAGATCGCCGTCATAACCTTATTTTCCTCGGCCCAATTGGATTTGGCATTGGGTCGGCCAAATGTGATACATGCAGCCCTGCTCGCAGGGCCTGCCACCGAGACTTTTATCGCGCGCTGTGCGCGCCTTGACCGTTTCCGGGCCGGCAAACCGGAGCAGCGGGTTGAACGGATTACGCGAAAGCGGATGCCCAAGGATCAGAATTGAATGGCTGAGAACAGTAACCCTGGCGAAAAAAAGCTCAGCGTGAGCAGCAAGACCTTGACGCTCAAGCGCAGCGCCGAGACCGGTGTCGTGCGCCAGAGCTTCAGCCATGGCCGCACCAAGTCGGTGGTCGTGGAAAAGGTGAAGCGCCGGGTCATCGGGGCTCCTGCGGAGCCGAAGGCGGAGGCGCCGGCTGCACCCGCACCCGAGGCGAAAGCTGCTCCGCGCCCAGGCGCCAAGACCGCCGCGCCGCCGGCTGCGCCTTCGACCAAGCCGTCGGGCGTCGTGCTGCGCACGCTTTCCGAAGAGGAACGCAGTGCGCGCGCCAATGCCCTGACCGATTTCCGTGTCCGCGAAGCCGAAGAGCGCAAGCAGGCCGAGGAAGAGGCCCGCCGCCGCGCCAGCCGCGAAGGCGTCGATCGTTCCGAGCGTGAAGCCGCTGAGGCGCGCAAGCGCGAGGAAGACGAGCGCCGGCGCCACGACGAAGAGACCAAGCGCAAGGCCGACGAGGTCGCGAAAAAGCGCCTTGGCGGCGAGGAAGAAGCCAAGCGTCCGCATGCCCGCACGCTCACTCCCGACGCGGAGGAGGAAGAGGCACCGCGCACGGCGCGGCGCGGTCCCGGCGGGGCCGCGCGTCCGGCCGTCGCGCCAAAACCCGCTCCGCGCGGCCCGCAGAAGCAACGCGGCCGCCTGACTCTCGTCACCGCGCTCACCGCCGACGAAGTGCGCGAGCGCTCGATCGCCTCATTCCGCCGCCGCACGCAGCGCCTGAAGGGGCATGCGAGCGACGAGCCGAAGGAAAAGCTGATCCGCGAAGTCGTCATTCCGGAAGCCATCACGATCCAGGAACTCGCCAACCGCATGGCCGAGCGCGGCGTGGATGTGATCCGCCTTTTGATGAAACAGGGTCAGATGGTGAAGATCACCGACGTGATCGACGCCGATACCGCCCAGCTTGTGGCCGAGGAAATGGGCCACAGCGTGCGCCGCGTTGCGGAATCCGACGTGGAAGAGGGCCTGTTCGACACCGCCGACGATCCGGCAGCGATGCAGCCGCGTCCGCCGGTTGTCACCGTCATGGGTCACGTCGACCACGGCAAGACCTCGCTGCTCGATGCCATCCGCCAAACCGAAGTGGCGGCCGGCGAGCACGGCGGCATCACCCAGCACATCGGCGCCTATCAGGTGACTGCGCCCAACGGCAGCAAGATCACCTTCATCGATACGCCCGGCCACGCCGCCTTCACGGCGATGCGCGCGCGCGGCGCGAAGGTGACCGACGTGGTCATTCTGGTGGTCGCAGCCGACGACGGCGTCATGCCGCAGACGGTGGAAGCCATCCATCACGCCAAGGCGGCGAAGGTGCCGCTGATCGTCGCCATCAACAAGATCGACAAGCCCGATGCCAAGCCGGAGCGCGTGCGCACGGAATTGCTGCAGCATGAAGTGCAGGTGGAATCGCTCGGCGGCGACGTGCTGGACGTGGAAGTCTCCGCCACCAAGAAGCTCAATCTCGACCGCTTGCTCGAGATCGTCGGCTTGCAGGCGGAAATCCTCGAACTGAAGGCGAATGCCGGGCGTCCGGCCGAAGGCACCGTGATCGAAGCCAAGCTTGATCGCGGGCGCGGCCCGGTCGCCACTGTTCTGATCCAGCGCGGCACGCTCAAGGTCGGCGACCTGATCGTCGCCGGCGCGGAGTGGGGCAGGGTGCGTGCGTTGCTCTCCGACGTCGGCAAGCCGGTCGACAGCGCCGGTCCGTCCACGCCGGTCGAGGTGCTCGGCTTCAGCGGCACGCCGGATGCCGGAGACCGCCTCGCGGTGGTTGAAAACGAGGCGCGCGCCCGCGAAGTCACGGATTACCGCGCCCGCCAGAAGCGGGAAAAGGTCACCGCGCGCGCCACCGGCATGCGCGGCTCGCTCGAGCAGATGATGAGCCAGCTCAAGACCAGCGGCCGCAAGGAATTCCCGCTGATCGTGAAGGGCGACGTGCAGGGCTCGGTCGAGGCCATCATCCAGGCGCTCGACAAGCTCGGCACCGAGGAAGTCGCCGCGCGCGTGCTGCATGCCGGCGCCGGCGGCATTACCGAATCCGACGTCACGCTGGCGGAAGCCTCCGGAGTTCCGATCATCGGCTTCAACGTGCGCGCGCATAAGGAAGCGCGCGAGGCGGCGGAGCGCGCCGGGATCGAGATCCGCTACTACAACATCATCTACGACCTGGTCGACGACGTGAAAAAGGCCATGTCCGGCCTGCTCGCGCCGACGCTGCGCGAGACCATGCTGGGTAACGCGACCATCATGGAGATCTTCAACGTCTCCAAGGTCGGCAAGATCGCCGGCTGCCGGGTGACCGACGGCACCGTGGAGCGCGGCGCCAATGTCCGCCTGATCCGCGACAATGTCGTGGTGCATGAGGGCAAGCTGTCGCAGCTCAAACGGTTCAAGGACGACGTGAAGGAAGTGACCGCCGGACAGGAATGCGGCATGGCCTTCGAGAATTACCAGGACATGCGCGTTGGCGACGTGATCGAATGCTACCGGGTGGAGACGATTCAGCGCTCGCTCTGAGTCCAAGTCTCAGACGCGCGATGTGATCGGCTCGTCATTGCCGGAACTGGTCCGGCAATCCATCCGTAAAAAAGCGACCTTACGAAGTGAGATGGATGCCCGGATCAAGTCCGGGCATGACGAAAGAACATCATGGCACGGCGTAGCAAATCCAGCCGCGAGACCGGCAACATGCCCACGCAACGCGCCTTGCGCGCGGGCGAGCTGGTGCGCCATGCGGTGGCGGAAATTTTTGCGCGCGGCGACGTGCATGATCCGGTGCTGGAAGGGCATCTGATCACGGTGCCGGAAGTGCGCATGTCGCCGGATCTGCGGATGGCCACGATTTACGTGATGCCGCTCGGCGGCAAGGACACCAAGGACGTGCTGACGGCGCTCGACCGCAACAAGAAATTTCTGCGCGGCGAGATCGCCCATCGCGTCAATCTGAAATTCGCGCCCGACATCCGCTTCATGCTGGACGAACGCTTCGACGAGGCCGAGCGCATCGACAGGCTGCTGCGGGCGCCGGCGGTGCGGCGCGACCTGGATAAGGACGACGGCAAGTGAGTGATCGGGAATTGAAACAGTTGCCTGTGGCGCCCTTCGAGACGCCGGTTGCACCAACGCCGCAGAATGACAGCGCGGCGCCAAAGCAAAAGAAGCGCGACAAGCGCGACGTGCATGGCTGGGCGGTGCTCGACAAGCCGGTCGGTATGACCTCCACCCATGCGGTGGCGGTGGTGAAGCGGCTGTTCGCGGCCAAGCGCGCCGGGCATGCCGGCACGCTCGATCCGCTGGCCTCCGGCTGCCTGCCGATCGCGCTCGGGGAAGCGACCAAGACCGTTCCTTTCGTGATGGACAGCCGCAAGGTTTATCTGTTCACCGTGCGCTGGGGCGAGGAGCGCGACACCGACGACGCCGAAGGCCGCGTGGTGAACAGTTCCGCGCAGCGCCCTTCCGAAGATGCCATTCGCGCCCTGCTGCCGCGTTTCACCGGCACCATCGAGCAGGTACCGCCGCGCTATTCCGCCGTGAAGGTCGAGGGCGAGCGCGCCTATGACCTGGCTCGCGACGGGGAAACCGTGGAACTGGCCAGCCGCCCGGTCGAGATCCACCGGCTCAGCCTGGTCTCGGTTCCCGACCCCGATCACGCGCTGTTCGAGGCCGAGTGCGGCAAAGGTACCTACGTCCGGTCGCTCGCCCGCGATATGGGGCGAATCCTGGGCTGCAGCGGCCATGTATCGGCCCTGCGCCGGGTCTCGGTCGGCCCGTTTCCCGAAAAGCTCATGATTTCACTGGAACAACTGGAGGCTTTGTGCCATAGAGCCGCCATCGGCGAGGGCAACCTCGCCGATGCTCTTTTGCCCGTTGAGACCGCGCTGGACGACATCCCGGCGCTGGCCGTCAGCAAGGCAGACGCGGCCCGGCTCCAAAGGGGGCAGGCCGTATTGTTGCGCGGACGGGACGCACCCATTTTCCGCGGCACGGTCCATGTCATGGCATCGGGGCAATTGATCGCCCTGGCCGAAGTCGACCGTGGCGAGATCGTCCCCAAGCGCGTGTTCAACCTCGCCGGCATTCTGGGTAGCGCCGGCCGTTAGAAAGGTGTTTGACGATGTCGATTCCTGCCGGCCGCAAGGCCGAAGTAATCCAGACCTATGCGACCAAGAAGGGCGACACAGGTTCGCCCGAAGTGCAGGTGGCGATCCTGTCCGAACGGATCAACAATCTCACCGAGCACTTCAAGACCCACGTAAAGGACAACCATTCGCGGCGCGGGCTGTTGAAGCTCGTTTCCACGCGCCGGCAATTGCTCGATTACCTGCGGCGTACCGACGAGGCGCGCTACAAGACGATCATTGAAAAGCTCGGCATTCGCCGCTGAGCCAAATTCCGCGTGGAATATCCGCGCGATTGTGGGCGGGCGCATTCGCCCGCCAATAGGCCGGACGGCAATAAGGCCGTCCTCCGAGACGCCGGACGTTGAAACGCCCGCGCGAAACCGAGGAAGACATGAAAGCCATGGCAGGATCGCCGGACGCTGTTGCCGCTCGCCGCAGGCGTGCGCGCAGCTTCTCGCCGTCTTGCTCATGGCTTTCGCCCTTCCGCGAAAACCATGAAAGACGACCGCAATGTTCGATATCCATCGTGTTGAACTCGATTGGGGTGGACGCACCCTAACGCTCGAGACCGGAAAGATAGCCCGCCTGGCTGACGGCGCCGTGCTCGCCACTTACGGCGAGACCAAGGTGCTCGCCACCGTCGTCTCGGCGAAGCAACCGAAGGAAGGCATCGATTTCCTTCCGCTCACCGTCAATTACCAGGAAAAATTCTACGCTGCCGGCCGCATTCCCGGCGGCTATTTCAAGCGCGAAGGCCGGCCGACCGAAAAGGAAACTCTGGTCTCCCGCCTGATCGACCGTCCGGTCCGCCCGCTGTTCGCCAAGGGCTATCGCTGCGACACGCAGGTGATCGTCACCACGCTGTCGCATGATCTCGAGAACGATCCCGATATCGTCGCCATGGTGGCGGCCTCCGCGGCGCTCACGCTGTCGGGCGCGCCCTTCATGGGACCCATCGCCGCCGCCCGCGTCGGCTTCGTCAACAACGAATACGTGCTCAATCCGCAGCTCGATGAGATGCCGGAAAGCCAGCTCGACCTCGTCGTCGCCGGAACGGCCGACGCGGTAATGATGGTGGAATCCGAGGCCAAGGAACTGTCGGAAGAGATCATGCTCGGCGCGGTGATGTTCGGCCATCGGCATTTCCAGCCGGTGATCGAGGCCATCATCAGCCTTGCCGAAAAAGCGGCAAAGGAGCCGCGCGATTTCCAGCTTCCGGAGACGGATGCGCTGGAAAAGGAAATTCTCGGTATTGCGGAGAAGGACCTGCGCGCCGCTTACGCAATCTCGAAAAAGTCATCGCGCCAGGAAGCGGTGGAAGCCGCCAAGCAGAAGGTCATGGCGCATTTCTTCCCGGAAGGCGCCGAACCTCGCTTCGACAAGCAGCAGATCGGCGGCGTGTTCAAGTCGCTCGAAGCCAAGATCGTGCGCTGGAACATTCTCGACACCGGCAAGCGCATCGACGGACGCGATCTGAAGACCGTCCGCCCGATCGTGGCCGAAGTCGGCGTGCTGCCGCGCGCTCACGGCTCGGCGCTGTTCACCCGCGGCGAAACCCAGGCCTTGGTGGTTGCCACGCTGGGGACCGGCGAGGACGAGCAGTTCGTCGACGCCCTGCAGGGGACCTACAAGGAAACCTTCCTGCTGCACTACAACTTCCCGCCCTACTCGGTGGGCGAGACCGGCCGCATGGGCGGCCCCGGACGGCGTGAGATCGGCCACGGCAAGCTCGCCTGGCGCGCGATCCACCCCATCCTGCCGGCGCACCACGAGTTCCCCTATACGCTCCGCATCGTTTCGGAAATCACCGAGTCGAATGGATCGTCCTCGATGGCCACGGTCTGCGGCACCTCGCTCGCATTGATGGACGCAGGCGTGCCGCTGAAGCGGCCGACGGCGGGCATCGCCATGGGCCTCATCCTGGAAGACAAGCGCCATGCCGTGCTGTCCGACATCCTCGGCGACGAGGATCACCTCGGCGACATGGACTTCAAGGTGGCCGGCACCGAACGCGGCGTCACCTCGCTGCAGATGGACATCAAGATCGCCGGCATCACCGAGCAGATCATGCAGACCGCGCTGGGCCAGGCCAAGGACGGCCGCCTGCACATTCTCGGCGAAATGGCCAAGGCGCTGACCTCGGCCCGCGCCGAGCTTGGCGAACATGCTCCGCGCATCGAGATGTTCAACATTCCGGTGGACAAGATCCGCGAAGTGATCGGCACCGGCGGCAAGGTGATCCGCGAGATAGTGGAAAAGACCGGCGCCAAGATCAACATCGAGGACGACGGCTCGGTGAAGGTTGCCTCCGCCAATCACGATTCGATCAAAGCGGCGATCAACTGGATCAAGTCCATCGCCTCGGACCCGGAAGTCGGCCAGGTCTACGAAGGCACCGTCGTCAAGACGATGGACTTCGGGGCTTTCGTGAACTTCTTCGGCTCCAAGGACGGGCTGGTGCATATCAGCCAGCTCGCATCGCACCGCGTCAACAAGACCACCGACGTGGTCAAGGAAGGCGACAAGGTGAAGGTGAAGCTGCTCGGCTTCGACGACCGCGGCAAGGTGCGGCTGTCGATGAAGGTGGTCGACCAGGCCACCGGCGAGGATCTTGAAGCCAAGCAGAAGGCGGAAGGCGCCGAGCCGCGCGAGGCCGCAGGCGGAGAATAGGCCGTTCGTCACGCGAGAAGATTAAAGGGCGGCCTGCGGGCCGCCCTTTTTATTGCTTGCGCGCCGGCGTCGGCGGCGGACTGAACCCGAGCGTTCGCGTGATCACCTGCCCGAGCGCGAGGAAATCCGCTTTGCGCGGAGAGGTGCGCCGCCAGGCGAGGCCGATGCTGCGGCGCGGCTCGGGATCGCTGAAGCGCAACAGTTTCACGCGCCTGTCCGCGAGCCCGGCATCGACCGCGATGCGCGGCAAGAGCGTGGCGCCATAGCCGTTGGCGACCATCTGCATCACGGTGGACAAACTGGTGGCGCCGAGACCGGCCGGCGTGTCGCTGCTTTGCATGGAGCAAAAGGCCAGCGCCTGGTCGCGCAGGCAATGGCCTTCCTCGAGCAGGATCAACTGGCGCTGGCTGACCTCGCGCGCGCCCACGCGTGATTTCACCGGCAGCGGATCGTCGGCCGGTACTGCCAGCAGGAACGGATCGTCGAACAGCGCCAGCGTTTCGATCTCGCCGTCACCAGCCGGCAATGCCAGGATTAACAAATGCAGCAGGCCGCGGCCGAGCTCATCCAGCAGGATGCTGGTCTGGGTTTCACGCAATTCGAGTTTCAATTCGGGATATTGCTTCAACACGGCGGGCAGAACGCGCGGCAAAAGGTACGGCGCGATGGTCGGGATCACGCCCAGCCGCAGGACGCCGGACAGGATTTTCTGCCGGTGCTTGGCGAAGTCGACGAGGTCGCTGGCCCCGGCGAGCAATTGCTCCGCGCGCCGCGCCACTTCAGTGCCCAGTTCGGTCAGCACCACCTCATTGGGGCGGCGCTCGACCAGCGGGCCGCCGAGCGATTGCTCCAGCTCCTTGATCTGCATAGAAAGGGCCGGCTGGCTGATGGCGCAATCCTCGGCCGCCTTGCCAAAATGCCGGTGCCGCGCCAGTGCCTCGAAGTAGCGCAATTGTCGCAAGGTGATCATGCCATAAGCTAACCTTATCGCAGACGAGAGGCAATTCGATTAGACCTTATCTAAGGAAGGCGGGAAGCTCGGCTTAAGCCGAGTTTCGCGGACCAAAATCGGAGGAAAAAACATGGACGCAAAGACTGACGATACCGCGGGCAAATGCCCCTTCACCGGTAGCCGCGGACATCGGAACCGCGACTGGTGGCCGGACGCGCTGGACATCGAGATGCTGCATCGAAACTCCCCGCTGTCCGATCCCATGGACAGGGACTTCGATTATGCCAAGGAGTTCAAGACACTCGACCTCGACGCGTTGATCAAGGACCTGCAGGCCCTGATGACGGATTCGCAGGAGTGGTGGCCGGCCGACTTCGGCCACTATGGCGGGTTGTTCATCCGCTTGGCTTGGCACGCCGCGGGCACCTACCGCACCACCGACGGCCGTGGCGGTGCCGGCACCGGTCAGCAGCGTTTTGCTCCGCTCAACTCTTGGCCGGACAACGCGAACCTCGACAAGGCGCGCCGGCTCTTGTGGCCGATCAAGCAGAAGTACGGCCGGAAAATCTCCTGGGCCGACTTGATGGTCCTCGTTGGCAACGTCGCGCTCGAGTCGATGGGCTTCAAGACCTTCGGTTTTGCCGGCGGGCGCCCCGATGTCTGGGAGCCCGAAGAGCTCTTTTGGGGTCCCGAAGGCACATGGCTCGGCGACGAGCGCTACAGTGGCGAACGCCAGCTTTCGGAACCGCTCGGCGCGGTGCAGATGGGCCTGATCTACGTGAATCCGGCGGGGCCGAATGGCAATCCTGACCCCGTGGCGGCGGCCAGGGACATCCGCGAAACCTTTGCGCGCATGGCGATGAACGACGAGGAGACCGTCGCGCTGATTGCGGGCGGCCACACCTTCGGCAAGGCGCACGGCGCGGGCGATCCGTCACTGGTCGGACCGGAGCCGGAAAGCGGCGCCCTCGAGGATCAGGGTCTCGGCTGGAAGAGCAAATATAACTCAGGCGTGGGATGCGACGCGATCACCGGCGGACCAGAAGTCACCTGGTCGCAGACGCCGACGCGGTGGAGCAACAACTTCTTCAAGAACCTGTTCGAAAACGAATGGGAACTGACGAAGAGCCCGGCCGGCGTGCCGCAGTGGAAGGCAAAAAACGCCGCTGCCACGATCCCCGATGCCTTCGACCCGTCGAAGAAGCATGTGCCGATGATGCTGACCACCGACCTGTCGCTACGGATGGATCCGGCCTACGAGAAGATCTCGCGGCGCTTCTACGAGCATCCGGAGCAGTTCGCGGATGCGTTTGCCCGCGCCTGGTTCAAGCTGACGCATCGCGACATGGGCCCGATCCAGCGCTACCTCGGTCCGCTCGTGCCGAAGGAGAGGCTGATCTGGCAGGACCCGATCCCCGCAGTGGATCATTCGCTGATCGATGACAACGACGCCGCCGCGCTGAAGGCGAAAATCCTGTCGTCGGGTCTGACGGTGTCACAGCTGGTCTCGACCGCCTGGGCGTCGGCTTCGACGTTCCGCGGTTCGGACAAGCGCGGTGGTGCGAACGGTGCGCGCATCCGTCTCGCGCCGCAAAAGGACTGGGAGGTCAACCAGCCGGCGCAGTTGAAGACCGTCCTGCAGAAGCTCGAAGCGATCCAGAAGGACTTCGGCAAGAAGGTTTCGCTGGCCGACCTGATCGTTCTCGGCGGCTGCGCGGCTGTCGAGAAGGCCGCGAAAGACGCCGGCGTCGACGTGAAGGTTCCCTTCGCGCCGGGACGCATGGACGCATCACAGGAGCAGACCGACGCTGATTCCTTCGCGCCGCTCGAACCGCGCGCCGACGGCTTCCGCAACTATATCAACAGCAAGAAGCATCAGTTCATGGCGCCCACGGAGGCGTTGGTGGACCGGGCCGCGTTGCTCCGGCTGACCGGGCCGGAGACGACGGTGCTGATCGGCGGCCTGCGGGTGCTCGGCGCCAATGCCGGCGACTCCAAGCATGGCGTCCTCACCAAACAGCCCGGGAAGCTGACGAATGACTTCTTCGTCAACCTGCTCGACATGAGCACGCAATGGCACCAGGCCGGCGACAATGTGTATGAGGGCCGCGACCGCAAGACCAACGCGCCCAAGTGGACCGCGACGAGCGTCGACCTGATCTTCGGTTCGCACTCGCAGCTCCGCGCGTTTGCCGAAGTCTATGGCTGCGCCGACTCCAAGGAGAAGTTCGTGAAGGACTTCGTCGCGGCCTGGACCAAGGTGATGAACCTCGATCGCTTCGATCTGAACGGCGCGAGACAAAAGGCGGCGTAAGCGCCGTCTTCTTCTCGTGGCACAAACTGAAGGGCGGCCTTCGGGCCGCCCTTTTTATTTTTGTGCTACTGCGCCGCGTCTTTCGCCGCCTGCACCTCGGCCGCGGTCTCCGCCTCGTCCACCGTCTTCAGCGCCGCCGGCTGCGGCATCGACACGATGTTGTAGCCGGAATCGACGAAATGGATGTCGCCGGTCACCCCGGTCGACAGGTCGGAGAGCAGATAGAGCGCCGCGCCGCCGATCTCGTCGATCGTCACCGTGCGCCGCAACGGCGCGTGCCGCTGCTGGAAATTGAACATCAGCCGCGCATCGGCAATGCCGGCGCCCGCCAGCGTGCGCACCGGCCCGGCAGAAATGGCATTGACGCGAATGCCGGTCGGCCCGAAATCCGATGCCAGATAGCGCACCGAAGCCTCCAGCGCCGCCTTCGCCACCCCCATCACATTGTAGTTCGGCATCACCCGGGTCGAGCCGCCGAAGGTGAGCGTCACCATGGCGCCGCCGGCCGGCATCAATGCCGCCGCGCGCCTGGCGATCTCGGTGAAGGAAAAGCAGGAGATCAGCATGGTGCGGGTGAAATTTTCCCGCGTGGTGTCGGCATAGCGGCCCTTCAGCTCGTTCTTGTCGGAGAAGGCGATGGCATGGACCAGAAAATCCAGCGCGCCCCATTTCTCGCCGATCGCCGAGAATACGCCGTCAACCGATGCGAGGCTTTCGACATCGCAGGGCAGCACCAGCGAAGAGCCGATGGACTGCGCCAGCGGTTTTACCCGCTTGCCGAGCGCCTCGCCCTGATAGGTGAAGGCCAGCTCGGCGCCGTGGGCGGCCAAGGTTTTCGCGATGCCCCAGGCGATCGAGTGATCATTCGCCACCCCCATCACCAAGCCGCGCTTGCCCCGCATCAATCCTGTTGCTGGTGTGTTGCCCATCACGCGTCCAACCGTTTGAACACAACCGACGCGTTGGTGCCTCCGAAGCCGAAGGAGTTGGACAGCACGCAAGCAAGCTTCACGTTGTCTTGCCGCTCGCGCACGATCGGCATGTCGGCCATGGCGGGATCGAGATTCTCGATATTGGCGCTCTCGCAGATGAAGCCATTCTGCATCATCAGCAGCGAATAGATCGCCTCCTGCGCACCGGCCGCGCCGAGCGAATGGCCGGTCAGGGATTTGGTCGCGGAGATCGGCGGGCATTTGTCGCCGAACACCTCGCGGATCGCCTCGATCTCCTTGAGATCGCCGACCGGCGTCGCGGTCGCATGCGGGTTGATGTAATCCACCGGGATTTTCACGCTTTCCAGCGCCATCTTCATGCAGCGCACGGCGCCTTCGCCGGAAGGCGCCACCATGTCGTGCCCGTCCGAGGTCGCGCCATAGCCGGCCACTTCAGCATAGATTTTCGCCCCGCGCGCCTTGGCGTGTTCCAGCTCTTCCAGCACCAGAACGCCGGCGCCGCCGGCGATGACAAAGCCGTCGCGGTCCACGTCATAGGCCCGCGATGCCTTCTCCGGAGTCTGGTTGAACTTCGAGGACATGGCGCCCATGGCATCGAACAGCACCGAGAGAGTCCAGTCCAGCTCTTCGCAACCGCCGGCGAAGATCATGTCCTGCTTGCCGTAAGAGATGATCTCGGCGGCGTTGCCGATACAGTGGTTCGAGGTCGCGCAGGCCGACGAGATCGAATAATTAACGCCCTTGATCTTGAACCAGGTCGCGAGCGTGGCGGATGCGGTAGACGACATCGCCTTCGGCACGGCGAAGGGACCGACGCGCTTGGGTCCCTTGCTGCGCGTGATATCGGCGGCTTCCACGATGGCGCGGGTCGAAGGGCCGCCCGAGCCCATGATGATGCCAGTCCGCTCGTGCGAGATGTCATTCGCCTCGAGCCCGGCGTCGCGGATCGCCTGTTCCATGGCGACGTGGTTCCAGGCGGCGCCGTCGCCCAGAAAGCGCATGGCGCGGCGGTCGACCACCTCTTCCGGCTTCAGACTGGGCGCGCCATGCACCTGGCAACGGAATCCGAGTTCGGCGTATTTGTCCGCGCGCACGATGCCGGACTTTGCCTCGCGCAAACTCGCCAGAACTTCCTGGGTGTTGTTACCGATGGATGAAACCACGCCCATGCCGGTGACGACGACACGTCTCATGCCTGCCTCATCTTGCTTCGCTGTTCCGGCCGTCCCAGCATCGGGCGGCGGGTAACATTGCGGCGGCTGCCGCCGCTTGGCAATGTTGCAATATTCTCAATGTCGCAGCTACCTGCACGCGGTGACAGCCACCTGATGGAAATCGTCGCTGCGCGGTTTAAGCGCCGCTCGGTTGCGGCATCTGGTCGTCGCGGAACAGCCCGACCTTGAGGTCGTTGGCCCGATACAAGACGGTGTCGTCGGCCGCGAGCCATCCGTCGGCGATACCGAGCACCAGCTTGCCGCGCATGACCCGCTTGATGTCGATGCCGTAGACCACCTTTTTCATGCTCGGCAGCACCTGGCCGGAAAATTTCAGCTCACCAAGACCGAGCGCGCGGCCCTTACCGGGCGCGCCCAGCCAGCCGAGAAAAAAACCGACGAGCTGCCACAATGCGTCGAGCCCGAGGCAGCCCGGCATCACCGGATCGCCCTTGAAATGGCAGGGAAAGAACCAGAGGTCCGGCTTCACATCGAGCTCCGCGCGGATCAGTCCCTTGCCGTGGGCGCCGCCGGTTTCGGCAATCTCGGAAATCCGGTCGAACATCAGCATGGGCGGCAACGGCAATTGCGGCCCGTGGGGGAACAGATCTCCGCGACCGCATGCGAGCAGCTCCTCGTAACCGAAACTTGTGCGCTGATTTTGCATTCCTGCCCTGTGCTTCCGTCGCGGTCCGCTTCGCCGGGCCTTCCTAACACACGGGTTTATTGGATTAAAGTCGGCCCTAAGCGGGTAGTTTGGAGCCCTTGAAAAGCGAAATTCCTGTTGCGAAACGGTTGCATTAAGCCCGCCAACCCAATACCTTGTGCTTTAATCGCAATGATTTAGAGCGGGTTGCGTTCCTCTGAGCTGGCGGTATCCATGACGCAGTTACGGACAATGACTTTCACGGCGCCGGGGTTACCGGAAAAGCCGCAAGCCTTGGCGGCGCCACCGGCTGGCCTGAATGGCTGTCCCTGGCACGACGTGAAGGCGCTGCTGCGGCAGGTCGGTTTGCGTCCTACCCGCCAGCGCATGGCGCTCGGCTGGATCCTGTTCGGCAAAGGCGACCGGCATCTCACTGCTGAAATGCTCTATGAGGAAGCCACCCGCGCCAAGGTGCCGGTGTCGCTCGCGACCGTCTACAACACGCTGCATCAATTCACCGACGTCGGGCTGCTGCGCCAGATCGCGGTGGACGGCTCGAAAAGCTATTTCGACACCAACATCTCCACCCACCACCATTTCTTCATCGAAGACGACAACGCGGTGCTCGACATCCCGGAATCGGATGTGGTGGTCGGCAGGACGCCGACGCCGCCGGAAGGCTACGAAGTGGCGCGCGTCGATGTGGTGGTGCGGTTGCGGCGCAAGCAGCCTTAGACAAGATCGAACATCGATCCGACTCGTCATGCCCGAGCTTGTAGCGGGTATCCCGTTCAGGTGGGCAAGGCGCTCCTTATCGGGATGGCCGGGACAAGCCCGGCCATGACGAAATCACTCGATCTTTTCGTTCGGATAGACGCCCCAGAGACGCTGCTGCTCGATCCAGCCGTCGAAGCCGTCGCCGGAAAGGCGGCACCACGCTCCGTTGCATTTCTTCACCAGGCCGACCACGCCGCCCTGGAGCTGCGCGGTGACGCTGCCTTCCGGATCGCCGGCCTCGCGCAGCGGAACGAGTTCTTCCTTGGCCAGCACCATGCCCGTGCGCCGTCCCGACAAGAGCGAGTGATAGACCCAGCCCTCGGCGCCTTCACTGTCGCGGATGCGACGCCAGTTCTCGAACTCGGCGGTGATTTCCACCGGCAGCCCGACGCGGGTGTAGATCCAGGTCACGCCATAGGTTTTGGCCGGCCCGACATGCACGTTGATCTTGTCGGCCTTCAGGCTGACGAAGCGGGGCAGCGGTAATCCGCTCGGGCCGGTGGCGATCTCACTCGCGCCACGCGCCGCAGGCGCAAGCAGGCACACTACGGCAGCGGCGAGAGCGCAGGTGGCAAGCCGCTTCCATTCACGCAACAAGGTCATCAGCAGAAAGTCCGGGCTGTGCGGGTTGACCGAAACGGACGTATGAGACGTTGCATCGCGGCGGACTGCCTTGTCTTCATCCAGCCGTCTGGCTAGAGAGGAACCGCAACCGCCGGATCGCGTGCCTAATCTCCGCGATGCAGGTTAAAGAGCCCTGAACGGCACTGCATCGCAGCAAACTGGTCGCAGGGGCGTGCCTTGCGGCGTTACGGTGCGACCTCGGGTGCGGCGATCGAATGGCGGCGAGACATGGCGAAGCGGAAAAGGCCCCTGGTCGTCGTGACCCGCAAGCTGCCCGACAGCGTCGAAACGCGCATGCGCGAGCTGTTCGAGGTGGAACTCAACCTCGACGACCATCCGATGGCGCAGGCCGAACTCGTCAGGGCGGCGCAGCGCGCGGATGTCCTGGTGCCGACCGTCACCGACGAAGTCGATGGCAAGGTGATCGAGCAGGCCGGCGAGGGGCTCCGGCTGATCGCCAATTTCGGCAACGGCGTCGACAATATCGACGTACCGGCCGCGCATAAGCGCGGGATCACCGTCACCAACACGCCGGGCGTGCTGACCGAAGACACCGCCGATATGACCATGGCGCTGATCCTGGCGGTGCCGCGCCGGCTCGCCGAAGGTTTGGAAATCCTCGAGCATGGAAAGTGGCAAGGCTGGTCGCCGACCTGGATGCTCGGCCACCGCATCTGGGGCAAGCGGCTCGGCATCATCGGCATGGGCCGCATCGGTACCGCCGTGGCGCGCCGCGCCAAGGCTTTCGGCATGTCGATCCACTATCACAACCGCCGCCGGGTCGCGGCCAAGATCGAGGAAGAGCTCGACGCCACCTATTGGGAAAGCCTCGACCAGATGCTCGCCCGCATGGACATCATCTCGGTCAACTGCCCGCACACGCCGGCGACCTATCACCTCTTGTCGGCGCGGCGGCTGAAGCTGATCCGGCCCGAGGCCTATCTGGTCAACACCGCGCGCGGCGAGGTGATCGACGAGAGTGCGCTGACCAAGCTGATCGAAGCGGGCGAGATCGCCGGCGCGGGGCTCGACGTGTTCGAGCATGAGCCGGCGGTGAATCCGAAGCTCGTCAGGCTGGCGCGCGCCGGCAAGGTGGTGATCCTGCCGCATATGGGCTCGGCCACGCTGGAAGGCCGCATCGACATGGGCGAGAAGGTCATCATCAATATCAGGACCTTCATGGACGGCCACAAGCCGCCCGACCGCGTGCTGCCCTCGATGCTGTGACGTTACCCCCGCGAGCCTTTCGGGCCGCCAGGCTCACAAGTCCTTCTCGAACTGTGTTAACCGAGCCCCCTCACGAGGAGCGACGATGTCATTTTGTGGACTGGATTTTGGTACTTCCAATACGGCGCTCGGCACGTTCGATAATGGCGTGCCGGTGCTGACCTTACTGGAGGCCAGGCAACCGACGATCCCGAGCGCGATCTTTTTCGAGCGCGACAGCGGCGAGGCGCTGATCGGCCGACGGGCGATCGACGCTTACGTCGATGGCACGCCAGGCCGTCTGATGCGCAGCCTGAAATCGGTGCTCGGCACGTCCCTGATCGATGAGACCACCAGCCTCTGGCGCAAGCGCGTGAAGTTCCGCGACGTGATCGCAACCTATCTCGACGCCGTCAAAAGGCGCGGGGAACAGGCCGCGGGTCGCCAATTTGATCGCGTCGTACTCGGCAGGCCCGTGCATTTCGTCGACAATTCGCCTGGGGCCGACCGGAAGGCGGAAGAAACCTTGCGCGAGATCGCCTGCGGCATCGGGTTCAAGGATGTCAGGTTTCAGTTCGAGCCGATCGCCGCCGCGTTGGACTATGAACGTCAGGTGTCAGGTGAGGAGATCGCGCTGATCGCCGATATTGGCGGCGGCACGTCGGACTTCTCGATCGTGCGCCTGAGCCCCGAGCGCCACCTCAAAGTGGACCGCAAGGACGACATCCTTGCGAATGACGGCGTGCGCATCGGCGGAACGGATTTCGACCGGCGGCTTAACCTTGGCAGCTTGATGCCCTTGCTGGGCTACGGCAGTGCGATGAAGCGGGCCGGGCTGCACGCTCCGGCGCATTATTTCTACGATCTCGCGACCTGGTCGAGCATCAACCGGATGTACGAGCCGCGCGTGATAACCGAAATCCGCCAACTCCGTCGGGAGGCAAGCCAACCGGAGTTGCTCGACCGCCTCTTGTCCGTGCTTGAGGAGCAGCGCGGCCACTCCATGGCCATCGATGTGGAACGAGCGAAGATCGCCTTGTCCGAACTGGAAAAGTTCGACTTCTCGCTCGAATGGATCGAGCCCGGTCTCTCCGCCACGATCAGCCGCGCTGATTTCGTCGCCCACACGATGAAACTCGCGGCGCGTATCGGCACGAGAATCAAGACTTGTCTCCAACAAGCAAGGCTTGCCGCGGAAGATATTGATGCGGTGTTCCTGACCGGCGGCTCGGTACGAATGCCGCATGTGCGCGGCGCCATCCTCGCGGGCATTCCGGCCGCTCAGGTGGTTGACGGCGACGCCTTTGGAGCCGTCGGCCGAGGCCTCACCATCGAGGCCGAGCGCCGATTTGGCCGGTCCGTTTCCGCTGTGTCTACTGAATCCCGGCGGCCTGCAGATAGCGCAGGTCGATGAATCGCTCGGGCGCCGGCAGCGGGGGTTTGAGGATTCCGCCTTCCGCCATCAGCGCGATCACCTGCTCCATTCCCTTGATGCTGATCTCGCCGGCCTGCGGCAGCACGTTGCGTTCCGGCTCGAAATAGAGCTGAAGCGTGAGCTTCGCATTCTCCTCGGCGAAACCGGTGGTGTCGACGATCGTCTTTACGACATTGTCGCGGTTGTTCGGATCGCGGATGAATTTGAAAGCCGCGGCCATGGCACGGGCATAGCGCACCAGCTTGTCCTGATTGGCTTGCGCCCAGGAGCGCCGCGCCACCGTCACGGTGTAGAGATATTCCGGCACCGCATCGGTCGACAGTCCGATCAGTTGATAGCCGCGCCGCAGCGCCAGGAAATCATGCGGCTGACCGAGCGGAACAGCGTCGCAGTCGCCTTTGGTCAGGCAGATCAGACGGTCCGGCGTTCCATCGACGAAACGGGCGCGGAAGTCCTCGCGGCGCACGCCGTTAAGGCTCAGGAGCTTGCGGATGGAGAGCGTGATCGAGCCATTTTCCGCCGCGACGCCGACAAGCTTGCCCTTCAGGTCGGCATAGGTCCTGATCTCCGGCTTGGCGATCAGGCTGTAGACCGGATTGTTGAATTCGGCGAGGACGGCAACCGCGTCGGATCCGGCGAGCGCCGACTGGATGAGGAATGCGGTCGCAACATGCGCAATATCGGCCGAACCGTTGTGCAAGGCGGCCACCAGCTGCTCCCCGCCGCCGGCAACCGGAACCATGCTGAATTCCAAGCCTTCGCGCACGAAGAAGCCTTCGCGCTCTGCGATAAACAGCGGCAGGGCAAAAATAGTCCGCAGCGCCGAATAGGCCTGGGCATAGCGCAACCGGATCCCTTCGCTGCTGGCGGTGTAGATGGTGGAAAAATAGATCAGCAGGGCGATGAAACTACGCAAGACCATCAGGCGTGCCTGCTCAGCCGTTTACTGTTTCTGCAGCGTGCACTCGACCTCAAAGGCGCCACTTGGGTCGTTCAGCCCTTCGCGGAGCACGACGCTGACCTGCTTGTAACCATCCTTCTTGCAGCCGATCGTCACGTCTTCCGCCTTTATCTCGATGCCGAAGGCAGGGATTTTATAGGCGCCGAGAATATTGGTCTGCGTCACCAGTTGTCCGCGATTCTTGATATCCACCATCACCGTCGCCTCGGGGACAGGAGACCCCCGGCTATCCTTGACGAAACCATAAGGTCCTTTGGTGGTGTCTCCGTGGTCGTCGTGATCTTCGTCCGCCAGTTCACCACCCGCCCAAGCCGTGAGGGGCAAGAGCAAGGCCAAAGACACCATCGCCACGGCCACGAAGCCGACATTGCCAAGTTTCATCATGCCTCCGTTTCCGATCGCGGCGCGCGGGAGCATCCTATGACGACCCGCAGCAGGCCGCTACCTGCTCCAGAACGACATCAGCGTATAGGCCATAATGGGAACCGCCAGGATCGGCAGCAGCCATATGGCAAAGAGCGGAACCCTCCTGGTCACGCTTTCGGGCAGCAAGGTAGCGAGCAGCCCCATGGCCGATGCGGCGATCAGCGTGGTCAGAAGCCACCCGTACCAGTACATCACCGGCCCTTCGTTCCGGCGGGGCAGCGCATATCCCCATTCCAGGCGACCGGTGGCTGGGTGATAAGTGAACAGCGGCAGCTTCAACAGATCGCACAGCACATAGACCACGACTGCCGTCAACGAAAACACCAGCGCGAATGTCCTGAACTTCTCCGACGAGGCGATGGTTTTCTGCCTCATGATCCAAAGCCCCTCGTGTTGTTGACCACGTGCCCCACGAGGAATGCGAACCAGCAGAACACCGCCAGCACCACGGTCACCCATTTGCGCGCGCTGTCATACTCCGGCGATTTGCTTTTCCAGAGATACCAATAGGCGGGAAGCAGTCCGAGCCCGATGCTGACGAGATGCTCCTTCAATTCGAAAAACCCCTGCGTCTTCCAGAAGCCGGCTCGCTCCAGCGGGATGCGGATCGAGACGCGATACTTCAAGTAGATCCACGCGCCGAGCAGGAAAGTGATCACCCACAGCACGCAGATGGCCGTGGCATAGCCGGCTCCCTGCACCGCGCGAAAGCGCGTCATGAAACCTCCCGCCGGCTGGCGCACCGGCATCAGCACCGATACGGCTTGATGCGTCAAAGCTCCAAGCAGAGCGACGGCGAACAAGGCATGGATGATGAAAAGGATGGTCCAGAAGGTATTGACGGATATGTAGTCGTAGAGGCTGAAGTCCATGAAATACCCTCTCCCCAGACACCTTGGCCGAGTCGTTCGCGCTCTAAGGCGCGTTGGTCAGCCGGCTCATCGGGTGAGTCATTCTGGCATGACCGGCAAAAAAGGGAACAGCCGGCGCGCTTGCCGGCGGCCTATGGATTACCAACGAGCGCCTTGATTGTGGGATTCTGTCCGGAAAGCGGATTGGCGGGATCCCAGGCGTAGCTCAGCGTCTCGAATCGCATCGCCAGCGCGTCGATCATCAGCAGGCGCCCGACGAGACCCTCGCCGAATTTCACGATCTCGCGGATCACTTCGAAGGCCATGAGCGAGCCGAGCACGCCGGGAAGCGCACCGAGGATGCCTGCCTCCGCGCAGGCCGGCACGATGCCTGGCGGCGGCGGCTCCGGAAACAGGCAGCGATAAGTTGGATTCGGTTTGCCGTCGGCGCCGGATTCGTGCGGGCGCAGCGTCGTGAGCGTGCCGTCAAAGGGGCCGACGGCGGCGGTGACCAATGGCCGCCGCGCGAAATAGCAGGCATCAGAGACGAGATAACGGGTGGCGAAATTGTCCGATCCATCGGCAACGATGTCGTAGCGGCTGATGAGATCGATCGCGTTGTCCGCCGCGAGCCGGATGGCATGAGCTTCTATGCGCACATGCGGGTTCAGGCGGCGGATCACATCCGACGCGCTTTCCACCTTCTGCCGTCCGATATCGGGCGTGCCGTGGATGACTTGCCGCTGAAGATTGGACAGCGACACGGTATCGTCGTCGACCACGCCAAGCGTGCCGACGCCCGCGGCTGCGAGGTAGAGCAGCACCGGCGCGCCGAGGCCGCCCGCGCCAACGACCAGCACCCGGGCGCGCTTGAGCGCGCTTTGCCCCGGGCCTCCCACCTCGCGCAGCACGATATGGCGTGCATAGCGCTCCAGTTCTTCCGACGTGAGCATCGTTAATTCGTCTCCGGCCCCAACGGCTTAGCCATCACGTCGGCTGCTGCCCTCCGGGTCAAGCCCCCTCTTGCGATTGCCACATTCGTCCGTCCAACGTAATTTTGCCAGGCAAAGATGGGGTCGGGTTGCGTCGGGGACAGGCATGCGGTTCTGCGTTGCCCTGCTAGCGGTGCTGATCGGCATATTGCCCGCATCGGCACAACAATCCGCCGTACAGCGGCCGGTGCTTCCGTCTCCGGCGGAGACCTATGCGGCGATGCCGCCGGCCGAGCGCATCGCGATCCAATCCGATCTGCTCTGGGCCGGCCATTATGAGGGGGTGGCCGACGGCGATTTCACCGAGCGCAGCATCGCTGCCGTGCGCGCCTTCCAGCGCGAGAATAAAACCAAACAGACCGGCATCCTCAATCCGAAAGAACGCGAGGTGCTTGCCGCGGCCGCGAAAAAGGAGCGCGAGGCCGTCGGCTGGCGCGTGGTGGAAGACGCGCAAAGCGGCTCGCGCGTGGGCTTCCCGGCCAAGCTGTTGCCGCAGTGGGTGAAGAACAAGCTGGGCAGCCGCTGGAGCTCGGAGCGCGGCGAAGCGGTGGTGGAAACATTCCGTATCGCCGAGCCGGGCGCCTCGCTCGCCGCGGTATTCAACCAGCACAAGCAGGAGCCGGAGCGCAAGGTCGAAACCAGTCAGTTGCGCAGCGACTCCTTCGTAATGACCGGGCTGCAAGGGCTGAAGAAATTTTACGCGCGCGCCGAATATAAGAACGGCGAAGTGCGCGGCCTCACGGTGCTCTACGACCAGGCGATGCACGGCACCATGGCGAAGATCGTCGGCGCGGTCTGGGGCGCCTTCGTTCCTTTCTCCAACAAGCAGGCGGCGGTGCTGCAGGCGGCGGAGGCCAAGGGCAAGGTGGAATACGCTACCGGCATGGTGGTGAGTGCGGCGGGGCACATCCTCACCCCGCGTCATGTGATCGAAGGCTGCGCCGTGATCACTCTGCCGGGCTTGGGGAACACGGAGACGGTAGCGGAGGATCCGGGCAAAGGGCTCGCGCTGTTGCGCGTCTACGGCAACCGCCAGCTCTCGCCGCTTCCGTTTTCGACGGACGTTGGATCGGGTCCGGAGCTGACGCTGGTGGGGGTCGCCGATCCCAAAGCGCAATCCGGCGGCAGTGCGGCGAGCACCGCACGCGCGAAGCTCGGCGCGGTGAAGGGTGACAGTGGCCTGCGCGCGCTCGACGGCGCGCCGGTAGCGGGATTTTCCGGCGCGGCCGTGCTCGACAGCAACAATCGCCTGCTCGGCATGGTTCAATTCAAGGCGCAGCTCATGGCCGAGGCGGGTGCCGCCAAGCTGCCGCCCGCGGCGACCGTCATTCCGGTGCAAGCCATTCGCGACTTCCTGGCCGCGGAGGGCGTGACGCCGCCGTCCGGCAATGCCAACGAGGCCAAGTCTTCCGTCGTGCGCGTGATCTGCGTGCGCAGGTAACGCACTCCTTCTTTAGAGCGGCGCGTGATCTTATCCGAAACCGGTTCCCACCGCCGCACCAAGTCCTGTGGCAAGCTTTTCGGAATCACGCGATAGCTCTATGCCTGAAAGCGGTCTCGGCTATAATTGCCAGCTGCCGGAGCGCTCCGCATGGTCTTCCGCCGCGAAAATCTTCTTCGGGTGATGCTGCTGGCCAGCGTGCTGTCGGTCGCGGCGATCTCGGGGGCGCGGGCGCAATCGCCGTCGCTACAGGAACTGATTTCCGGCGTCGTCGGGGTGAAGACCTTCATCAATCCCGATGCGCGCACGACCGAAAATCTCGGCCGCGAACGCGAGGGCTCCGGCGTCGTCATCGACGACAGCGGGCTCGTGCTCACCATCGGCTATCTGATGGTGGAAGCTCATGCCGCGGAACTGACGCTCGATGACGGCCGCATGCTGCCGGCCAGCGTTGTGGGGTACGACCACGAGACCGGCTTCGGTCTCCTGCGTGCGATGACGCCATTGAAAGTCCGGCCGATCACGCTCGGCAGCACGGCTGACCTGAAAAAGGGCGACGCCGTGCTGGTCGTCAGTTCCGGCGGCCCCAGCATGGTGTTGCCGGCGCATGTGGCCGCGGTGCGCGAGTTTGCCGGGAGCTGGGAATATCTGCTCGATCGCGCCGTCTTTACCTCGCCGCCGCATCCGGAATGGAGCGGTGCGGCACTGATCAATCGAGAAGGCAAGCTGATCGGCGTCGGCTCGCTGATCGTGGGCGACGCGGTCGGTGACGCCAGCGCCGTTGCGGGCAACATGTTCGTTCCGATCGACATGCTTCCGCCCATCCTTGCCGATCTCACGTCGGCCGGCCAGGTTACCGGCCCGCGCCGTCCATGGCTTGGGGTCAGCACCGAGCCGGTAAACGGCCAGCTGAAAGTGCAGCGCGTGACGCAAGGCGGTCCTGCGCAATTAGCCGGTCTGCGCAAAGGCGACGTGATTGTCGGCGTGGCGGGCGAAGCAACAGCGACGCTGAGCGAATTTTATCGCCGCGTTTGGGCGCGCGGCGCGGCCGGCGCGGTGATCCCGCTTGACGTGATGCAGGACAATCAGAAGCGGCGGCTCGAGATTCAATCGGCCAACCGGCTCGATCATCTGCGGCTGAAGTCCACTTATTAATATCGCAAAGCCAGGCTGAACCGCGGTTTCAGGCCCCGGAACTATTCTCAATTTTACTTTTTATGACAGGCGCATTGCAGGATGACTCCGCAAAACGCGGGTTCCGCTGTGAAACCTCGACCCCCGCTGGCACGTTGAAATATAGGGCGTGAAACCCTCACCCCTGCGTGGGGTGTTGATGGGTGGGCACTGGGGGCGAGTCGATAGACAGGAGATGCAGGAATGAAAACCTTCATCACAACGGTGGCCATTGTGGCCGCGCTTGTCTTGCCCGCTTTCGGCGAAGGGTCCGAGGACACCAAGGGCGAAGCTCTGGGCAATCTGAAGATGTCAACCATCTCACCCAGTCAGGATGGTCCGACGGACCGGATTGAAATTGGCGTCAGCTCGATGGCTTTAGGTTCGATGGCGCAAGGCAGAATCCTTCGCCGCTCCGAGACCTCGGGTTCCGGGAGCGCCAGTACCGCGCGCGCCAGCTCGCTTGAGAGCGAAAAGCGCACCTCGGGCGCGGATATCGGCGGCGGATTTAGCCCCGGCAGCAGCGGGGCCGATGGCGGCAACCGCAAGTAACGTTGAAGAAAGAAATCCGGTAACGGTCAACGCCCGAACCATGCCGCAGCGTGCAACTTCGGCATGGTTCCGGCGTTGACAACCGGTCAGCATGCTTCGCCGAAGCGCGCAACTTCGGCATGGTTTGGGCGTTGACAAAATCGGAAGGAAGCACTGAGGCAAAACAATTGAACAGGAGATATATGATGAAAACATTCGTGACCACCGCGGCGATTCTGGCCGCGCTGACGGCCCCGGTTTTCGCACAGGGTCTCACCGCCGGCAGCGAATCGCGCGGTGAACCGCAAGCAAGCGGCGCCAAGGAATCGGCAAAAGACCCGAACGACAAGGGTCAGGGCGCGATGGGGCAAGGCCAGATCCTGCCGCGCGCGGGAACCACGGGCGCCGCTTCAGAGCCCAAGGATCCTGCCAAGGAGAGCGCTGGAAGCAGCGCCAATCCAGGTCCGAAGACCGGCGTAACCACTGGCGGCGGCACCGGCGGCGGCGGCAGCGGCAGCGGCAGCGGTGGTGAAGGCGGGTCTGACAAGTAATCGCGAAACGTCCCGGGGCGGTGCCCCGGGACTCTTTGCTCTCTGCGAACCCTGACAGGAGTGCCAATGAAAACCTTCCTGACAACGATTGCGATCGCCATCACGCTCACCGCTCCTGCCTTCGCGCGGATGGGCCTGACCGCCGGCAGTGAAGCGGCGGGCGAGCCTTTCAACAGCAGCTTCCGGCAGTCGGCGAAACCGCCGGGTGGCTACACCCCGGGCGCCCGGGCGCAGGCAAAGGTTTACGTGAAGAAGAAAAAACGCTCGTCCGTCAGCGCGACCGGCAGCGCGCGTGTGCGCGCCTCGGGATATTGACGGCGGCCAAGCAAAAACGGAGCGTCGCCGGGATTTCTCAGCGAATCGGCGGCGCGTACTGGATGCCGCCCTTGTTCCAGAGATTGTTCACGCCACGCGCGATAGCGAGCCGCGAGCCGGTGCCGAGATTGCGTTCGAATACCTCGGCGTAATTGCCGACGAGCCGGATGATGCGCTCGGCCCAGGCTTTCGACAGCCCTAGCTGCTCGCCGAAACTACCCTCCGTGCCGACCAGACGCATCACTTCCGGCCGGTCCGACTTCAGCGCGTCTCCGATATTCTTCGAGCTGACGCCCAACTCCTCCGCATTGACCATCGCGAAATGAGTCCAGCGTGCAATGTCGAGCCATTGATCGTCGCCATGACGAACCACTGGCGCCAGCGGTTCCTTGGAGATGATTTCCGGCAGGATGGTGTGGTCGTTGGCATTGGTCAGCTTCAAGCGCTCGGCATAGAGC
>DASSPI010000117.1:0-3857 GCA_035699705.1 Xanthobacteraceae bacterium
ACAAAAACGATGGGGATCGTGCGCGTGGCTTTTACGAGTTCTCTGACGACCGGCGTGCTATGGCCGACGATGACGTCCGGCTTAAGCGCAACCAGCTCTTGCGCAAAAGCCTGCATCCGCCGGGCATCGCCCGCCGCGAAGCGATACTCTATTTTGACGTCGCGTCCGACGGTCCATCCTTCTTCCCGCAGAGCGTCCTCAAAGGCCTTCGCGCGCCCGCGCGCCTCCGCGTCGTCTGCAAGACCCATCAGGAATCCAATTTTGGCGGTTCGGTTCGGCGGCTGAGCGAATGATGAGTTCGTCGCCCCGATCGTCGCGGCACCCAGAACGGTCAGAAAGTCGCGCCGCCTAAGCCCCATATCTGCCTCGCCCGCAGCAGCCCCAATAAGATCATCATAGCTTGTCCGGGCAGATCACGGTCAACGAAATGATTGCAATTTGATGCTGTAATGAATTGCTAAATGAAGGTCTTTTCGACATTCTTCAGCCTCTAGCCGGCTGCCCCGAGCCAGAGAATAGACGCGAGCGCCGTGACAAAAATCCCTGATTATCGAGATGCTTGATCCACGGAAGCAAAAAACGGCAACAGCGGCTACCCGCATTACGCGCAGCGGACTTTTTTACAAATATGCCACCGTCCTTATCGCTGTCGTTGCCCTTTCTGTCATTTTGACGGGCATCCTGCATGCATGGTTCTCCTACCATGAACTGAAGGGGCTCCTGCTCCGCATTCAAGGCGAGCAGGCAAAATCCGCCGCCAGCAAAATTGGCCAGTTCGTAACGGAAATCGAAGGTCAATTGGCCTGGGCAACGCAATTGCCGGTAGCGGCAAAGACAGAGGACGAATGGCGCTTCGACGTCGCGCGTCTATTCCGACAGGCGCCGCCGGTTACCGAAATTGCACAGTTCGATGCGGCGGGTATTGAAAGATATCGCTCATCCCGACAGGCCATGGATGTCATCGGAAGCATGGCCGATTTTTCAAAAGATCCAGCCGTCATCCAGGCGCTCGCGCGCAAATTCTATTATGGGCCGGTCTATTTCCTTCGGGATTCCGAGCCCTACATGACCATAGCGGTTGCGGGGACGCGGCCGGCCCATGGCGTAATCGTCGCGCAGGTGAATCTCAAATTCATCTGGGACGTGGTTTGGCAAATCAAAGTTGGAGAGAAGGGTCAGATCTATCTGGTCGATTCCGCCGGCCGTCTCATTGCTCACCCCGACATCAGCCTCGTGCTGCGGAAGATGGACTTGTCCCGGCTTGCGCATGTCCAGGCTGCCCGCGCCGAGCGCTCGGGCGGAGCAACGGATTATTCCAGCGTTGCAGCCGATCTGAGCGGGCGGCAGGTCCTGACCGCACACGCTCCGGTCGAACAGCTTGGCTGGTTCGTATTTGCAGAACTGCCGGTCGAAGAAGCCTTCGCGCCGCTCTATGACCGGCTCTACCGCTCCGGTTTGCTGCTTGTATCCGGACTTATCTCGGCGGTGTTGGCCGGGCTGTACTTTGCCCGCAAGATGGTGGTGCCGATCCAGACCCTGACCGCCGGGGCGATGCGGTTGGGAAGCGGCGATCTCAATCAGCGTATCGCGATCGCAACGGGCGATGAGCTGGAAGAGCTCGGCACGCAATTCAACAAGATGGCCGGTCAGCTGCAAGATTCATACTCGAATCTGGAACGCAAAGTTGAGGAGCGCACAAAGCAGCTTGAGCTCGCCACGCAGGCCAAGTCGCGCTTTCTCGCGACCGCCAGCCATGATTTGCGCCAGCCGCTGCACGCGCTCGGTCTATTCGTCGCGCAGCTTCAATTTCGCGGTCGCGCCGATGAGCGAAAGAAAATCATCTCGCGGATCCAGGCATCGCTCTCCGTCATGAACGAATTGTTCAATGCGCTGCTTGACGTGACCAAGCTGGATGCCGGGGTACTCGTGCCCAAGCTCGTTGACTATCCCGTGGCGCAACTGCTGAAGAGAATTGAAACGACTTTCGCCGAGGCCGCGCATGAAAAGGGCCTTTCGTTATGCGTGATGGGAAGTTCGGCCTGGATTCGGAGCGACCGCATCCTGCTGGAGAGGATAATCTTCAACCTGGTATCCAATGCCATCCGCTATACCGCAACGGGACGCATCCTTGTCGGTTGCCGCAAAAGCGGAAACCAGTTGCGGATCGAAATCTGGGATACCGGCAACGGCATTCCAGCGGACCAGCACGAGAATATCTTCGGCGAGTTTTATCGGCTCAGGGCGTCCGACGCCGGCCAACCCGTCGGATTTGGCCTTGGCCTGGCGATCGTCGATCGTTTGAGCAAGCTGCTGGAGCATTCGGTCCAGGTCAGATCGATCGTCGGCAAGGGCTCGTGCTTTTCCGTCACCGTCAACCAGGTTGCGGCGGCACCGGAGGCTGATGCGCCCGCCATCGTGCCCAAACGTCACCTCGGTTTTTCCGACAAAAAACTGATCGTCGTAATCGACAATGACCGCCTTGTGCTCGAGGGAATGAGCGGACTTATCAGAAGCTGGGGTTGTGATGTGGTCGCGGGAGAAAATGCAAACGCAGTATTGGATTCGCTTGCCGAACACAGCAAACCACCGGACATGATCATCTCGGACTATCATCTGCAGGACGGGAAAAACGGCATCGAGGCGATATCGCGCCTGCGCCTCGCTCTCGACGCGCCGATCCCTGCGTTTCTGATGAGCGGCGATATGGATGCGGAGCCGCTTCGCGCTGCGCGCGCGAATGGCTATTCCTTGCTGCACAAGCCGGTGGAGCCGATGACGCTACGCGCAACCCTTACTCAAATCATAAGCAAGCGGCCCGCTTCCGCTCTGTAAGAATCTATCCCTCTGCCCGCGAAGGCACGCGCAGCTTCCAGCCGAGATTGTTGGCCGCCACAACAGCTTCAGTCCGATTGGTGACGTTTAACGTCTTCAGGATAGCCGTGACGTGGTTTTTCACCGTGGGTTCTGCAAGTTCAAGGATCCTGCAGATCGTTTTGTTGCTCTTGCCCTGCATCATCAAGCCCAGCACCTCCAACTGGCGGCCGGTGAGACCCATGTAATGCGAGGAGTCGGGGGCTTCTCCGAGCCGGTCCTTTTCGAAAGCCGTTTGCGAGGAGCTGCGGGTCAGAATTTCCGGCGGAACATAGATTCCGCCGGAGATCACCAGCCGAAGCGCGCTGAGGATGACGTCTCCTTGCGCGGATTTCGGGATATATCCCAGCGCGCCGAGATCGAGCGCCTTGCGCACATTGCCGGGATCGTGAACCGCCGACACCACGACCACGGCGATGGCGGGAAAGCGGTCCCGCAGGTCGGCCAGAACCGAGAATCCGTCTCGGTCGGGAAGCGACAAATCCAGCAGTATCAGACTGAGATCCGGGTGATCGGCGATGGCCTGCATCGCCTTCGCCGAACTCGGTGCTTCAAGCACAATCACGTCGCGCCGCAACTTTTTCAGCATG
This sequence comes from Xanthobacteraceae bacterium, assembly GCA_035699705.1. GTDB lineage: Bacteria > Pseudomonadota > Alphaproteobacteria > Rhizobiales > Xanthobacteraceae > CANKHA01. The sequence goes on from DASSPI010000117.1 coordinate 3,462, forward strand.
CCGTGCATGGCTTGGCGGATCAAAACGTGATCATCGACCACAAGAATTTTCATCGGCTAGCACCTCTTCCGCAACTTTACTGGATTTCTGCAGCTCATGCACCTTGTTAGGCTGCACCGGGGCCCTCAGCCGGTGAGTCATACGCAGTTTTCTGGTTCCCGGCGGAAGCCCGGGGGCTGGCGAACCTGCTCTGGCGCGCGGCGGAATCCCTGAGTATTCTTGGGCTCTAACCGGGAGAGAAACAGCCAACATAATCAGCACCGTCCCCGTACCGCAAAAATAAACGGACGGCCTGCTGCCATAGGGAGGCGCGCGTGGCCCAGACATTCACCCTGCATGTGAACGGCACGACCCATCGGATTGAGGCCGAACCCGACATGCCGCTGCTTTATGCGC
>DASSPI010000118.1:0-24499 GCA_035699705.1 Xanthobacteraceae bacterium
TGGCGAAGAGCGTTTTCAGGCGATCGAAGCCTGGATCCGCAATCTGCTGCCGCAACTCGGCAGCGTCACGCATCGCTGGTCGGGACAGGTCCTCGATCCGGTCGACTATTCCGCTTTTATCGGCCGCAATCCCGGCAATGAAAATATCTTTGTCGCGACCGGCGATTCCGGCCAGGGCATCACGCACGGCGTGGTCGCCAGCCTCGTGCTCAGGGAGCTGATCCTGCAAGGCCAGAGCGTATGGAGCGAGCTTTACGACCCGTCCCGCAAGACCGGGTCGGCGATGCAAAATTTCATCAGCGAGAACGTCACGCCGCTGAAGAATTTTGCCGAATACATCGCGCCGGGCGAAATCTCCTCAGTCGACGAGTTAAAGCCGGGGGACGGCGCGATCGTGCGGCAAGGCCTGCAGAAGATCGCCGCCTATCGCGATCCCAAGGGCAAACTGTATCTGCGCTCGGCAAAATGCACCCATCTCGGCTGCCATGTGCATTGGAATTCCGTCGAGACCTGCTGGGACTGCCCCTGCCACGGATCGCATTTCGCACCCGATGGCACCGCGCTGAACGGTCCCGCCGTCGCGCCGCTCGCCAAGGCGGATTAAAACCCGCGCCGCCTCACCGCAAATCCGGCGTGTTAGGAAAAAACCGTGCGTGCTCGATCAGGGCATAGCGGTCGGTCATCCCGGCGATGAAATCGGCGATGCCGCGTACCCGTGCGTGATCGTCTGCGCCGGCGCTCCACTCCGCCGGCATGTCCTCCGGTCTGGCGCGGAAATGGTCGAACAAATCGCGCACGACCGTTTCAGCGTCTTTCATGATCCGTTCGATGCGGGCGTGGTGATACATGCGAGGATAAAGAAAGCCTTTGATGGCGGCATCGCTCTTGGCCATCTCCGGGGAAAATCCAACCACCGGCCGTTCGGCATGCCGCACTTCCGCGGCAGATCCCGGCTTCGTCGCCCCCAGCCGCCGCCCTGTCTCGGCGATCACGTCCTCGACCATGACGCCGATCAGCCGGCGCACCAGCTCATGCACGAGCCGCTCGGTTTCCAGCTTGGGATATTCCGCCCGGACCTCCGCGATCAGGCTGCCGACCACCGGCACCTTGACGATATCGTCGAGCGCGAACAGGCCGGCGCGCAAGCCATCGTCGATGTCGTGCGCGTCGTAGGCGATGTCATCCGCGATGGCGGCGGCCTGCGCTTCCGCGCTGGCGTGACTCCAGAGCTCCAGGTCCTGAATCGCGTTGTAGCGGCGGATTGCCTCCGGCAAGCCTTGCACGCGGTAGCGACCGACCGGGTCGCCGCTCTTCGTCGTCAGCGGCCCATTATGCTTGACGATGCCTTCCAGCGTTTCCCAGGTCAGGTTGAGTCCGTTGAAGTCGGGATAGCGTCGCTCCAGATCGGTGACAATGCGCAGCGTCTGCGCATTGTGATCGAAGCCGCCGTGCTCACGCAGGCAGGCATCGAGCGCCCGCTCGCCCGCATGGCCGAAAGGCGGATGGCCGAGGTCATGCGCCAGCGCCAGCGCCTCGCTCAAATCCTCGTCGAGCCGCAGCGCCCGCGCCAGCGCCCGCGCGATCTGCGCCACCTCGAGCGTATGGGTCAGCCGGGTGCGGTAATGATCGCCTTCGTGGAAGACAAAAACCTGGGTCTTGTACTTGAGCCGCCGGAAGGCGGTGGCATGGATCAGGCGATCGCAATCACGGCGAAAGGCGTTGCGCGTCTGGCTTGCCGGCTCCGCGTGGCGGCGGCCGCGGCTTTCGCCCGGATCGGCGGCATAGACGTCCCGCCCGTCGGCATCGATTGCCATCATCTTCTCGCCTTAAATCGCGGCCCTCGCCGGCCTTAACTATCCCGACGGGCACTGATAAACAATGCGGGCCGCCTGCCGCCGACGACGTGGCCAATACGAATGGGGAAAACGCGCCGATGACATTGATTATCAATAATCACGAAGTCGAGAAGGTGCTGACGATGGAAACCACCATCGCGGCGCTGGAGGAATCATACAAGAATCTGGCCATCGGCGAAGCGGTCTGCCGGCCGCGCATCGACATCCGCATTCCCACCAGCGATCCGAAGAAGAACTACCAGTGGGGCACCATGGAAGGCGGCTCGACCTCGGGTTATTTCGCCATCCGCATGAAGTCCGACATCATCTGGGAAGACAATTACAACGGCGTGATCACGCAGGAAAAATACTGCACCAAGCCCGGCCTGTTCTGCGGGCTGGTTCTGCTTACCTCGATCGAGACCGGCGAGCCGCTGGCGATCATCAATGACGGCGTGCTGCAGCACATGCGCGTGGCGGGTGACGGCGGCATCGGGGTGAAATACATGGCCAATGAGGACGCCGAAGTGGTCGGCATGCTGGGTTCCGGCGGCATGGCGCGCACCCATATGCAGGCGTTCAACGCGGTGCGCACCATCAAGAAGCTGCAGGTCTTCAGCCCGACCAAGGCCAATCGCGAGAAATTCGCCGACGAGATGCGCCACCGCTACAACATCGAGGTGAAAGTCTGCGACAAGCCGGAAGACATCTACAAGGGCGCGCATATCGTCGCGGCGCTGACTGACTCCGCCGTGTCGGTGACCGACGGCAGCCTGCTCGAAAAGGGCTCGCATATCGTGGTGATCGGCGGCAGCGGCAAGCCGGACTCGAAGGCGCTCGCGCGCGTCGACTCCTATCTCCGCTTCGGAGACAGCCCGGCCCCGGTCGGCCATCCGGAGCTTGCCACCGATGCGGAGCATATCGGCTACGAAGCGCGTCCGCGCGATCCCAAGCATGGCGACGGCCGCATCAAAGGCCGCGCGCACGGCGTGGCGCTTCCCGGCAAGCGGATCACGCTCGCCGACCTGCTCAGCGGGAAGGCAAAAGGCCGCACCTCGGCGGACCAGATCACCTATTCGGAACGCGGTAATCTGCAGGGGGCGCAATTCTACGCCGTCGCCGGCAAGGTCTATGAGGAAGTGAAAAAACGTGGGCTCGGACACGAAATTCCGACCAGCCTGTTCCTGCAGGACATCCGCAATTGACGTCGCGCAAAGCGCCGCTCGGGAACAGGGAGCAAGGCCAGGGGGGAATGAAGATGCTGGCGTCCGGCAAGTTTGCAGCGTTGTTTGCGTTGCTCGCGTTGACCTCGTTCGCGCAGGCGCAAACCGCGAATTGGCAAAAGGACTGGGACGAGACCGTCGCCGCCGCGAAGAAGGAAGGCACGGTCGTCGTCCTCGGCCAGCCATCGCCGGCAATGCGCAACGAGATCATCCCGAAATTCACCGAGCGCTACGGCATCAAGGTCGAACACATCGCCGGCCAGTCCAGCACGACGGTGGGCAAGGTGCGCACCGAGCGCGCCGCCGGGATTTATTCGGTGGACGTCTTCATGTCGAACGGCGGAACCAGTATCTCGGTGCTCTATGCCGAGAAGATGATCGATCCGCTCAAGCCGATGCTGGTCCTGCCGGAGGTGACCGATGCGTCGAAGTGGAAGGGCGGCGTGATCCCGTTCGCCGATCCGGAGAAGCAATATCTGCTGTTGATGTTCCGAAGCGTCGACAGCCACATGGTTGTCAATCAGGATTACGTGAAGCCGGAGGAGATGCGTCACGTCAAGGACCTGCTGAATCCGAAATGGAAAGGCAAGATCGCCACCGAGGATCCGGCGGCCGGGGGCGGCGCCGGCGCCGGGAGTGCCGCGCATTTCTACACCCAGCTGGGGCCGGATTTCGTCAAGCAGCTCTACATCGGCCAGCAAGCCATCGTGCAGCGCGACCGCCGTCAGCTGAGCGACTGGCTGGCGCGCGGCAGCGCGCCGATCTGTCTGACCTGCCACATCGACGACATGCGCGCGCTGGTGAACGAGGGCTACAAGCTGGTGGAGCTCTTTGAGCTCGAGGGCATTCAAAACCGCGTCACCCCCGCGCCGTCCCTGCTCAGCGTCGCCAACAAGGCGCCGCATCCGAATGCCGCCAAGGTGTTCGTGAACTGGATGGCGGGAAAGGAAGCGCTCGAGCTTTATTCGAAAAATGCGCAGGCCGCGACCATGCGCACGGATACCGACGAATCCTTCCTCGACCCGCGCGTCATCCCCAGGCCCGGCGTGCAATATTCCGACTACACCGACATCGACTGGCAGATGCGCGTGCGCATGGACGTGGCCAAGAAGGTCCGGGACCTGTTAAAGGGGGCCAAATAGCGCGGCTGCGGTGGGCCTTGCCGCCTCCGGAAAAGGCCTTATATATCAGGCCGTAACAGCGGATGGGTCGCGCAATGACCACGGCAGTCGTCGTCACCGAACAGGCGGCACGCAAGATCGGGGAGATCCTCGGCCGCGAAGCGCCGGGCGCCAAGCTGCGCGTGAGCGTCGAAGGCGGCGGCTGTTCCGGATTCCAGTACAAGTTCGACATCGAAACCGAGCAGGCCAGCGACGATTTCGTGATCACGCGCGAGGCCGCCACCGTATTGATCGATCCGGTCTCGCTCGGATATCTGGCGGGCTCGCAGATCGATTTCGTGGACGACTTGATCGGCGCCTCGTTCAAGGTGAACAACCCGAACGTCACCGCCTCCTGCGGCTGCGGCACCAGCTTCTCGCTTTAAGCTCATTCGCCATATTGACACCATCGCACTTCCGCCGAAGATAGCAGACGTAATTGTCCAGCTGTTCCGCGTGAGGTGATGTCCTGCGTCGGCTTTCCACCTTTTTGCTGTTGAGTTGTATCGGCGCGGCGCTGTGGCTCGGCGCCTGCCTGACGCCGGCTCAAGCGCAAGAGAGCGACTTCTGGCGCGGCAAGACCGTCACCATCATCGCGCCCACCGCCCCGGGCGGCGGCTACGACGCTTACACCCGCATGGTTGCGCGCCACATCGGCAAGCACCTGCCGGGCCAACCCGGTATCGTGGTGCAGAACATGCCCGGCGCCGGCGGCATGGTGGCTGCCAATCACCTATACAATGTCGCGCCGAAGGACGGCACCGTTTTCGCCCTGTTCGACCGCGCCATCCCCACCGCACCCTTGCTTTATGGGGAGGATTCGAAGGCGCGCTTCGATCCGCTCAAGCTTAACTGGCTCGGCAGTCTGGCGCGGGAAGCCGGCATGGGCGTGGTTTCCACCAAGGCGCCGGCGCAGACCGTGGAAGAAGCCAAAAAGACCGAACTCTTCTTCGGCTCTACCGGCCACGAAACCGACGCCGCGACCTATGTGCGGCTGTTCAACGAATTGTTCGGCACCCGCATCAAGGTGATTCCGACCTACAAGGCGCAGCCCGAGATTTTCCTGGCGATCGAGCGCGGTGAATTGCACGGCCTGTTCGTCACCGGTTATTCCGCCAATGCGCGCACTTATGTGGAAGATCAGATCTCCAAAGGCCAGATGAAGCTGCTGGTGCAGATGACTCTGCAGAAGGACCCGGCGCTGCCGGACGTGCCGGGCGTGCTGGACTATGTCAGCAAGGAACAGGACCGGCAGGTGATCGAGCTCTTGCTGTCGCGGCTGTCGCTCGGCCGACCCTTCATCGCGCCGCCCGACCTGCCGCCGGAGCGCGTGGCGGCGCTGCGCGGCGCATTTGAAAAACTTCTACAGGATGCCGACTTCCTGGCGGATGCGCAAAAATCCGGCCTGCCGGTGCAGCCGATCCTCGCCGGTGAAGCGGAAGAAATTATCCGTCGCCTCTATCAATATCCGCCGAAAATCGTTCAACGCACCCGCAGCCTGGTGCGCGGGCAGTAAAGCGGCATCGCCATGACCGATTTCAACGATCATTGCTGGAAGGACGTGGTCGACGAGGAAATCCTCGAAATCTACGCCGCCTATCACCGCGAGACCTATGTCGGACCGGCGCCAGCGGTGCTTGCCATCGACCTCTATCGCAACGCCTACGGTGGCGGGAATATTCCGGTGCGCGAGGCCAATCGCGCGCACCCCGGCTCTTGCGGCGAGAATGCCTGGAAGGCGATCGAGCCGACCCAGCGGCTGTTCCAGGCCGCCCGTGCCGCCGGCGTGCCGGTGATCTATACGACGCGCCATGCCGACACCGGCCGCGTGAAGTCGACCAATCGCCGAATGCAGGGCGAGACTGAAGAGCAATATGCGATCATCGAGGCGCTGGCGCCGCAGCCGGGCGAGCGCGTGATCTACAAGGAACGCGCTTCCGCCTTCTTCGGCACGCCGCTGGTCGCGCATCTGCGGGCGCTGCGCGTCGAGAGCCTGATCATCTGCGGGGAAAGCACGTCAGGCTGCGTGCGCGCTTCCACGGTGGATGCCTATTCCCACGGTTTCCACAACACAGTGGTCGAGGAATGCACCTTCGACCGCTCGATGCTCAGCCACAAGGTCAACCTGTTCGACCTGCACCACAAATATGCCGATGTGATGCACGTCGAGCAGGTCATTGCCCATCTCGAGAAGATGGTGCGGAAGGTCGCCTAGCGCGCCTCCGCCGCGCGGCTCCTCGGCGTCACCAGCATGATGCGATTGGTGCTGCTCTGGTGGATCAGCAGGTTGCCGTCACGCGTCGGATTCATGTGCCGGATAATGCCGGCATGGACGTTGCCGGAAGGAATCGGCCAGCTCTGGAAGCTCTCGTTCTGCGGATCGAAACGCACCAGCGTATCCGGCCGCTGGCCGGACTCGTTGTACCAGACGATGCCGTTGACCACCGCGATGGCATAAGGATGCGACTTCGGCCCGCTCGGTGACGCCCATTCCTTGATGTCGCCGGTCTTCGGATTGTAGCGGCCGATCCGCCCCTGCCCCGAATTGACGTACCAGATCATGCCGTCCTCCGCGATGTCGAGGCGGCGGACGGTGGTGCCTTCCAGCGGCAATTTGATTTCCGTCAGCGCCATGCTGGCCGGGTCGACCTTAAGGAGACAGGGCGCACCGTTGCAGGCCACCCACGGCGTGCCCTCAGCGTCGATCTTCACGCCGTAAGGCCTTGCATTCGGCCTCGGCGCGGTGACCAGCTTGACGTCGCCGGTCGCCGGATCGAAACGGCCGATCATGTTGGAGGTTTGCAGGCTGAACCACATGATCCCCTTCCGATCGAAGATCGGCGTGTGCGGATCCTTCGCGTTGGGGTCGGGCATTTTGTATTCGGTGATCTTGCCGGTCGCCGGATCGAACTTGCCGATCGTGCCGTTCCCGTTGCCGGTGTACCAAGGCGTGCCTTGTGCATCGAGCGTCACGCTATGCGGCTTCGCATTCGGCGGCAGCTGATACTCCTTTATCTCTCCCGTCGCCGGATTGATCCGCCCGATCAGATTTCCGAACTGGCCGACAAACCAGATCGTGCCGTCCGGCGCCTCGACCGGATCGCGCGAGCGCTGCCCGAGCGTCGGCGCCTGCCATTCCTTGAACGTGACCTGCGCGGGACCCGGCATCAGCTTGGGCGCGCGTTGGATATTGGGCGGGAATTTCTCGGCGAGATACTGCGTGATCGCCGCCTGCGCCGCCGGGTCTGGCGACAGATCGATCATCGTGCCGATCAGCTCCTTCCAATGCTCACGGGTGTAACCGGAGCTGCGCGTGATCTGGTCGGTCTGATGGCAGCCGGTGCACGTACCGGCAACAAGATCCCTGCCGTTGCCATCCGGCAGGCCGTTGGCAGCGCTCTGTGCCTGCGCCGCGAGCGGAAACAATGCGAAGGCGACGACCATCGATAAATTTGCAGGCGAGCATATCGACATCTGCTTCCTCCAAGGTTTCCGACGGCGGCCCGCCGCCTGTTATTTCGCCCCGGTCACGCCGCTTTCTTCCTGTTTGCCTCCAGCCGTGAGTCAACCAGAGCCACGATCTGGTCGATCACCGGATGGCTCAGGCCCTTCTGCTTGGCGACGAGCTGAACGAGCTTGTCGGCGCGCTCAATATTCGGCGCCCCATTGGTGAGCGCGCGCGCGGCGGAAGCCGGACGCGACAGGCTTTGCGCGGCGGCGGCGTATTTCTCGAACGGGACGAGATCGCCCGGCGCGGCGCCGAGCTTCAGCACCAGGTCGTTGACGAAATTATACACCGAGCGTGACGTCTCGATATCGCTGTGCACCGCCTCCTGCGCCGTGCGCATGCCGTCCTTGGTGATGCAGCGGTAATTGCCGGCCAGCAGCATCGCCCATTTGGCGAGCGGCACGAATATCGAGTCATGCAGCTTCAGCTTCACCGGCAGCTCGATCTTGCCCTCGGGGGTGTCGAAGCGGGCTCCGTCTACATCCTTCTCGAGCCGGCGCACGATTGCGGTGTCGTTTTCATCCTCGAAACGCGCGCATTTGAAATTGGTCGGCAGCGTGACCAGCAGTTCGTTGGCCTTGCCGTCGGGGGGACGGATCGCCTGCGGGTCCGGGCTGTTGAGCGTGATCTTCCCGGGATCGACCGAATCCCAAACGCGCGCATCGGTGTAGGCCGGCTCCAGCGCGGCATGATCGAGGCCCGGGATGCGTTTCATATAGGGAAGCGGCGGCATATTCATGATCGACATGCAAGGCACGCGGGCCCGCCCGACGGCGTCGAGCAATTCACGCACGCCGGCTGAGCGATACTGCGGCTCCTGCATGCAGAGGCCGACGAGGTCGTATTGCTTGGGATCGACGCCAGCCGCCGGTCCCGCGGTTACCTTGCCCGGCAGCTTCCGCGATTCGAGCAGGACGGGCTCGGCGCGGCCGCGCACCGGCAGCTTCACCTTGAAGCCTTCGGCGTTGATGAGATCGGCTTCGGCCGGCAGGCATACCAGGTGAATCGAGTGGCCGCCGAACAGCAGCTTGGAGGCGAGCAGCGATCCATAGGACGCGCCCAACAGGAGAATATTATACGCCATGGTCCAGACCTGCCCCTGATGAAAAAAGGTGGCCGATGCTATGCGGCCCCGCTGCCGCGCGCAATCCAGTCCGGCGCACGGCCTGTCAGCCGCGTGCTGCATCGCAATCCGGCGGCTTGGGCTACTCGGCGGCGACCGGACGCGGCTCGGCCGGCTCTTCTTCCGGCAGCTCTTCCTTCGGCGGATCGAGGCGGCGCTTGAGGATACGGTCGATTCCGTCGAGATAGGTATAGATCACCGGGGTGATATAGAGCGTCAGCAGCTGCGAGACGCATAGGCCGCCCACCACGGCGATACCGAGCGGCTGGCGCAGCTCGGCGCCCGCGCCGGCGCCGAGCGCGATCGGCAGCGTGCCGAAAATAGCCGAAAAAGTCGTCATCATGATCGGACGGAACCGGAGCAGCGCGGCCTCGCGGATGGCAGCCTCGGCGGACAAACCAACGCGTCTGCGGACGATGGCGAAATCGAGCATCATGATGGCGTTCTTCATCACGATGCCCACCAACATGACGACGCCGATCATCGCAATCACCGACAAGTCCATCTTGAATGCCATCAGCGTGAGTAGCGCGCCGACGCCCGCGGACGGCAGGCCTGAAATAATCACGATGGGATGGACGAAGCTTTCATAGAGGATGCCGAGCAGCACATAGGCGGCAAAGATTGCAGCCAGCAGCAGGATCGGCTGACCCTTCTTGGAATCCTCGAACACCTGCGCTGTGCCCTGGAAGTCGCCTGCCACGTTATCCGGAATGGACTGCTGAGCAATCTCTTTGATGGCGTCTTGAGCTGTTCCAAGCGCCATGCCGGGCACTAAGTTGAAGGAGATCGTCACGGCGGGCTGCGAGCCCTGGTGATTCACCAGCAGCGGACCGACCGTCGGCGTGATGTGTGTGACCGCCTCCAACGGCACGGAGGTGCCATTGGCTGTCTTGATGTATATGCGCGACAGCCCCGAGGTGTCGGTCTGGAATTCGGGTTTCGTCTCCAGAATCACCGGAAAGTCATTGTCGGAGGTGAAGATGGTCGCCACCTGGCGCGAGCCGAAAGCGTTGAACATCTCCTGCCGGACCTGCTCGATCGAAATGCCGTAGATGGCTGCGCGTTCGCGGTCGATCTCCACTGTCATTTGCGGATTGGTGATGGCCAGATCGGTTTTCACGTCGACGATGCCGTCCACCTTGGCGATCTTCTCACGCATGATCGGTGCGGCAGCATAAAGCGCGGCGGTGTCGCTGGATTGCAACGTGTATTGATACTGACTCCTCGAGAAGCGGCCGGAGATGTTCAGGTTTTGGACAAGCTGGAACGTCACGTCGATGCCGGGAACTTGATTCGCAGTCCGTCTTAAACGTTCTCTGATCTGGTTCGCTGATTCCGTCCGTTCCGCGCGGGGCTTTAGCTTGATAAACAGGCGCCCGGAATTGGCTGCCGCATTGGCTCCGCTGGGCCCTACCGTCGAATTAACGGATTCGACCGTAGGATCGTCGCGCACGATCTTGGCGACCTTCTTCTGCAGCTCGACCATAGCCGGGAAGGCGATGTCGGAATTGCCTTCCGTACTGCCGGAGATGAACCCGGTATCCTCTTGCGGGAAAAAGCCCTTGGGTATGGCGATAAACAGAAAAACGGTGGCCGCCAGGGTTCCAAGCGTAATCAGCAGCATCAGCGGCTTGTAGCGGAGCACCCAATTAAGCGAGGTTTCGTAGCCGCGGAAGCCCTTTTGAAACAGCGCTTCAAACGCGCGCAATATGAAATTCTGCTTTTCATCCGGGCTGTGATGGCGCAGCACACGGGCGCAGAGCATCGGTGTCAGCGTCAGCGAGACGAAAGCCGAGATGAAGATGGCGACGGCCACCGTGACGGCAAATTCACGGAAAACGCGGCCGACAATGCCGCCCATCAGCAACACCGGAATGAAGACCGCGATCAGCGCGAAGGTGATCGACACGATCGTGAAGCCGATTTCGCGCGCGCCTTTCAGCGCGGCCTCGAACGGCCGCATGCCATTTTCGATATGGCGGACGATGTTCTCCAGCATGACGATGGCGTCATCGACCACAAAGCCGACGGACAGCGTCAACGCCAGAAGCGTCATGTTGTTGATCGAAAATCCGAGCGCATACATCGCAGCACAGGTGCCGATCAGCGATACCGGTACCGCGAGCGCAGGAATGATTGTCGCTGAGAACGAGCGCAGGAAGAGAAAGATCACAAGCACCACCAGCGAGATCGCGATCGCCAGTGTGACCTGCACGTCGTGTACCGACTCGCGGATGGAAATGGAACGGTCGTTGAGAATTTGCAGAGAAATCGCCGGGGGGATTTGAGCCCGGAATCGGTCCAGGCGCTCGTAAATGGAGTCCACCACGGCGATGGTATTGGCGCCGGGTTGCTTCTGAATGCCAAGCACGATGGCTCGCTCATCATTGAACCAGGTCGCGATCTTGTCGTTCTCGACCGCGTCCACGACACGGGCGATCTCGTCGAGCTTGACCGGAGCGCCGTTGCGATAGGCGACCACGACCCGCTTGTATTCCTCCGCCCGGCGCATGGCGCCGGTGGCAACCAGCGTGGTGTTCTGCTTGTCGCCGAACAGGGTGCCGACCGGCGAGTTGGAATTGGTCTGGATGATGACCCGACGGATTTCTTCCAGCGAGATGTTGCGCGCCGCTGCCGCGATCGGGTCGACCTGCACGCGCACCGCAAATTTCTGTGAGCCGTTGATGTCGACCTGCGCCACGCCGGAAAGCTGCGATATCTGCTGCGCCAGCACGAGCTGTGCGTATTCGTCCACTGTCGAAAGCGGCAGCGTTGAAGACCGCAGGCTGATCACCAGAATGGCGAAGTCCCCTGGGTTGACCTTCCGGAATGAAGGCGGCGAGGTCATCTCGGGCGGCATACGCCGGTTTGCAACCGACAGCGCGGCCTGCACGTCGAGTGCGGCTCCGTCGATGTCGCGTTCCAGATCGAATTGGACGGTGATGCGGGTGCGTCCGAGCGTCGACGTCGAGGTAATCGAGCGGATGCCGGAAATAGTCGACAGTTCGCGCTCGATCACAGCCGCGACCGAGGCCCCCATGGTTTCCGGGCTGGCGCCCGGCAGGTTGGCGTTGATGTTGATGGTCGGGAATTCGACACTCGGCAGCGCCGCGACCGGGAGCAGCCGATAGGCGAAGATGCCCATGACGATGATGGTCATGGTCACGAGCGACGTGAAAACCGGCCTGCGGATGCAGAGTTCGGAAATACCCATGGCTTAAGAGCCCGGCTTGGGTTCCCGCGCGGCCACGCGGGTGCCGTCCGATAGCAGCAGATGACCGGCGGTGACGACCGTCTCGTCGCCGTCCAACCCGCTCGTTATCACGCTTTCACCGTCAACACTGCGCGCAACCGTCACGGGCCGGACGCTGGCCGCGCCATTCTTCACCACGAAGACAAAGGATCCGGTCTGGCTGACCTGAACGGCCGCCGACGGAACGGTCACCGCAGCTTCGTCGCGGACGGTCATACGCACTGTGGTCAATGTGCCCGGCCACAGGAGATCGTCGGCATTGGGCATGGTGGCGCGCACCATGACCATGCCGGTGGTCGCGTCCACCGTGTTCTCGATCATTGTCACCTGTCCCGACGCCTGGCGCGTATCGCCGGGGACCGCCGCCTGGATGCTCGCCGTCCCCGCGCGCAAGGCTTCGCGCAGATCCGGCAGGCTGCGCTGCGGGACCGGGAAGCTCACGTAGACCGGCGCCGCCTGGATGATGGTGGCGAGCGGCACGGCATCGGCCGACCGCACGAAATTGCCGACCTTCACAGCCGCCATGCTGGCGCGGCCGGAGATCGGCGCCCGGATGGTGCAATAACCGATCTGCACTTTCAGGTTCTCGACCGCCGATTCATCGGCCGCCACCTGGCCACGCAACACGTTCGACTGGGTGGTCGCATTATCGAGGTTGAGCTGGGTGGTGGCGCCCTTGGCGATCAGCTCGGTGTAGCGCCGCACATCGCGCTCGGCGCCTTCCAACGCAGCGCGGTTGCGCGCCAGCGTGCCCTCTTTTTCCTTCAATTGAGCCTGCAACGCGCGGCTGTCGAGCGTGAACAGAAGATCGCCCTGTTTGACGAAAGCGCCGTCTTCGAAGTGGACCTTGACGATCTCGGTATCGGTGCGGGTTTTGACGGCGACGCTCGCAATCGGCGTCACGGTGCCCAGCGATTCAATCCGGACCGGAACGTTTTTCTTAGCCGCATGGGCGACTTCCACCGGCACGCCGCGGTTCTGGCCGCCTCCGCCTTGCCGCTGCGCGACCGCGCCGCTGGAACTCCCGAACCCGCCTGCGAGCCAGAAGGCCGCGGCGCCGAGAACCAGCACGACCCCCGCCGCCAGGAGTACCCTGTTTTTCGAACTTGCCGGCACGCGGGTATGGTGCGCCGTCTGGGTGTTATCCTTCGATGTTTGGTCCAGCATCCGTCCGACCGCGTGGGCCAATCCTTCGGATGACCCCCTTCAGTTTCGTCCCCCCAAGCCGCGTTTCGACATCTATTTCGTATTTCGCGGGAGCGGCCTTCTAACATATAGGGCGGCCCCACGCACCTTAAACCGGTGTAAGTTAAGCCTGTTTTTAAGCTCCCCGAAACGCCCACTTTACGCTAGCTAAAGCGCCTGATGCGGATCGCCACCTGGAACGTCAATTCCATAAAACAACGGCTGGACAACATCCTCGCCTGGCTTGCCACCCGGCAGCCGGACGTCGTTTGCCTGCAGGAAACCAAATGCATCGACCAGGACTTCCCGCGGGAAAGCTTTGAATCGTTGGGTTACAACATCGCCATCCACGGGCAGAAAGCCTTCAACGGCGTGGCTTTTCTGTCCAAACTGCCGTTCGACGAGGTGAAGCGGGGGCTTACCGGCGACGACAGTGACGCCCAGGCGCGCTTCCTGGAGGCCCAATTTTCCACAGGCAGCGGCGTCATCCGCATCGCCAATCTCTATCTGCCCAATGGAAATCCGCCTGACACTGACAAATACGATTACAAAATCAAATGGATGAAGCGGCTTCTTGCCTATGCAGATGAGCGGCTGTCGCTGGAGGAGCCGTTCGTATTGGCCGGAGATTTTAACGTAATTCCGGAAGCGATTGACGTCTCCAACCCGCAGGCTTGGGTTAACGACGCGCTATTCCTGCCGCAGACCCGGCAGCAATTTCGGGCGCTGACCAATTTGGGATTGATTGACGCGGTGCGGGCCACCACCGACGCCGGCGGGGTCTATACCTTCTGGGACTACCAGGCCGGAGCCTGGCAGAAGAACCGCGGCATCCGCATCGACCACATGCTGCTCTCGCCGCAGGCGGCCGACCGGCTCAGCGGCGCCGGCATCGACAAGCATGTGCGGGCCTGGGAACGGCCGTCCGATCACGTGCCGGTTTTCATCGATCTGGCGATCGAGCCGCGCTGAGGCACGACAATACTTACCCTCGTCATGCCGCGCTTGTCGCGGGCATCCCGCCTGGGAAGCTGCCCTCATAAATGAGATGGCCGGAACAAGTCCGGCCATGACAAAGCAACCGGAATTGGAGCTTAACCGCCTTACCAGTCGCGGCGGTTCAGGCGGCGCTCGATCAGGGTCAGGGCAAGCGCGCGTTCATCCTCGGTCGCCTGCTTGAAGGCGGTCTCGCGCGCATCCGCGATCCAGGAGACCTGGTCGCCCGAGCCATCGCTCGCCAACGTCAGCCACATCAGGCCGAGCGCCCGCTGGCGCGGCACATTCTCGCCGCGGAACAGAATTTGCCCGAGTGTCGCCTGGGCCTCGTACTGGCCCTTGTTGGCGGCCAGCGCCAGCCAGCGTACCGCGAGCTTCGGGTCTTTCCGCACCCCCTCGCCTTTCAAGTAGAGCCGGCCGAGGTGAAATTGCGCATCCGGGTCGCCGAAGAACGACGCCGCATAGGAAAACATGTCGCGCGCGCGATTGGGATCCGGCTTCACGGGGGAATTCGGGATGCCGTCGCGATAATAGTGGCCGAGCGCCACGAAGGCATGGGCGACGAAGCGCGGCTGCGGCGCGTTGCTGACATCATCGCTGTGGCTTTTGACGATACGCCGGAAATATTCGAAGGCGCGCAGGTCGTCATGCGGGACGCCATCGCCATCGGCATACATGCGCCCGAGCTTCCATTGCGCCAGCGCGTGGCCGTTCTCGGCCGCGTATTGCAGGGAGGTTATCGCCTTGTCGGTTTCGCCGACCTTGAGCGCCAAAGCGCCGCTGCGGAAGGCTTCCAGCGGCGATATGTTGTTGCTCGGCGAGTTGCCGTCGAATCCGACCGACGGCCCCGCTCCGAGCAACAGGCCGATCGCCAAAGCACTGACAAGGGCGCTAGATATCCGCATAGGTCGCCTTCTCGCCCTTGCCGCCAGGATGCGTCACCGCGCCGTGCAGCGCCGATCCCACCTGCTGGGCGTATTTCCACAAGGCCCCCGAGCCTGAATGGTTTTCGCGCGGTTTCCATTCGCGCTTGCGCGTTTCCAGCTCCGCATCGCTCAGCTTCACATTGAGCGTGCCGTTCTCGGCATCGAGCTCAATGATATCGCCATCGCGCAGAAGCCCGATCGGCCCGCCCGCCGCCGCTTCCGGCCCGACATGGCCGACACAGAAGCCGCGGGTCGCGCCGGAGAAACGTCCGTCGGTGATGAGCGCCACTTTGTTGCCCATGCCCTGACCGTAGAGCGCGGCGGTGGTGGAGAGCATCTCGCGCATGCCCGGTCCGCCCTTGGGACCTTCGTAGCGGATGACCAGCACCTCGCCTTCCTTGTATTTCTTGTCTTTCACCGCCTGGAAGCAGGCCTCTTCCCCATCGAAGCAGCGCGCCGGGCCGGTGAATTTCAGCACCGACATCCCAGCCACTTTCACGATCGCTCCTTCCGGAGCCAGGTTGCCCCGCAATCCGACCACACCGCCGGTCGCACTCATCGGTTTGTTCGCCGGATAGACCACGTCCTGGTCCGGGTTCCACTTCACGCTTTTCATGTTCTCGGCGATGGTCCTGCCGGTGACGGTCAGGCAGTCGCCATGCAGATAGCCGTGATCGAGCAGCGTCTTCATCAGCAGCGGAATGCCACCGACCTCGAACATGTCCTTGGCGACGTATTTACCGCCCGGCTTCAGGTCCGCGATATAGGGTGTGCGCTTCATGATCTCGGTGACATCGAACAGGCTGAATTCGATGCCGCATTCATGCGCGATCGCCGGCAGATGCAGCGCCGCATTGGTCGATCCGCCGGAGGCCGCCACCACCGCGGCCGCATTCTCCAGCGCCTTGCGGGTGACGATGTCGCGCGGCCGGAGGCCTTCGGCTATCAGCGCCATGACCTGCTCACCGGCGGTCATGCAAAAGGCGTCGCGGATTTCATAGGGCGCGGGCGCGCCGGCCGAGTAAGGCAAAGCCAGCCCGATGGCCTCGGAAACCGTGGCCATGGTGTTGGCGGTGAACTGCGCGCCGCAGGCGCCGGCCGACGGACAGGCTACCCGCTCCAGCGTCTCCAGATCTTCGTCAGACATATCGCCGACCGAGTGCTTGCCCACCGCCTCGAACACGTCCTGCACCGTCACCTGCTTGCCTTTGAAGGTGCCGGGCAGGATCGAGCCGCCATAGATGAAGATTGAGGGGACATTGAGCCGACACATGGCCATCATCATGCCCGGCAGCGACTTGTCGCATCCGGCAATGCCGACGAGCGCGTCATAGCCGTGGCCGCGCATGGTCAATTCGACGGAATCCGCGATGACCTCGCGCGAGGGCAGCGACGAATACATGCCGGCATGGCCCATGGCGATACCGTCGGTCACGGTGATGGTGCAGAATTCGCGGGGGGTGCCGCCGGCTGCCGCCACGCCCTTTTTGGCGGCCTGGGCCTGGCGCATCAGGGCGATATTGCAGGGAGCGGCTTCATTCCAGCAGCTCGCCACGCCCACGAAAGGCTGGTGGATCTGACTGGTGGTCAGTCCCATCGCATAATAATAAGACCGGTGCGGAGCGCGCTCGGGACCTTCGGTAACGTGCCGGCTGGGAAGCTTGGGCTTCAGATTGGTTTTGGTCTTGGCGTCCATCAAACTTCCGGGCCCCCGCCCCGCCCAGCCGTTTTCAGTCCAGCTTCCAGCCGGAAGCACGCGGTGGCTTGGGACGGCATGATTTCGGCGAACCGTATGGCCAAATCGCGGCGCGGCCAGCACCATCACGCAAGAAGAATTTGAATCTCCAAAACCTGTGGCCGCGGGGACACAGAACGCCGAGCCGGGCGCGGGCCAGCGTTATCAAATGGTTTATCGTTCTTTATAACGCCGGAAGAATTGCTGGCAGCCTCCACAGCCGAAGCCGTCCCGGGGTCGAAGTCGCGGCCGCGCCTCGCTTGCGGCCAGTTTGAGGACAATCCCCCCGTTATGCTCCCGGAGGTTCTGCAGCGCCTGCCCGCTCCGCTCGCCGCCATGTCGAAGCGGGCCGCCACGCCCGTCGTCGAGGCGCCGGCATCCCTGCCGGAGGTGGCGCCGCATCTACCGAGGCCAGAAGCCGGTGCCGCGCCCGATCGCGGCTCCCGTGCGTGTCTTCGGCAGGCAGGGAGTGCCGTGCGCGTTCCTATATTGTCTGGCTGCCATCCGCGCTAGAAACCGCGGCACATGCCGCAACCTCCCCGCCTCCGCCGCAGTTTTTTCGCCCGCAGCGTCCATGAAGTGGCGCCCGAACTGATCGGCGCCAGCCTGATGGTGAACGGCGTCGGCGGCCGCATCGTCGAGGTCGAGGCCTATCACCACACCGATCCGGCCGCGCATTCCTTTGGCGGGCAAACCCTGCGCAATGCCGTGATGTTCGGGCCGCCGGGCTATGCCTATGTCTATCGCTCCTACGGCATTCACTGGTGCCTGAACTTCGTCTGCGAGCAAGAAGGCAGCGCCAGCGCGGTGCTCATCCGCGCGCTTGAACCGACCGCCGGCATTCCGGCCATGCGGCGCCGGCGCGGCCAGAAGGATGCGCGCCTGCTGTGCTCCGGGCCCGGGAAACTGGGGGAAGCGCTGGCGATCACACGGAGGCAAAACGGCTTGCCGCTCGACAAGCCGCCGTTCGAATTGCGCGCACGGGCCGGCGAGCCGGAAATCGTGACCGGACCGCGCATCGGGATCACCAAGGGGGCGGAGGTGCCGTGGCGCTATGGGATGAAAGGCTCGCCGTTCCTGAGCCGGCCGTTCCGGCCATAACGACGTTTGCTAAGCCGCGCCCTTCAGGCGCTCCAGCGCTTCCAGAATCTTGGCGCGGCGGCCCTCGGCTTCCTGCCGCTTTTCCTTCTCGCCCTCGATGATCTCTTCCGGAGCATTGGCGACGAATTTCTCGTTCGAGAGCTTGACGTCAACGCGCTGGATATCGGCGTCGGCCTTGGCGAGTTCCTTGTCGAGCCGCGCGCGCTCGGCGCCAAGATCGATCACGCCCTTGAGCGGCAGCGCCGCCACCTCGCCGCGCACCACGAGCTGCACCGATCCGGCGGGAGCGGCGTCGGCAAAGCTGATGTCGGGCACGCGCGCGAGCCGCTGCAGGAATTCCGCCCAGCGTCCGGCGCGGGCCTTGGTCTCCGCCGACACGCCCGCCAGCACGAGCGGGATTTTGGTGGCCGGCGGAATGTTCATCTCCGCCCGCACCGAGCGGATCGCGGTGATCAGGTCGATTGCCCAGCCGATCTCGGCTTCCGCCGCGGTATCCTCGAACGTTTCCTGCGGCCACGGCGCGACCAGCAGCAGCGTCTCGCGCTTGGGCCCCTGCTCGGCGGTCACCTGCCACAGCTCCTCGGTGAGGAAGGGCATGAACGGATGCAGCAGCTTCAGGATCTGGTCGAGCGCCCAGGCGGCGGTGGCCCGCGTCTCGTCCTTGGCTGCGCCGTCGGCGCCGGTCAGCAGCGGCTTGGAAAACTCCACGTACCAATCGCAGAACACGTTCCAGACGAAGCGATAGGTTGCCGAGGCCGCGTCGTTGAAGCGGTAACTTTCCAACGCTTCCGTGACTTCGGAGCTTGCCTTCGCCGTCTCATGCACGATCCAGCGGTTCAGCGTCTGTTTGACGCTTTGCGGATCGAAGCCCGCCACCCGCACACAGCCATTCATCTCGGCAAAGCGCGCGGCATTCCACAGCTTGGTGCCGAAGTTGCGATAGCCTTCCACCAGCTTGGCCGAGAGCTTCACGTCCCGCCGCGCTTGCGAGGTCATGGCGGCGAGGGTGAAACGCAGCGCGTCGGCCCCAAACTGGTCGATCAGTTCCAGGGGGTCGATGGTGTTGCCCTTGGACTTCGACATTTTCTGCCCGCGCTCGTCGCTGACGAGGCCGTGCAGATAGACCGTGCGGAACGGGACCTCTTTTTTGAAGTGCAGCCCCATCATCATCATGCGCGCGACCCAGAAGAAGATGATGTCGAAGCCGGTGACCAGCACGCTGGTCGGATAGAAGCGCTTCAGCTCCGGCGTGTCGTCCGGCCAGCCGAGGGTGGAGAAAGGCCATAGTCCCGATGAGAACCAGGTATCGAGCACGTCCTCGTCGCGCTTGAGCACCGCATCCCTGCCGTAATGCGTGCTGGCTTCGGCTTTCGCCGCGGCTTCCGTTTCCGCGACAAAGACCTTTCCGTCGGGCCCGTACCAGGCCGGAATTTGGTGGCCCCACCAGAGCTGACGGGAAATGCACCAGGGCTGGATGTTTTCCATCCACTCGAAGAAGGTCTTTTCCCAATTCTTCGGCACGAAATCGGTGCGCCCTTCGCGCACCGCCGCGAGCGCCGGCTGCGCCAAAGTTTTTGCGTCGACGTACCACTGGTCGGTGAGGAAGGGCTCGATCACGACGCCGGAACGGTCGCCGTGCGGCACGGTGTGGGTATAGGGCTCGATCTTGTCCATCAGACCCGCCGCTTCCAAGCGATCGATGATCTGTTTGCGCGCGGCGAAACGGTCGAGGCCGTGCAGCGCCAGCGTCGCATCGAGCTCGTGGGAGGGAGTGAGACCGGCCATGAAGTCCTGGTTGCCGGCAAGATTGAGCTTGGCTTCCGGCGTGAAGATATTGACCAGCGGCAGCTTGTGACGCTTGCCCACCTCGAAATCGTTGAAATCATGCGCGGGCGTGATCTTCACCGCGCCTGTGCCCTTTTCCGGATCGGCATAGTCGTCACCGACAATCGGGATACGCCGGCCGACCAGCGGCAGGATCGCCTTCCTGCCAATCAGGTGCTTCAGCCGCTCATTCTCCGGATGCACCGCCACGGCAGTGTCGCCCAGCATCGTTTCCGGCCTGGTTGTGGCAACGATTATATGTTCATTTTCAAGGCCTTCTATCGGATACTTCAAGTGCCATAGATGGCCCTTTTTTTCGACCTGCTCGACTTCCAGATCGGAGATCCCGGTGAGCAGTTTCGGATCCCAGTTGACCAGGCGCTTGTCCTTGTAGATCAGCCCGGCGCGATAGAGCTCGACGAAGACCTTGATCACCGCGCGGGACAGCCCTTCGTCCATCGTGAAGCGCTCGCGCGACCAGTCGCAGGAGGCGCCGAGCCGCTTGAGCTGACGGATAATGGTGCCGCCGGACTCCTCCTTCCATTCCCAGACGCGCTTGAGGAAAGCCTCGCGTCCCATGTCGCGGCGGCCGGGCTGCTGCCGTTCCATCAGCTGGCGCTCGACCACCATCTGGGTGGCAATGCCGGCGTGATCGGTGCCGGGCTGCCACAGCACGTCCTTGCCGCGCATGCGCTGATACCGCACCAGAATGTCTTGCAGCGTGTTGTCGAGGGCGTGGCCCACATGCAGCGAGCCGGTGACGTTCGGCGGCGGAATGACGATGCAGAACGGCTCGGCGTCGCGCCGCTCCGGCCGGCCGGCGCGGAAAGCTCCGGATTTTTCCCAGGCGGCGTAAATGCGGCCTTCCACCTCGGAAGGCTGATAGGTCTTGTCGATCATTTTCGTTTCGATTTGTGGGCTTGCGTGGCGGGCAAGAAACCCGGCGCGCCCGGCGAAGTCAACGGCTTGTCATCCCCGCCGGGCTCAACGAGAGCCGGGACCCAGCATGCCCGCGATCGCCTGGATGGGTCCCGGACCGGCTCGTTCCACTCGCCGTCCGGGATGACAGCCGCTGCTAGCTGCGGCCGCGGGAGACGCGCTCGATCTCGGCCCGCACCACCCGCTCCACCAGCCCCGGCAGGTTATCGTCGAGCCAGGCTTTCAGCATGGGCCGCATCATTTCCTTCACCAGGTCTTCCAGGGTGCGTGCGTTTTGCGTCAGCACGGTATGGGCCAGGCTGTTGAAGGCGGCGTCCACCGCCGCGCTGGTGGAGGAAGACATCAGCGGGCTTTCCGCCGGCGCGCGGGACGGCTGGCGCGGCTCCTCCCTCTGCGGGGGCTGCGGCGCAGGCTCGACGTCCTCGCTGAAAAACACGTCCGACTGGCCTTCGATGGTACGGAACACCGGCGGCTGCGGCGCAGGCGCTGCCATGGATTCGGTCAGGTCCAGCACGTCCGCCACTCCTTCATCGGAAGCCTTGCCATCGCTGTTCCCCTTGGCTGCGGCGTCCATGCCCGAGAGCATGGCGTCGATCTCGTCCTGGCTGGCAGCGTTGCGCGGTGGCGGATCCGGAGCGCGCGCGGGAGCGGGTTCGGGCGCTTTCGGCGGCGGTGCAGCCGTCGGCGGCGGCGCGGCGGCGGCGGGCGCCGGCTTGGGCGGATCCGGCACCCGCGCCTTGCTCTCGTCGTCGGCAATGATCCGGCGGATGGAGGCAAGGATCTCCTCCATGGAAGGTTCTTGCGCCTTCGCCGATTGAGCCATTTCCGTATCCCTGCTTCGGCGGCCCCGCTTATCCGCGCAAGCGCCGCGAATCGCCATTCCGCCGATACATTATCTGCATCGGCACGGCAGATGCGAATAGGGCATGTGGACGATTGCGGCAGAAAATCGCCCTTCGGCGCAGGAAGGCTATTTGCCATCCGGGGTGCGCAGGCCCACCCAGCTGTCGCGCACCTGATGATAATGGATGCGCGGATCGTAAATCGGCGTCGCCAGCCCGAGCGTGAGCGGCGAGAGAATCCCGATCGCGTTGAGCAGGTTGTAAGACGCCACCACGCGGTCGCGCTGCGCGGTGACCAGCGTCACGCGGGCATTCACCAGCGCTTGCTGGGCGTTGAGCACGTCGAGCGTGGTGCGCTGGCCGACCCGCGCTTCTTCGCGCACGCCGTTAAGGGCCGTTTCGCTCGACCTCACCTGCGCCTGCGCCGATTCGATCTGCGCCTTGGTCGCCTGCACCACGCCCCATGCCTGTGCGATCGATTGGCGGGTCTGGTCGCGCACCTGTTCCAGGTTGAGGCGCTGTTGGGTAAGGCTCTCCTTCGACTGGCGGATCAGGGAATATTCGCCGCCGCCTTGATAGATCGGAATGGTCACCGAGGACCCGATCGACCAGGTGGTCTGCTCCACCTGCGTGAGGGAGCTGTCCCAAAGCCGTTGCGCCGATCCGTTCAGCGTAACCGTCGGAAACAGCGCGCCTTCATTGATCTTCACCTGCAGATTGGCGACATCGATGCCGTACATGGCGGAGGTGACGTTGGGGTTCGCATCCAGCCCAATCTGCAGGGCGGCCGCCAAGGTCCGGGGCGCGAGCCGTTCGACCGGCGCGGCCGGCGTCAAGGCGCCGGCTTCGATCCCTATCACGCGACGAAAATTCGCCCGCGTCGTGGTCAGGTTCGCTTCCGCGTTCGATAACTGGAATTGGCCGGCGGCAAGCTGCGCTTCGGATTGCGCCACGTCCGTGCGGGTGACCTCGCCGACATTGAAGCGGTCGCGCGTCTGCCGGAGCGTTTCATTCAGCACCCGCACGTTGCTGCGCTGAACGTCGGCGATCGCGGTGTCACGCAAAAGATCCATGTAGACCGTGGCCGCGGCGAGCAGCACCGTCTGTTCCATGACGCGCAAGGCCTCGCGCGCCGCCGATACCTGCCCTTCCGCCAGACGCGTCCGGTTGGCGGTCTGGAAGCCGTTGAAAAGTGTCTGCGTCCCGGTCACGCCGAGCGTGTAAGGCGTGAACTCTCCCGCCAGCGTTCTTTCAGGCGGGACAACCACCAGGCGCGAGGGATCTTCGAGAGAGGGCACCGAAGACCTGCTGGTTGTGCTGCTGTACGACCGCGCGGCGCTGGCGGTTACGCTGAGCCGCGGGCGGTAGCCCGAGAGCGCTTGCGGCACGGCTTCGTCGGTGACGCGGACCTGCGCGCGCTGGGCATTGAGCTGCGGATTGTTCTGGTAGGCATGGACGAGCGCCGCCGGCAGAGTTTGCGCCGAAGCCTGCCCGGGGCCGCCGATGGATGCTGCGATGATAAGGAGAACCGCACCCAGCTGGGCACAGGACGCCAGCTTACTCCCCTCCGACACGCGCATCCGCACAACTCCATGCGCCCGCCGAAAGCCGCGTCGGCGGGGCACCCCGACTAATTACCCCTGGGTCACCATAGTCGGAAGGAGGCGGGCTGCGAAACCCGGCTAGCTGGTTGCAACGCAAAAACATTCTCATTGCCGCATCCGGGCCACACCTGCCCGGCTCGGTCAGAAAACGAAAGCCGGGGTGGCGGCAAAGCCGGGCAAAACGCTGGCGGTTGCGTCGAAGGACGGCCATCCGCTGACGTCGTCGCCGGAGCGCCGGTAGAGGACTGCGGTACCGGGGCCGCCGCGGTCGCGCACGCAAACCAGCCGGCCGCCATCGCGCAGCTGCGGAAACAGCATCTGCGGCTCAACTTCGGTCGCTCCCTGCAGAAAAATGACGTCGTAAGGGGCGCGGGCGGGGTATCCGGCGGCGAGCGGTCCCGTTTCCACCGATACATTGGTGATGCCAAGCGCGTAGAGGCTTTCCTTGGCGGCAAGGGCGAGCGCGGCTTCCTCTTCCAGCGCCACGACCGTGCGCGCCAGCTGCGCGATGACCGCGGATGAATAGCCGGTACCGCAGCCGATATCGAGCACGCTGTCCGTTTCACGCAGACTGACGATCTGAATCATCTTGCCGAGCAGCATCGGCTTGAGCATGCGCCGGCGCGGCCGGCCGTCAGGGCCTTCAAGGATCGGAAGGTCGAAATCGAGATAGGCCCAGGATGCCTTCGCCTGCGGCAAGAAGCGCTCGCGCGGCGTTTCGAGCATGGCGCCAAGGATCCGCGCATCCGTCACGTCATTCGGACGCAGCTGGCCGTCGACCATCATCCGTCGCGCCGTTGCGAAGTCGATCATAGATATCTCCGATTGGCGCGGACCTTCTGCGGCAAGGGCGGAAAAAAGGCAAGCACGCCGCCCGCGCAGGGCCGGAAAACCTATGCCTGGCGGCGTGTTACACGTTGCTCCGGGCGGGCGGCTCCTGTATAGCGGGCGGGTCGGGAAGACGCGGCACTTGGAGCTCCAGCGCCCGATTTCCAACAGGGCCACGTGGCGGAGTGGTGACGCAGCGGACTGCAAATCCGCGTACCCCGGTTCAATTCCGGGCGTGGCCTCCACATATTTCTCGGCGCATCAGGCTGTCCGGCATGCTTTGCAAAGGCGGGACGGCTTTGTTATATGCCGGGTGCATCACGGCATGCCGAGCATCGTTCCCCGGTAGCTCAGTGGTAGAGCAACCGGCTGTTAACCGGTTGGTCGCTGGTTCGAATCCGGCCCGGGGAGCCA
>DASSPI010000119.1:0-15032 GCA_035699705.1 Xanthobacteraceae bacterium
GCGCATCGGCGAGCGATGGTTTTGAGGCATGGAGGCGGCGTCCTCGAATCCCTTGAACATTCTGCACGTCTTTCGCGCTCCGGTGGGCGGGCTGTTTCGTCATGTCGTCGACCTTGCACGCGGACAGGCCGCGCGCGGCCACAACGTCGGCCTGATCGCGGACAGCACGACAGGCGGGGCGCGCGCCGATGAAGTGCTCGCCGCGCTGGCTCACGATCTCACGCTCGGCATCTCCAAGCACCCTTTCCCCCGGCATCTCGGACTTCGCGATTTGAGTGGCGCGCAACATGTGGCGCAGCGGATCGCGCAAACGGGCGCGCATGTCATTCACGGACACGGCGCCAAAGGCGGCGCCTATGCACGGCTCGCCGCCGCTCCGCAGGGAACCATTCGCGCTTACACGCCCCACGGCGGCAGTTTGCATTATCGACCGACCACGCCGCTCGGGTTCATCTATCTCGGTCTCGAGCGCCTGTTGATGCCGCGCGGGGATCTGTTCCTGTTCGAAAGCGCCTACAGCCGCGATGTTTTCCGCGCCAAAGTCGGTACGCCGAAGGGCGTCACGCGCGTGGTGCATAACGGAATCGGCGAGGCCGATTTCAACCTCGTGGAGCCGGCGGCGGATGCCACCGATGTTCTCTTCGTTGGCGAATTGCGCGCGATCAAGGGCATCGACGTGCTGATCGAGGCCCTCGCCTTGCTGCACCGGCAGGGTCGGCGCGTGAGCGCGACCATCGTCGGATCCGGGCCTGACGAAAGAGCCTTGCACGCGGCCGCCGAGGCCCGTGGCCTCGCCCGCGATGTCCGCTTTCTCCCCGCCATGCCGGCGCGGCGCGCCTTTGCTCTCGGCCGGATCTTGATCGTGCCGTCGCGCTCGGAATCGCTGCCTTACATTGTGCTGGAAGCGGCCGGTGCCGGGCTTCCCGTGATTGCGACCGATGTGGGCGGGATATCGGAGATTTTCGGCGCCGACAGCGGTCGCCTGATCCCGCCCGAAAATGCTCCGGCCCTGGCCACAGCCATCGCCACGGCTCTGGATAACCCGCAGGCAGGCCGGCAATCCGCCCAAGGGCTGCGCCAGCGCGTTCGAGAGGCCTTTTCGGCCCAGCTCATGATCGACGAAGTGCTTGCTGCATACCGGCAGGTTTTACGATCGCTCTAAGCCTTTCTTGACTCTCTTTAACTAATATCCGCCGCCGGCTGGGGTGCTTTCGGCACGCCTAAGGGTCGTGACGATTGGATTTTGCAGAACGATGGGAAAGATCGGCGCACAGACGATGGTTAATGCTGCGTCCTCGGCGGCGACCGCCGCCGCGAGCGCGCCAGGCACGTCCGGCAACCGGCGAGAGCTCTCCTCGGAAGCGGCGGCGATCGCCGCCGAATATGCGCCGCGACCTTACTCGCCCATCGTTGTTGCGGGCATCGCGCGCTTCGTCGAATTCTGCCTGATCGCCGGAATCGGCTTCGCCGTCTATGCCGCCTATGTACTGCCGGCCAACAGTTTCAGCTTGCATTATCCCGTCGCGATTTTCGCTGTTGCGGCCTGCAGCATTCTGGCCTTTCAGACCGCCGGCATTTACCGCATGCGTTCGTTCCGCAGCCGCAGCCGCCAATATGCGCAGCTGGTGGCGGCGTGGCTGATCGTCTTTCTGCTGCTGAGCGCCGCTATTTTCCTCGGCAAATTGCAGGACCAGTTCTCACGCGTCTGGATGCTGTCCTTTTTCTCCCTCGGGCTGGCCGCCCTGGCGGGATTTCGCATGGTGTTCTTCAGCCTCATTCGGCGTTGGGCGCGTGAAGGCCGGCTCACGCGGCGCACGGTGATCGTCGGCGGCGGCGAACTTGGCGAAGCGCTGATCAAGCAGTTCAAAGACCTGCGCGGCTCGGATGTGCGCATCATCGGTCTGTTCGACGACCGCAACGACGAACGCTCGCCTGACACCATCGGCGGCCAGCGCAAGCTCGGCACGGTGGACGACCTGGTGGAATTCGCGCGCCGCACGCGGATTGATCTCGTGATCTTCTCGCTGCCGATCTCGGCCGAAACGCGCATCCTGGAGATGCTGCAGAAGCTCTGGGTTCTGCCGGTCGACATCCGCCTGGCGGCCCACACCAACAGGCTGCAGTTCCGCCCGCGCTCCTATTCCTATCTCGGCAGCGTTCCGGTGCTTGACGTCTTTGACCGGCCGATCGCCGATTGGGATGTCGTGATGAAATGGCTGTTCGACAAACTCGTCGGCGGCCTCGTACTGCTCGCCGCCGCGCCGGTCATGGCGCTGGTCGCGCTCGCCATCCGGCTCGACAGCCGCGGGCCCGTGCTGTTCAAGCAAAAGCGCTATGGCTTCAACAACGAGCTGATCGAGATCTACAAATTCCGTTCGATGTATACGGACCAGACCGACGCCACGGCCTCCAAGCTCGTTACCAAGGACGATCCGCGCGTGACGCGGGTCGGCCGCTTCATCCGCAAGACCAGCCTCGACGAGTTGCCGCAGCTCTTCAATGTCGTTCTGAAAGGCAACCTGTCCCTCGTCGGCCCCCGCCCGCATGCGGTGAACGCGCAAGCCGCGCAGCGGCGCTACGACGAAGCGGTGGACGGCTATTTCGCGCGCCATCGCGTGAAGCCCGGGATCACCGGCTGGGCGCAGATCAATGGCTGGCGCGGCGAGACCGACACCGCCGAGAAGATTCAGGCCCGCGTCGAGCACGATCTTTATTACATCGAGAACTGGTCGCTGCTGTTTGACCTCTACATCCTCGCCCGCACGCCCTTTGCGCTGCTCAGCACCGAGAATGCCTATTGATCAGGTCGGCAGCCGATCTCTCTGACGCGCCTGACGTCGCGCGGACTGACGCGCCTGGCGCCGTCCGGACTGCTTCGCCGGCGGCGACCAGCCTGCTGCATGCTGCGCTGTTCCTCGCCATTCTGGTCAGTCCGCTCGTCTTCATTGAGCCATCGCCTTATGAAGTCGCCTGCGCCTTGCTCGCGCTGGCCTGCCTGGTGGCGGGGGTCAGACTCGACCGCAAGCTGCTGCCGCTCCTCGCCCTGCTGCTGATCTTCAATGTGGGCGGTCTGCTGACCTTGATGCTGCCGCGCGACGAAGGCACGAGCCGCGAGGCGGCGATCTACGTGGGTGTCTCCTTCTATCTCGCCATGACCGCGGTCGTTTATGCCTGTCTTTTCAGCGAGCACAGCCTGCGGCGGCTGCTCATTCTGCGCCGGGCCTATTTCATTGCCGCCTTCGTCGCCTCGCTGATCGGCATCGCCGGCTATTTCGGTTTTTATCCCGACGCCACGCTGTATGACCGCGCGCGCGCCACCTTCAAGGACCCGAACGTGTTCGGGCCCTTCCTCGTGCTGCCGCTGGTCATGCTGCTGCAGACGATCATCAGCCCTGCGGTGCGGCTGCGGCATCTGTTTCTGTTCGGCGTAATGGCATTTGCGCTGCTGCTCAGTTTTTCCCGCGGCGCCTGGGCGCATTTTGCGCTCTCCGCCGGCATCGTCTTGCTGTTGACCTTTCTCACCGCCCCCAACATCCGCACCCGGCTGCGGCTGATCGTGTTGAGCGCGGTCGCCTTGATCGGTTTGACGGCTTTCGTGGCGGGCGCCCTGTCCGTCGGCTCGCTGGCGGAGATGTTCGAGCAGCGCGCCAAGCTCACCCAAAGTTATGACGTTGGGAGCGGCGGCCGCTTCGGGCTGCAGGAAAAGGCCGTCGAGGCGGTGCTGGAAAATCCCGCGGGCATGGGCCCGTTTGAATTCGCCCGCGTTTACGGCGGCCAGCAGCATAACGTGTATTTCCAGGCCTTTCTGGTCTATGGCTGGGCCGGCGGCTTCGCCTACCTGCTGCTCGTGGTGCTCACGCTCGTTATCGGATTCCGCCAGAGCATCGTCGCCGCGCCCTGGCAGCCTTACCTCATTGCCGCGCTCGGGACCTATTGCGGCGAGGTTTTCGAAAGTTTCGTGGTCGATACCGACCACTGGCGGCATTATTTTCTCGCGCTCGGGATGGTCTGGGGCCTCGCGGTCGCCTCAATGAATGAAACCGGGCGCAATCTGCGCCCCGACAACCGCCATTTCCGCTGAGAAAACGGCTGCAACACGCGCATGTTGCATGGCTTTGCCGGGCTCCCTATAGTCCGCGCCGTTCGGAGCGTAGCGCAGCCCGGTTAGCGCACCAGTCTGGGGGACTGGGGGTCCCGAGTTCAAATCTCGGCGCTCCGACCAAACGATATCAGCTAGTTAGCTCAGTCCGCTCGTTTCCCGTTTTGCACAGCGAGACTGGTGCGGCTTGAGCAAAGCCCCAATTATTTTGACTAACCTCATTCCCACCCGCTCTGAGCGCGGCCGAGCGGTACGCTCGTTCACCTTTCTGCCCGCAACAGCACCGCGAGTCCGTCGTGGTCGCCTGTGGTTATCTCCGGATCGCCAACGATCGCGTTCGCCATATCGACAAAACCGCGGAGCCTGAACTGTGTGCTCCGATCGAGGTTTTGCGAAAAGTCGTCGCGCGCACGGTTGAATGAGGCATAACCGTGCTCCGGCGAGCGGAAGCGCACCTCTTCGCGACTAAACGCGCCGATGAAGACATACGCCCCGTCCATGCTGGATGGGCCGAAAATGCGGCCATGATTGTTGCTCAGCTCAAAGATGCGGTTAGAGAAGGCATCGTCGCGGCCAGCGGGCAGTTGCGCATAAATCTGGCCGCCAATAAGCGCGCGGTAGCCGGTCGAATGCCCAAAACGTATCGGATAGCCTGCAGCCGCAGCCGCGGCGACGAGCCTCTGCTTCGCGTCATCGGCACTCGCCGCCGCCGCATCGACAAGAACCACGTTGATCGGCTCGCGCAGGCGCTTGCCTTCGTAGATCTCGTCGAGCCAATGGGCGATTGAACCGTCAGCCGAAATCATCCACTTGCCCATAGTGGGAAGCCCCGGCGGTGCGATTGAATCGGCGGCGGTCAGGGAATGCCTGTCGGCCTCGTCGGGCGACAGGGCAGGTGCATTTCGCTCGTTCCCCCGCGCGGCCGTTACAATGGCGAATATGAAAACAAAAGTTGCCGAACAGCGGAGGCGCCCTGGGAATTTTGCTTTAGGCATTCCACTTCCATTCAGGCAAGGACCGCAGCGGGGCTTCCGTTTGCGCACCGCTGGTGAATGCAGCCTGCTTCGTCTCCCGGCCGCCGCCCCAGATGTCTAGGTGACGCTCTCGTCCCAGGTCCGGTTAGGATAGAACTTTCTTGCGTTCCTCATATTCGACGCGGTCGATTTCACCCCGGGCGAACCGATGCTTGAGTGTATCCAGCGGAGTGTTACCGGCTTGGAACTCGGATTGTCGCCCGAGACCAGCTGCGCGTAAGACCCACGCGATGATCAGCACCGTCACCACGATAAATGCGATCATCATGACCGGACCGAATATCATTCCATACCAAGGCACTGAAGAACCATCCAACCATTCATACATCATGATATTGCTCCTTCTCCTTCCGCAACGCGTTCGGCTGGCACGCGGATCGCAGTAACCCGCGCGTCGTTCTTCAGCATTGCAATGATCTTGTCTGCGACTTCCCGTGCGACTGCCTTCCTTTCCGCTTCCGGAACATCATCCATCAGGAAAATGTCTGTGTATTTTTTGTAGAATGGGAAAGCGTTAAGTTGGACCACCTTTTCCTCACCGATCAATTTCTTGAGTACTCGTCCATGACATTGCAGGAAGCAGCCGTCGATCATGATGGTTGTGTCGGCGCCCTTGACCCACTGCGCCATAGAGGAGTGAGGGACAAGAAACGTTTCCGCGTGACATGCGCGCGCAAGAGCCGGAACGTCGTTAGCAACCATGTTAGCGGCAAGCCTCGCAATATCGCCACGAATACAAGGCCCTTCACAGGAAAAGACCGGAATTTTTTGTTCGGCGATTTTCTGCTTGGAGTATACTTCTCCCGCCGGGCAAACGCCTTCGACGCCTTCTACCGCAAGTGCGAAATCTGTTGTTCGGGGTGACATATTCGCCTCCTACGATAATGACCCTATGGAACGAAACATTATGTCTACATCGCGAGTCCAAACGTTGATGTAGATCAACTGACCGCCGCATCCTTAATAGGAAGGGCCCCTGTCAGTTGTCACTTTGCGGAGCGATTCACGTGGCGCTCGGGAGCGGTTCGCTGGCGAACGTCGCAAATACCGTATCGGTTGGCACAAGCACCGCGCGTAGGCGCATCGTCAATGTTGCGCCCGGCATCGCAAACAGCGATGTGCCTACTCTCGGGCAGGTAAAGAACATAGCGGCGGCGGCGGAGATTGCCAACGCCGACGCTCAGCAGGAAGTGGCAAAGTTGCGCACACTGGTGAAACAGCAGCAGCAAGAGCTTGCCGCGCTCAAAGACCAGAAGGCCGCTGCGCTTAGGCAGTGAGCCCGACGCAGAACCGGATTGTAGACGTGGCTTTGCCGTGGCTAGACTGGGCGTTCGGTGCTCCCGCGCCGCGGGGGCCGCAACTCCGGACGCGACCATGTCATACGATCCTCGCGTGCAATGCGCAGCATCGCTTTTTGGCTGCGCGGATAACCTTTCCCACATATCGTCGACCAACAACGCGGGGCAGCTACGGCGCACGCCGCTGGTGAGTTGTGCGCTCGCCATCGGCGCGCTGGTTGTGTCGGGTGCCACGGCGATGGCCGGATGCAACTCGGGCGATGTGCATAAAAGCGCGGTTCTCTCAAGTAGCTACTGCCAAGCGGACGCGAGCGGCCCCTCGGCCACGGCAATCGGGTTAGGCGCCGCGGCAACAGAACTTAGCAGCCTCGCGCTCGGCGCTAGTTCGCGTGCCTACGGTCAATTCACGACGGTGGTCGGCACCGGCGCGGGTTCTTTGAGTAGTCGGCCAGGCGCCACAATGCTGGGCTTTTGGTCTGGCAAGCTTGGGGCGGGTGCGTACTCGACGGCAGTCGGTGCTGGCGACAGCAGCGACCGGTCGCCCCACGCCTTGGGGAACTATAGCATTGCCATCGGTGGGGGCGATGTGGCCACCGTTCCCGGCGCGCTGGCGTTCGGTTATCGCTCCGTGGCAATAGGGCAGGCTAGCGAAAGCGCCGACTTCGGCACCTCGGTCGGTTTCAATACGAAAACCGTGTTCGCCTCGACCGCCATCGGTACCGATGCACGGGCTATGGGAGACAGTAGCTCCGCATTCGGGCGCTTTAGTAAAGCGGAAGGTGGTAATAGTGTGGCTGTTGGTGTGAATGCAAGAGCCTTCAGCAACCGGTCGATTGCAATTGGGCAAAATGCGACGACGCACAATACCGCTGCGAACTCCGCGGACGCTGTCGCAGTTGGCTACAATTCTGTGTCAATCGGTAACGCCAGCGCCGCCTTTGGTCGCTTAAGCTGGGCGAGCGGGATCGACAGCACCGCACTTGGGCGCGGTGCGACAGCCACGATGCCCCGATCTGTGGCGCTTGGAAGCGGCTCTCTTGCAAACGTAGCCGACACCGTTTCGGTGGGCACCAATACTGCGCGACGTCGCATCGTGAATGTCGCGCCTGCCAAAAGCAATAGCGACGCCGCAACTCTTGGGCAGGTAAAGCAGATAGCGACGGCGGCGGCTGTCGAAGTGTTGTCGAATGAAACAATGGCCAAAGCGGCGGCAGAAACTGCTGCCGGGGACCTTCAACGGGAACTGCGACAGATGCGGAGCATGATCAAAGAACTCCAGCAGGAAATTGCTGAACTCAAAGCCGAGAAGGCCGCTGCGCTAAATCAGTAACGGTCCGACGATCCGAAGACGGATTGTTGCCCTTGCTCCGCTGTGGCTAGACTGGGCGTTCGGTGCCCCCGCGCCGCAGGGGCCGCAACCAAGGGGGTTGGCATGTCCTACTTCCGTTTCCCGCATTGCATCGCGTTACTCGCGGGTGCCATCGCCCTTTCCGCTGCTACGGCGGCGATGGCCGGGTGCCAGTCGGGTGTTGTTGACGGTGTTTACACATCTCTACTGGACGGCGTGGAATGCAACGGCGACGCTCCTGGTACCGCCGCCACCGCCGTCGGCAGAGATGCCAAGGCCCATGGCTTTTATTCGACCGCAGTGGGGTACAACGCCTCTGCGCTAGGACACGTATCTACGGTGGTGGGCACCAGTGCGGGGAACGGAGTGACCGCCATCGGTGTTACGGCAGTAGGGGCGTTCGCTGCAGAGCAGGCATCCGGCCGCTATTCCACAGTCCTGGGTGCCGGTAACCTCAACAGTGGCATCCCTCCCGCAGCACTGGGCGACTACGGCATCGCCATTGGCGGAGGCGACGGCCAAAAGCCTTTCGGAAAGCCGTTGAACGGCGCGCGCTCGACCCGTTTCTTGAGCATTGCGCTCGGCACTTCGTCTGTGGCCAATTCCGATTTCGCGATGGCGTTCGGCTTCAACGCCAAGGCCGGGAGTGGGGTGGTGGGCCCGATCGGACCGATTGCCATCGGCCCTGACGCCAAAGCCACCCTGACCAATGCCACCGCCTTGGGCCGGTTCAGCTCCGCCACCGCCGCGAACACGACTGCACTCGGGAGCGGCAGCACCGCAAGCCAAACCTCTTCCGTCGCGCTCGGCAGCAACTCTGTGGCGAACGTGGCCAACACCGTTTCGGTCGGCAATGCGAATCTGAGAAGGCGCATCGTCAATGCCGCGCCCGGCATCGCAAACAGCGATGTGCCTACTCTCGGGCAGGTAAAGAATATTGCGGCGACGGCGGCTGAGACTGCCAGCGCCGATCTTCGGCAGGAAGTGGCAGACTTGCGGGCACTGGTGAAGCAGCAGCAGCAAGAGCTAGCCGCACTCAAAAGCCAGAAGGCCGCTGCGCTCAATCAGTGAGCCGACGGAAACCGGAATCTAGCCTTGGCTTTGCCGTGGCTAGATTAGGCGATCGGTGCCCCGCGCTGTCGGGGCAAACCAGGGGGCCTGATATGTCGTATATCCATTTCTCGCCTCGCCTCGCTATAGTCGCGAGTGCGTTCGTTGCCTTTTCGGTCGCCACGCCAGCGATGGCTGGATGCCAGTCAGGTAGTTCGGCGGATAACACGACGACTTTCCTGCTCTCAAGCGCGAGTTGTCAGGCATCAGCGCCTACCCCTCGATCGCTGGCTATCGGAGCCGGAGCGGCCGCATCGGGCGCAGCCGACAGCATAGCGATTGGGGATTTTTCTAAGGCAACTGGACACCGGGGCGTGGCGATCGGTACCTTCGCAAGTGCACGCGGTAAAAAGTCAACGGCGGTCGGTCCGGATGCCGGACCCAATAGTGTCGACGTGGAAGGTGCGACGGCCATTGGCGCTGGCGCAGGATTTAGAGGTGCTGGCATCTACTCGACCGCCATCGGAGGCAGTAAAGGGGGGGATTTTGGTGACGACCCGAGAAGCGATACCCATGCCTTCGGTGGCTTTAGTATTGCCATCGGTGGGGGTGAGAGTTCTGCCCTTCCTGGCGCTGTGGCGAACGGCTATCGTTCGATCGCGATCGGCCAAAAGAGCGTAAGCGCCGACTTTGGCACGTCGGTAGGTTTCAACACCAACACAGCATTCGCCAGCACTGCGATTGGCACCGATGCCCAAGCCATAGCCCACAGCAGCACGGCGCTTGGTCGCTTCGCCAAGGCGAGCAATACGTCGTCGCTCGCGCTGGGGCACGGAGCTGTCGCCTCTACTGCTCGTTCCGTCGCCCTCGGCAGCGGCTCTGTCGCAAACGTAGCCTATACGGTTTCAGTGGGAACGCCCACGGCGCGGCGTCGGATCGTCAACGTTGCACCTGCCACGAGCAATAGCGATGCCGCCACTCTTGGGCAGGTAAAGCAGATAGCAACGGCGGCGGCTGAGACGGCCATGCTTAGTGTGAATGTCGGCAGCAATGCAGAGATTCGACAGGAATTGGCGGAGTTGCGGGCAACCATAAGGCGGCAGCAGGAAATGCTGGCTCGACAGCAACAGGAGCTTGTCGAACTGAAAGGTAAAACGGCGGCTGCACTTGTGGAATGACTTCCTGAAAGTCCTTGGGAAAGGCGTAAGCCATACCAGCAACGAGCTTTATTGATCCACCCTGGTACAGGAGCACTCCAATGATCTTTCGACTGGTCTTATTGCTTTTCACGCTTTGCGCCCCAACCGCAGCTCAGGCGCAATACTTGTGGAGCACGACTGCAAACTTGTGCGTCCCGGATGCCACAACAACTAGGTTCAACCGGCATAACGTCGGGGCCGCATCCGTTCAACATGCGGCGGGCAATGTTGACTTGATTGTTCTTAACTGCCCGATCTCTCCGTTCAATACGGACGCTCACCCCTCCTGGTTTCTCCGCACATCGTACCAGGATTCGACCGGAACCAACGCGACAGCCTTTATTCGGGCCCGGCTCTACAGAATGGCCTCGACGGAATCTTCGCCGACCCTCCTGGTGATCGCGAACTCGAACTCCTTAACGGATACGGGGTTTGGCTGGATGAACAAGCAATTCTTTCACATATTTGATTTTAGTAACTACACCTATTGGGTGCGGGTTGAGTTGGACCGATCGACGACCAGCCAGGTCGTCATTTTTTATTCCCTTGCGCTATACAAGGGAGCGTGAACGTTCTGGCCGCGACAGCCGAGGCGGCAATGAAGCAATCGCATTTCGAGCTTTGGCAAAAAGCGGAAGCGGCTCTAATAGCTGCTGCCGAGGCCCGATCGGATAGGAAAGCGGCAGAGCAGGCTTGGCTCGCTGCTTACAACCTCCTCAGCGCGGCCGAACTTTTGGCCGAACAAGCCAGCTCTGGCTGAGACCCGGTCCAACCCGCAACTCTTCCCATTAGGCCCTCATTTCCACCGCACACTCCCGCTGTGTTCTTCGACGAATGGCCACAGGCGGACTTTCTGATTGCGGCGACGTAAAAGTGCCAGGTACTCCCCTTTGTGAACCAACGTCGCCCGCCCCGGTCGGCCGCCTGATCGGGGCGCTGCTTTTGGGGCCATTCATGACGGCAGACGCCGCACCGGTTCCGCCCGATAATGAACAGGAGCACCGGCGTTGCCACCCCGGGGGCTCCTTGGCAGCCCGCGTGCAGGTCACTTGGAACCGTTCCGTCCATTCGGCGTTGGGCGACTGCAATGAAAATCACGCCCGACAAGCCGCACCGAACGACCATCGATCTAACCGACGAGGTTGCAGCCCGCGCGTGGGTCAAGAAACTCGGGAGATCGCGAGCCGAAATTGCTGCCGCAATCGAGAAAGTGGGCGACAATGCGGAGACGGTCAAAAAGGAACTTGCGCGCGAAGACTTATCGAAGCCAGCCAAACTTGCCTGAGGCGTCTGCTGAAAAGCGCGTGCCTGCAGATCTGGCTGCGGTCAATCTTCAAGAATCCTGGGAAATTGCCTATTGGTGCGCGCATTTCCGGTGCACCGAGCCGGAGCTCCGTGCGGCTATGAAAGAATCTGGCAGCATAATAGCAGATGAAATTGCGGCATTTCTTCAACGCGGTCCCGTTGTCCGCGGACGGTAACGAGGCGACCTGCACGCGCGATGAAGCCGATGGTCTCACGGGCCGTTCTTGACCGCACCGAAAGACAACACCGACGCCGCATTCTGCATTGACGCTCTTACGGCTTCGTCACGGAACAAACTTTTCTTCAGGCTGTTGGCTTGCCATGGAGGAGACCATGAGCAATCAGGATTTTGGACGAGACAGCTCACCAACTGCGGCAAGCGGAACGGAAAACGCAAAGCGCCCTGGCGAAAAAAATCGGAATATGCGCGATGCGGCCAATCAGGCCTTCTCCCAAGCATCCGATATGGCGCGGGATGCAACCGAACAGGCGAAGCACGCAGCATCCGCAACCGCCTCGACCGTGACCCAAAATGTCAAGGATCTGCTCGACCGCCAGATTGGCAGCGGAGCCGACCTGGCCGGGCATTTCGCCAATTCGGTCCGGCTGGCGGCGGACGATCTCGCTAAGGAATCGCCGATGGTCGCTGGTTTTGTCCGCAGCTTCGCAAACACCATGGATGGCTACGCGGAGGAACTGCAGGAGCAGACCTTCGATCAGCTGGCGCGGACCGCTTCCGATTTTACCAGGCGCGAACCGGCGTTGGTCTTCGGACTTGCCGCGGTCGCCGGCTTTTTCGTCTTCCGCACGATGAAAAGCGCCCAGTCGACGGCATCCCCGCCGATACAACCTGGGCAACAGGGCTTATAGCGGCATAACCATCATGACCGATCATCTCAAAAACTCGGCTCTGCCACGGGCGTTATCCGATGTGGTCGCGGATTTCGCCGACCTCTTTCAGAAGGAAATCCGGCTGGCTCGCGCGGAGCTCGCTGAAAAGCTATCGCTGAAAATCCAGGCCGGCGTGTGGATGTCGGCGGCGGCTTTGCTCGGACTGGTTGCGCTGCTCGTGCTCGTTCAAGCCGCGATCTTCGGGATCGCGTCTGGCTTCGGCATCGCACTGCACTGGTCCTGCCTGGCCGTCGCTGGGCTGCTGGCAGCAATCGCAGTGGCGGCTTATGCGAAAGGTCGCGCGGACGCCAAGGAAGAGCTCTCCCCCACCCGCACCATTTACCAAGTCAAGCAGGACATCGCTACAGCCAAGGAGCAACTAAAATGACGTACCAATCGGGGGCCGGCGGCGCCGGAATGAGCGAGTGGTTGCTGGGTACTGTGAGACAAAATCCCGAAGGCCTGCTCTTGCTGGCCGCTGGCGCTGTGCTTCTGATGCGGAAAACCTCGTCATCGGCGTCGTATCAGACCAGCCGCCCGCATTTCCAGCAGAGCGGCGGTTTCAAGACCCCCACCACCGATATGCAAGAATCCAGTCGCGGTCTTGCCCAGCAGGTCAAGGAGACGGCAAGTTCGTTCGCCTCCTCGGCGTCCGAATATGTTGGCGAGGCCGGACGTACCGTAGGCGAGCAGTCACAACGGATCGCTGGCAGCGCTCAATCGACCCTGCAGAATTCGATGAACCGCATTTTGCGGGAACAGCCTCTCCTGGTGGCAGGCGCAGGTCTCGCGGTGGGGGCGGCCCTTGCCGCTGCCTTCCCTGCCACGAAATTGGAGAAGCAGACGCTTGGCCCCATCGGAGACCAGCTTTCGGACGCGGCGTCCCGTGTTGGCGAGCAGTTGCAGGAAGCGACGGCCAAAGCCGGCGAAAAGCTCAAGAGCACGGCCGAGGAGCGCGGCCTGAACGCGGATGGACTTAAAGAGGTCGTGACCGAGGCCGCCAGCGCTTTCACGGACAGCATCGGCGGCAAAAAGGATCAGGGTTCCGGAAGCGGGTTTGAGTCGCCGCCCAGTCAGCCCGGATTCAACCAGAACCGCTGAAGCAAAGGATCGAGCACGATGCCAGCGAAAACCCTTCGCCAGTTTGAAGGCGATGTAGAATTGGCGCGAATGAAACTAACGGACAGTCTGGCAACCTTGCGTTCGCCGGAGACAATCTCCGCCTTCACTGATGATCTCAAGAAGGAAGCGCTCGATACCAAGGACGCGCTCGTCGAGCAGGTAAAAACTGCTGCGCAGTCGAAGGTCACCGGGCTGGTCGAAGACCTGAAGGCAAAGGCGGCTGCCAATCCCGCGGCAGCGCTGGCTATCGGTGCTGGGCTTGCCTGGCACTTTTTCCGTCATCCGCCGATCGCGTCCGCCCTCGTGGGGCTGGGAGCCTTCAGTTTGTGGCGAACAAACGCATCTTATCCGCCCGGAAGCTACCGGCCGGATTACCTGGATGCCGGCAAACAGCGGCTGAAGGAGCAGGCTGGCGAGGCGCTATCAAAAGCGAAAGAGATGGCAATCCAAGGTCAGGACATCGTATCGGCACAGACGGCAATTTTGACAAGCGCTGCAAAAGATACGGTGGAGCGGTGGACCGATGATGTCCGGGAAGCTGCTAAAGGGATCGGATCGTCGCTCAAAAGTGATGCTCCTTCGATCGCACCGTTCAGCGAGGACGTCGCGGATTTCACCCACAAGGCATCGGATTTGGGACGTGAGGCGTTTGAGAGTACCGCGGCCGCGACCCGAAGCGTGCTGCATGATGCAGAGTCCCGCGACAAGTTGCTGCTCGGCATGGCCGGGCTGGCTGTCGCTGCGGCGCTTGGGATCGCATGCCAAAAGAGACTAACCGAAGATGCTCACCGAGGAAGCTGACACGAGCGAAAGTCCCCGGTTGCCTTTGAACAACTGAAGACTGTGGATGCGCGATTAAGCCCCGGACTGTCACCGGGGCTTTTTCTTATGCGTTGCGCGGGCGATCAGCGCCGCGACCCGCGGCGCGACAGGCCCCATGGCCCGCGCGGCGCGCACGTCAGGACGCAGGCGCGGCTGATCACCTGCGGTCTGGACTCTGGCGGGCGCGGTCGAGAATCGCCTCAAAGATGTTCGAATAGTCATCAGTCCAGGGACGGCGCGCCATTTCAGGTTCCACGAGCTTCCAAGCTGGGTGGACCGTGAGCGCGCCTACATGCTCAGCCTTTCGCGTGAGCACCGCCACGATTGAGGGAAATCGCAACTGGCTTCGCTGAACATCAGGGGGAATCCCTGCTTCCTCGTTGAGGTAAGTAACCAGCCCGTGCTCGGCACCGACTCGCGCCAGGACACGACTGAGGTCGAGATGCCGGTTGGTGATGTGGGCAACTAAGATCCCTTTGTCGTTCAGCTTTGATAAATACATGCCAAGAGCCTCCTTGGTGAGGAGGTGAATGGGGATCGAGTCCGACGAAAAGGCGTCAATGATGAGGATGGAGTTCTTACCAGCCTCCTGCGGCAACGTCAGCCTCGCATCGCCCAATACGATCGACATTTCCGGGCCGCAGTCTCGGAGAAAACGGAAATGCCGGCTGTCTTGCGCCAATCGCAGCACTTCCTCGTCAATTTCGAAGAACGTCCACGACTCTCCGGGCTTGAAGTGGCACGCGAGACTTCCAGCCCCGAGGCCAATTACTGCAACCGACGAAAGGTGGCCTCCATCCGCTGCCCGCTTTA
Source organism: Xanthobacteraceae bacterium (assembly GCA_035699705.1). Lineage (GTDB taxonomy): Bacteria > Pseudomonadota > Alphaproteobacteria > Rhizobiales > Xanthobacteraceae > CANKHA01. The sequence goes on from DASSPI010000119.1 coordinate 14,982, forward strand.
GTGCGATCGCAGACCCAATCGCTCCTTCAAACGCGTAATATGTTGTCGGCT
>DASSPI010000120.1:0-24314 GCA_035699705.1 Xanthobacteraceae bacterium
CGGATTGATCGCGGTCTTGATGCGGTTGCTGCCTTGCGCGGCGATCCGCTTGAGCACCTCATGCATGATGCCCTCGGCGTGATCCCAGGCCGCGTCGGAGCCGACACGTTTCTCCGGCCGGGTCGAGAGTTTGACCGTGAGCTCACCCTCAAAGCCGAAATCGGTATATGTCGACAGGATGAGATCGTTGATCTTCAGGCATTCGTCCGCCATCTGCTCCTGCGTGCAGAACACATGCGCGTCGTCCTGCGTGAAGGCGCGCACGCGCAAAAGGCCGTGCAAGGCGCCGGAGGGCTCGTATCGATGCACCACGCCGAATTCCGCCATGCGCAGCGGCAGCTCGCGATAGGAGCGCAGCCCGTGCTTGAAGATCTGGATGTGGCCCGGGCAGTTCATCGGCTTGATCGCGAAGACGCGCTCGTCCTTGGTCTCGTCGCCCGCCGACTGCGCCTTGAACATGTTCTCGCGGAACCATCCCCAGTGGCCGGAGGTCTCCCATAGCGACTTGTCGAGCAGCTGCGGCGCATTCACCTCGCGATAGTCGCCGCGCAGCCGCCGGCGCATATAGGCGACGATCTCCTGGAAGATGGTCCAGCCGGCGGCATGCCAGAAGACAGTGCCGGGGCCTTCCTCCTGGAAATGGAACAGATCCATTTCGCGGCCGAGCTTGCGGTGGTCGCGCTTTTCCGCTTCCTCGATCTGCTTTAGGTGGGCGTCGAGTTCTTCCTGCTTGGCGAAAGCGGTGCCGTAGATGCGGGTGAGCATCGGCTTGTTGGAATCGCCGCGCCAATAGGCGCCCGCCACCTTCATCAGCTTGAACGCATTGCCGACCTTGCCGGTGGAGGTCATGTGCGGACCACGGCAGAGATCGAACCAGTCGCCCTGTTTGTAGATCTTGATCTGCTGATCTTCCGGGATCGTATCCACCAGTTCGACCTTGAAATTCTCCCCCATGTCGCGGAATACGCGCTTGGCTTCGTCGCGCGACCAGACTTCCTTGCTGAAGGGTTTGTCGCGCGCGATGATCTCGCGCATCTTCTTCTCGATCGCCGGGAAATCCTCCGGCGTGAACGGCTCGTTGCGGGAGAAGTCGTAATAGAAACCGCTCTCGATCACCGGGCCGATGGTCACCTGCGTGCCCGGCCACAAGGTCTGCACCGCCTCGGCCAGCACATGCGCGGCGTCGTGCCGGATCAGCTCCAGGCTGCGGGGATCCTCGCGGGTGAGGAACTCGATCTTGGCGTCGCGCTCGATCTTGTCGTTGAGGTCGACGACCACGCCGTCGAGCGCCATGGCGACCGTGCGCTTGGCCAGCGAGGGCGAAATGCCCCTGGCGATCTCGAGCCCGGTGACGTTGTCGGGGAATTCACGGCGCGCGCCGTCGGGAAAGGTCAGGGCGACCATCGTTCTCTCCTTCTGCTCACTCCCGCGAACGAGCGCGGGTAAGCGGTATTCAGACGGCGGAGTAAGCACAAAATTCCCCGGATGTCATCGAGTATCGGGAGCTTTACAAAACTGGCGGATGCGAAAGGCATGACCTTGGTCGAAAAACGTGTCGCGTTGCCGGAACTCTGGCCGGGAACGGTCGACCTGGCCTCGGAGATGAAACTTTCCACTGCCGATCTTGCCGAAGGACTGGAAGAATTGCGCAGGCGCTGCAGTGCGCCGCCGCCACCCTCGGCAACCAGGCCTGCGACGTAGAAATCAAAAATATTTCATCGGGGCTTTTTCATTCTCTGACATGACTCCGGGATATTTTTCTGGGTAGACTGCCTGTCGGGAGCGGGTATGAAGCCAGGCGGACAATCCTTCGTCGCTGCGATGCTTTTGCTGGCGGCCTGCCTGCCGGCCGCGGCCGCGCAGACGAACAGCCCCGGCAAACGCGCCGCTACGCTTCCGCTCAAGAATCCGATGGTTTTCTATCTGGCGCAGGGCGAGCCGAATGCCTGCGGCCCCGGCTGCGATCAGTGGATCGCCGCCGAAGGAGCGATCAACCAAGGCACCGCCGGGCGCATGCGCGCCTTCCTCAAGCTCCAGGGCGGCAAAGCCGGCAAGCTCCCGATCTACTTCAATTCGCCCGGCGGGATCACCACCGAATCCCTCGCCATGGGCCGGCTGATGCGCGAGCGCGGGATAACCGGCCGGGTGGCCCGCACTATCCCGCAGGTCTGCGAGGGAGAAGCCAAGGAGTGCGCCCGCGCCAAGCGCTCGGGCCGGCCGCTGGCGGCGCGGCTGACCAGCATCGCCTCGCAGTGCAATTCAGCCTGCGTCTACGCCATTGTCGGCGCGCGCCTGCGCGAGATCGCGCCCGAGGCGCATCTCGGCATCCACGCGGCCAAGACCGTGGTTGTCGGCTATCTGCCGAAAGGCGCGAACATACCCACCCAAATGCGCGCGCGGTTCAAGGCGCAGAATCAGCAGTTGATCAGGCGCTATCTGGTCGACATGGGCATCCAGCCGGGCCTGCTCGACGCCGCCGAGAAGATCCCGCACGAATCGATCCGCGCGCTCAGCCGCGAGGAGATGGTGCGGTTCAATATCGATACCCGCAGCGTGGTGGAGAGCGGCTGGATCTATGACGAGCGCGTCAGCGACAACGGCATCATCTTCAAATCGATCGACATGACCGAGGCAGGCGGGGCGGAATACCGCAAGACGATGCTGCGGGTCAGTTGCCTCGGCGCCGACCAGCTCATGGTGGGCTATGCGCGCGAGGTCGGCCCGAAGGAAAATTCGTTCGTTCCGTTGAAGTTCGTCGCCGCCAAGCAAGAGTTCAAGCTGGTGCCGCCGGCCGAGCCGGTGAGCAGCAATAATGCCAGCAAGCGCTATGACATCCGGCGTGCGCCGGTGCCGATGCTGGCCTTTGAGTCGGCGGCCGCGGAGGGCCGCATCGAGCTGGCGCCGGACCAAAGCGAGGGCCGGCCGGCCGTGACCAGGCTCTCCACCGTTGGGCTCGCTTCCGCGCTGTCGTCGCTGACCCGGCGCTGCTCTCAGGGGACGCCGGTATCCGGCGGCGCGGCATTGGTTCCGCGCCAGGTGCCATAGCGCCAGGGCAGCCACCATCGCGCATCCGACGGCAGTTCGCGCGGGACAAAATCCAGCCCCGAGGTTCCCCAGGGCTGGCAGCGCAGCACGCGCGCCAAGGTCATCCACCCGCCGGCCCAGAATCCGAATCGGCCGAACGCCTCCTCGGCATATTCCGAGCAGCCGGGCAGATGGCGGCAACGGGGTCCGATGAGAGGCGACAAAACGTAACGGTACGTCACCACCGCCGCGCGCGCCGTCTGCCGCGGCCACTGCCTTATTTCCAGGAAGCTCCGCCAAGTCATGTGAACAAAACGTCGGCCAAATGCCGACAAACCCCGATTGTGGTCATTGTGCAACAGATCGCCGCCGCATGATGCTTGTGTCATTTTTGCAGTAGACCCGAATCTCTATCACCCATAAAAATAATCGTCGGGGTGAGTGTACTGTGCCGTTTTCCGGGACGTGAGGAGGAACTTCACGCAGGGGACGGCGAGGGGGAATAATAATGCTGCCACGCCAGGCTGGCGTAACGGCGTTTGTCTTCACCGTCTTAGCTGTCGGGGGCCTCACATCGGCTACGTCCGCAGGTGATGTCCGCACCTTACCTATGCAGTTCGAGCTGCTGCAGGAGGGGCCCGCCACCGTTTGCGGTGCGAAATGCCGCACCTTCATCTCTGCCGTCGGTGCGATCACCAAGGACACCCCCGGCGACTTCGCCACCTTTACGCGCAACCGCGACGTTGACGGTGCGACCCTGGTGCTCGATTCCAGCGGCGGTTCCGTGCTCGGAACCTTGGCGCTCGGCCGCAGCGTACGCCGGCTCGGCATCAATACCACCGTAGGCAGGCTGACCAAGCTTCCGGGCGGCGCCGGGGCCGTGCGGGCCTCGCTGTCTCCCCGCGCGGATTGCGAATCCATGTGCGCTTACCTGCTGCTTGCGGGCAAGCAGCGCTATGTGCCGTCAGAGGCCCAGGTGCTGGTGCATGAGATCTGGCTCGGCGACCGGCGTGAGGATGCCGCCGCCGCGAGCTACAGCGCCGAGGATCTGGTGATCGTTCAGCGCGACATCGGGCGGCTCGCGCAATACACCATCGAAATGGGCGGCTCCATCGACCTGCTAGAAACTTCGCTGCGGATTCCGCCATGGGAGCCGATGCGACGCCTGCAGCAGTCCGAAATCCGCAGCATGGGATTGGACACTTCCGCCAGCCTGCCGAACGCCAGCGCGGAGCCGATCTCGGTCTCGATGTCGGCGGAGCCGATGCCGCGTGTGCCGCCGAGCGAGCGCGGTTGGGTAGTGAATGGCAAACCCGGCCAGGCTTCGCTGCGGCGGCGGCATCCGCTCACCGTGGAAGGCGACGAGATCGGCAGCTTCGACATCATCCTGGGCTGCGGCGGCATCGGCGGTTACGACGTGACCTATGCGGAGCGGCGCCGGCCGGCCGAACCGCTGAAGCAAGTGGAGATCGTGGTCGGGCGGCGTTCGATTCCATTGAAGATTGTCAGCTCGGAGATCAAGGAGACGGAGCTCGCTTCGCTGGCGCGCGGGGTGATGCCGGCGAGCTTGGTGAATACGCTATCCCGGTCGGGCAGCCGCTCGCTGATGGTGACGACCGCCAATGGCAACAACGTCGCCACCACGATCCGGGTCGGCAACAGCGGCGTGTCGCAGAATCTGCCGCAATTTGCCGCGAGCTGCGCCGAACAGCCGGCGGGGCGCGGTGACGCTCATGCCGAGCTTGCTCCGGCCAAGGTGGTCGAAGCCGGCGTCACGGGCGCTCCGAAATAAGATCAGGCGCTGCGGCGCTTGTTTTCGATCTGATCGATCGCCGAAACCACTGCATCAAAGGTCAGCATGGTGGAGGCGTGGCGCGCTTTGTAGTCGCGCACCGGCTCGAGCACCGCGATGTCCGCCCATTTGCCCGAGGGCGGCGCGCCGTTTTCCTTCAACATCCGGCGGACGGTCTCGCGCAGATCGCGCAGTTCATCGGCTTTGGCGCCGATCACGTTGCGCGCCATGATGGACGACGATGCCTGCCCGAGCGCGCAGGCCTTCACCTCATGCGCGAAGTCGGTGACGGTGTCGTCCTGCATCTTCAGGTCGATGGTGACGGTCGACCCGCACAGCTTGGAATGGGCGGTCGCGGTGGCGTCGGCCGCGGACAAGCGGCCGATCCGGGGAATATTCCCGGCCAGCTCCAGAATGCGGTTGTTATAGATGTCGTTCAGCATCGCTATCCGGCGGCGGGAGGCCGATTTGCCTCGCCTGCCCAAACAATTATATAGACTGCCCCTGCCGAACAAGAAGCCTTTGTCCGGCAGATTTGCATGAAAGATGATTGATGGACGCTGTTATTAAGCCCTGGCCGAAAGGCTCTGCCCCGCTTTCCGATCACGTCCGTGCCGCGCCGGCGCCGGTGCAGCCGCGCCCGACGCGTGAACAGGCGGAGGAGGCCGTGCGCACGCTGATCGCCTATCTGGGCGACGATCCCAGGCGCGAAGGCCTGATCGAGACCCCGAAGCGGGTGATCGGCGCCTTCGACGAAATCTATGGCGGCTATGCCGAATGTCCGGCCGAGGTGCTCGACCGCACCTTCGGCGAGATGGGCAAGTATGACGAATTCGTGCTGGTGCGCGACATCACCTTCAATTCGCATTGCGAGCACCACATGATGCCGTTCTTCGGCAAGGCGCATATCGCCTATATGCCGGTGGAACGCGTGGTCGGACTATCGAAGCTCGGGCGGCTGGTGGAGGTCTATGCCCGCCGACTGCAGACGCAGGAGCATATGACCTCGCAGATCGCGACCGCGATCGACGAGATCCTCAAGCCGCGCGGCGTCGCGGTGATGATCGAGGCGGAGCATATGTGCATGTCGGTGCGCGGGGTGGAGAAGCCGGGCGCTTCGACGGTCACCACGCAATTCACCGGCCTGTTCCGCGACAGCAGCGAGCAGCAGGTCCGTTTCATCACGCTGTTGCGCGGCGCACCGCGGTAGACGCGGTTCGTTACGTATTTGTCCGTCATCCTGAGGTGACCGGCGCAGCCGGTCTTGAAGGATGCGGCCCGTCGCCCTTCGACGCTCGCTTCGCGAGCGCCTCAAGATGACGGATTGAGATTTGCGAGGATTACGTGTCAGACAAAGCAGACACCGCCCGTGGCTCCACCAGCGAGATCGAAGAAGGGCTGGCCTTTAAGCCCAAATTCGATGCCGACGGATTCATTACCTGCGTCGTCACCGATGCAGGATCCGGCGAGCTGTTGATGGTGGCGCACATGAATGCCGAAGCGCTGCGCAAGACCATCGAAAGCGGCGACGCCTGGTATTTCAGCCGCTCGCGCCGGCAGCTTTGGCGCAAAGGCGAAAGCTCAGGCCACGGCCAGCGCGTCGTGGAGCTGCGGGTCGACTGCGATCAGGACGCGCTCTGGCTCAAGGTCGAGCAGCAGGGGCCGGGCGCCTGTCACACCGGCCGGCGCTCATGTTTCTACCGCGCGGTGCCGCTCGGCCAAGGTGGCGCGACGCTGGAGTTTCGCGAGCACGACCGCGTCTTCGACCCCAAGGCCGTTTACGGGAAGAAGTAGCTCCACCTCGCGTCATCATCCGCGAAGGCGGATGATTCAGCAGTCTCCCGGTTTCGATACATTCAAAAATGCATGCGTCTACTGGATGCTCCGCCGGCGCGTGGCGACAGAACACTACCTTGTCACCTGCTTCAGCAATTGCTCGGCATGTAGCAGATGCGGGCGGTCATACATCACGCCATTGACCGCCACCGCGCCCTTGTCGGGCGCCGCGGCGAAAGCGTCGGCGACTGCGCGCGCCCAGGCGATCTTCTCCGGCGAAGGCGCGAAGACTTCATTGATGATCGGGATCTGCGCCGGATGGATCGCCATCTTGCCGGCAAAGCCCTGGCACGCGGCGTCTTCAGCTTCGCGCCGCAGTCCTTCCGTATCGCGAAAGTCGGCAAAGACGGTGTCGATTGCCGCCACGCGCGCCGCCGCGGAAGCGGCGAGGCAGAGCGTGCGCGCGAGGCGGTAGGGCTCGAAGAAACGGCCCTGCGCGTCGCGGCTCGATGTGCCGCCGAATTCGTAGCTCAAATCCTCGCTGCCCCAGGTCAGGCCGATCAGCCGCGGACTTGCGCCCGCATAACTACCCGCGAGAAACAGCGCGCTGGCGCTTTCGATCGCGAAGGCGAAAATCTTGGTGGCGCCCTCGCTGATGCCATGCATCGCTTCGCGCGCGGTGAGCTTGGCGTCGAGGTGGATGATGGACGCGCCGCCTTCGCCCTTCGGCAACACCACGGCATGCGGCCTGGCTGCCAGCACCGCATCGAGATCGGCGTCGGTCAGTCCGCTTTCGAGGCCGTTCACCCGCACGAATATCGGCGGACGCCCGGATGAAGGCGGAAGCCCCTTGATGAAGTCAGCCGCGTTGGCGCGCGCAGCTTCCTTCTGGTCCGCGGCGATGGCGTCTTCCAGATCGATGATGACGGCGTCGGCGCCGCTGGTGAGCGACTTCTCCAGCTTGCGCGGGCTGTCGGCCGGGACGAACAGAAGAGAGCGCATCAATCCTCCGCCGCCCGCATGCGCATGAAGACCTGCCGGCGGCAGTCCGCCACCATGGTGCCGTCCTGCTTGTAGGCGCGGTGATGCAGCTCAACGATGCCGGCGCCGGGATGCGACTTCGATTCCCGCTTGCCCACGATCTCGGTCGTGCAATGCACGGTATCGCCTTCGAACAACGGATGCGGGAATTTCACTTCGGTCATGCCGAGGTTGGCAATGGTGGTGCCGACGGTGAGATCGTTGACGGAAATGCCGATCATCAGGCCGAGCGTGAACAGCGAATTCATCAGCGGCTGGCCCCATTCGGTTTCCGTTTCGCAGAAATGCCGGTCGATATGCAGCGGCTGGGGATTCAACGTCATATTCGAGAAGAGCATGTTGTCCATCTGCGTCACCGTGCGGGTGAGCCGGTGCTCGTATTTGGTGCCGACGATGAAATCCTCGAAATAGAGCCCGCCGCGATGGTGTCGCTGGGCAATTTCCGGCTGCATTCCGCCCTCCCGAACTTGTTGTGACGCTTCGCAAAAATCGGCGTTAACACTTCGTTTACCATAATCCGCCCAAGGTGGGGCAGCCGAACAGCCGTCGCGCCGCGCGGCAACGGCCATGCTACGCGCCCAAGGTTAAGCGCCAAGGTCTTTGCGCCTATGCCGGCCGACCCGATCAGCACCGCCAATGCCGCCGTCGCGCATATCACAGGCGCGATCCGCCAGGCGGCGCGGGCCGTGGGTACCAGCTTCTCCTACCTGCTGGCCACCGCCAAAGTAGAATCCAATTTCAATCCCGGCGCCAAAGCCGCGACGTCATCAGCGCAGGGGCTGTTCCAGTTCATCGAGCAGACCTGGCTGTCGACGTTGAAGGAAGCCGGGCCGCGGCTTGGCTACGGCGCCTACGCCGATGCCATCGTCAAAAGTCCGAGCGGGCGCATGGAAGTGACGAATCCCGCCATGCGCAAGGAGATCCTTGGCCTGCGCCAGGATCCGCAAGCCAATGCCGCGATGGCGGGGGCTTTCACCAACAAGAACGCTTCGATCCTGCAATCCCGCCTTGGCCGGGCGCCGACCGAAGGCGAGCTTTACATCGCGCATTTCCTCGGAGCCGGCGGCGCGGGGAAGCTGATCAATGCGGCTGCGACCCGGAATCCGCCGGCGGCAGCGCTGTTTCCGGGCGCGGCGAGTGCCAACCGTTCGATCTTTTACGACAAGGCGGGCCGCGCACGGCTTGCATCGGAAGTCTATGCCAACCTGACCGGCCGCTACGAGGTCGCGCGCCTGGGCACGACGGCAATGGCCGCCAAAGAGGCGCCGGTGCGAGTGGCGGCTGCGATACCCGATCCGGCGGGAACGACGCAGGCCTTCGCCGCCTATCAGCCGCCTTCTCCCTTCCGGGACGAGTCGGGTCCGGTATTTCATGCCCTGTTCCACACCAGCGAGCGGCCGGAGGCGGTCGCCCCGCGCATTAACCAATTATGGGGCACGCCGCCTGCTGCGGGGCAGGCCCGGCTCGCCGCGGCGCCGACCGCCGCAGCGCCCGCAAACGGCCGTCCGCTCGATCTTTTCCAGGATCTGCCGCCGGACATCGGCGGGCTTTTCCGCGGCCGCGGCTGATCCTCCAGCGTTAACAATTCCACAACATCCGTAAAGGGTTATGCTGAACCCTTTGTTAAGCCGCCATCTGTAAGGTGGCTTTGCTGGTGCGTGGCGCCAGTGCCGCCGTCCGCGGCTTGTTTGGTATAGCGCGTAAGTGAACTCATGATTGTTCGCGAGTTCCTGCAATGGCTGCGTACTGCGTCCGCCGGCGAGCGTGCCGATGGCACCACCGCGCTGGCGCGGGCCTATCTTTTCTCTCCGCTCTCCCTGGATGACCGCGCCGCCGCCGAAGGCGCGATGCTCATGCTGCTCGACGATCCGTCCCCGCTGGTGCGCCGCGCGCTGGCGGAGGCCTTTGCGTCAAGCCAGGCGGCGCCGCCCGCGGTGGTGCACGGGCTTGCCGCCGATCAGCCTTTTGTCGCCGTGCCGATCGTGGAGCGTTCGCCGCTCTTCGTCGATGCCGATCTCGTTGACATGGTCGCTACCGGTCATCGCGAGATTGCCGCGGCGATCGCGCGGCGCCCGATGCTGCAGCGTTCGGTCGCCGCCGCGATCGCGGAAGTCGGCTCCGCCGAGGCTTGCCTCGAGCTGATCGAAAATCCCGACGCCGACATCGCGCCGTTTTCCATCGATCGCATCGTCGCGCGCTACGGTCATCTCGCCGCCATCCGTGAATCGCTGCTTGCGATCGACGATCTGCCGGTCGGCACGCGCCAGGCGCTGGTTAGGAAACTTTCGCAGACCTTGGCCGATTTCGTCACCGCGCGCGCCTGGCTCGCCGAGGACCGCGCGCTGCGGGTGGTCACCGAGGCTTGCGAAAAAGCAACCGTCACGCTCGCCGCCGATACGGTGGAAGTGCGCCCGCTGGTGCGTCACCTGCGCGAAACCGGGCAGCTCACCGCCGGCCTCGTGCTGCGCGCGCTGCTTTGCGGCAATTGCAGCTTGTTCGAGGAATCGCTCGCCGAGCTGTCCGGCATGCCGCTCGAACGCGTTTACGGGCTTGTGCACGGCAGGGGCAATGCGGGTTTCCGCGCGCTCTATGACAAGGCGGGTCTGCCGGCGTCCACCTATCCGGCCTTCCGCGAGGCGATCGAAGCCATGCACGAGGATGTGCTGCTGGGCGAAACCGGGGACGCTTCCCGGCTGAAGCGGCGCATGGTCGAGCGCGTGCTCACCCGTTGCGAGCGCAGTACGCTTGGCGAGATCGAGCCGCTGATGACGCTGCTGCGGCGCTTCGCCACCGAAGCGGCGCGGGACGAAGCCCGCATGTTCTGCGACGAGCTGATGGACATGCCCGATCCCGGGCCGCCGGCGGAGTATGATTTCGTCCCCGGCGATCGGCTGGTCGCTGCCTAGTGCCGCTCAGGCGATCGCGGTGCTAACCGACTCCGCGGTGTCATAGATGCTCACCATGACCATCGGGTAAGCCTTCTTGACGGCTTCGCCCGCCTTGGTCGCTTCCTCGACGTCGGCGAAGCTTCTCTTGGTCTGCCGGTCAACCTGGAGCAAGTAGCGCTCCTGGGTCGGGCGCAATTGTCCTTTGCGGACCGGCGCCTCCTCGATGACGGCTTCCTTGGGCGGCATGTTGATTTTCTTCGTAGCCATAAAGACTCGTTCCTTTTGAAAATTCCGGGCTGAATACCTTATGTAATGGCTCGCCCCGGCCTTTGTGAGGGGCGGTTTAGCTGAATCCCGCTACGGGGCGAACACCTTCAGCGCATTCGGTCTGGCCCGATAGCGCAGGGGAGGGCGCAGCATCGTCACTTCGCCGTCGAGCGCGACCATGAGCCGGCTGGTGCGAGAGGTGATTTCCACCTCTGGCACTTTCACGACGCGCAGATCGCGCAATCGATCCATGAAGCCGAGCAGCGAGCGGCAGGCGAGCCAGAACAGCGCCAGGCGGCTCTGCCGCTTGGCGACGTAGACGCATAATTCGCCGGCATCCAGCCGTTCGCGTTTCCCTGCGGCCCGGCCGGTCAGGCAATATTCGTTGTTGCCGATGAAGACGCAGGGGCTGCGATAAGGCTCCACCAGCCCGCCAGCGCGAATGCGAAGCCGCCGCAGTGGAAAATGCCGCAGCGTGCGCCAGATCGCGAAAGCGGTCGCCGTCCATTTGCCCATGCGACGGCCTTCGCGCAGACGTTTACGGTCGAGCACCAGATAGGGATAGATGCCGATGGAGGAATTGTTGACGAACGTCTCCCCATTGACCTCGCCGAGATCGACCGATTTCACCTGGCCGGCGGCGATGAGCGCGACCGCCTGCTCGAGCGCAAGCGGGATGCCGAGATCCCGGGCGAAATGATTACGGGTGCCGAGCGGCAGGATGCCGATCGGCACGTCGCTGCCGGCAAACACGCTCGCGACCGATGCGATGCTGCCGTCGCCGCCGCCGACCACCAGAGCGTCGATCTGGTTATTCTTGGCCTCCTGCAACACGCGCTCGGCGCGTGCCTTCAGCTCTGTAGCGGAAAGAAATTCCAGTGTCGCCGTGACGCCGTGCTGCGCGAAAGCGGCGGCAAGCGTTTCGCTCAGCGCCCGGCCGTCCCGCGATACGACAGTGCCTGCTGCTTTGTTGAGGAGCACGGTAACCCGCAGGGGTTTTGACTGCGCCATGGAAAGCACCCGACGGTGAGCCAACGCTAATGCGCCGCGCCGCCCGGTGTTCCCGGGATTTTGTCACGGCCGCGCTTATGCGCGCATGCGGCTCGCTGCGCGGCGCCCCCGGCGGTCAGGTTATGTCGCTGGGAGAGAGCGGCGGCCCGACAATGCCCTCGAGATAACCCGGGCGGTGCTCGTTCTGGTCGATCAGAAATTCATCGGTGACTTCGCGCAGTCGCCGGGTCAGCACGAAGGCCATTTCCTTGGCGTCCGAGCGGGCATATTCGCGATAGATCGCGCGCACCGCGTCCACATGCTGGTCGACGAGCGCCAGCGGGATATTGCGCATGTCAGGCGTATGTTCCAGCAGGCGGCAGAGGCTGTCGGCGGCCGCCGCAACCGCGGGGAAGCCGAAGGTCGGGGCTTCGCCCTTGATGTCATGCGCGGCGTGGAACAGGTCGGAATGGGTCTGCTTGAGAAATCCCTTGGCCTTCACCGCATGGCGCGCAAGGTCTAGGCGCTCGCATTCCTCGTCCATCCAGGCGGAAAATTCGCTGGAAAGCTCCGCCAGCGCCTTCTCGGCGCGCGCCACCGGATCGTCAGCGGGATCGAAAGCCGCATCCGACACCACTGTGCGCAGCGGGTTCGACGGAACGATCACCTCATATTCGCCGTAAGTCGTGACGACGGGTTTGTCTGCCTTGGGAGGCATGGATGAAGCGCTCCTGACGCTCAGCCGGGGGCCTTGGCCTTGTCCAGCAATGCTTGTTGACGGATCACGTCGGCTTTTCCGTCGCGCCTGCGTTCGGGGCCGATGTAGTTCGGGTTGAGGTTGCGGCGGCGGTCCGGGCCGAAATAGGTTTTAGTCTTGATGAAGGGGCGCGGGTTGGCGACCACGTTGATGATGCGCTGATAGAGCGATTTGGCCGAGATTGGCTTGGCCAGGAATTCGGTGACTCCGGCATCGCGCGCTGCGACCACGCGCTTCTTCTCGGAGTGGCCGGTCAGCATGATGATAGGCGCGTAAGGATTGCCGTTCGCGCCCGGTTGCCGGATCATCTGGGTGAGCTCCAGCCCGTCGAAGATCGGCATGGCCCAGTCGGTCAGCACGATATCCGGCATGTAATGAGTGAAGGCTTCGAGGCCGGCCGCGCCATCTTCCGCTTCATAGACTTCGCGCGCGCCGAAGCCGTGCAGCAAGGTGCGCAGGATGCGGCGCATATGCACGTTGTCGTCGATGACGAGAAAACGCAGGCGGTTGAAATCGATGCGGATCATAAACGCCGGTGGCTCGTGGGCTGTCCCGTCCAGGCAAGTTAGCCCGCTGCCGTTAACGCCGGGTTAAGCATGCCGGGCGCCGACGTTAAGCAAATCAACAGGTTAGCTGCCGGCCGACCGGCGACGCATCAATATCCGAACTGTTCGCGGATGATCCGCTCGTCCAGGCTATGGCCGGGGTCGAACAGCATATGCATGGAAATGTCGTGGTCCATCCGGATGTCGACCGATTTCACCGACCGCACCTCGGTATGGTCGGCGACCGCGGCGCAGGGGCGCTTGTCGGCTTCCAGCACCTCGACGGTCACCTTGGCCGCGTCCGGCAGCAGCGCGCCGTGCCAGCGCCGGGGGCGGAAGGGACTGATCGGGGTCAGCGCCAGCAGCGGCGCGTTGATCGGAATGATCGGCCCCTGGGCGGAGAGATTGTAGGCGGTCGATCCCGCCGGCGTGGACACCAGCACGCCGTCGGCGACGAGTAGGGGCAGGCGCTCCTTGTCGTCGATCAGGATCCGCAGCCGCGCCGCCTGATAGCTCTCGCGGAACAGCGAGACCTCGTTGATGGCATATGATTCATGCTGCTTTCCCTGCATGTCGCGGGCGCACATCAGCAGCGGATGGATCACCGCGATTTTTGCCGCCGCCAGCCGTTCCTTCAGCTTTTCGTCGGAAAATTCATTCATCAGGAATCCGACCGTGCCGCGATGCATGCCGTAGATCGGCTTGCCGGACTGCATGAAGCGATGCAGGGTTTGCAGCATCAAACCGTCGCCGCCGAGGGCGACGACGACGTCGGCGGAATCGGGATCGACATCACCATAGCGGCGGGTGAGCGCCTCGCGTGCCTCGGCGGCTTCCGGGCTGGAGCTGGCGACAAACGCGATCCGTTGGTAGTCGGGATTGGGCCGGGCCATGTGGTGAGCCTTGCGAAACGCGATAAGTTACAACGCCAGCCCAGCCGGATCGAGGATGACCGAAATGGAACGCGCGGTTTTCGTCTATACGACCTACCCCTCCATTGTCGAGGCGGAGGAGGCGGGGCGGGCGCTGGTCGAGCAGCATCTGGCGGCCTGCGTGAACATCCTGCCCGGCATGATATCGCATTATCGCTGGCAGGGGACGATCGAGCGGGCCGAGGAAGTGGTGATGCTGATCAAGACCCGGGCCTCGCTGGCGGAGGAGGTGCGTGCGCAGGTCAAATCCCGTCACTCCTACGAAACGCCGGCCATCCTGGTGCTGTCGATCGAAAGCGTCGACGAGACCTACCTGGCCTGGGTGGTCGCGGAAACCGAGAAGAACCCGGCCTGAGGGTCGTCATGGCCGGGCTTGAAGCCGGCCATGACCAGTTGGAGGTGCGAAAAGTCTGCGCGGCGGCGGTCAGTAAGTGAACTTGCCGTCGATCACGCCCTTGAGATTCTTGTAGGGCTCGCAGTCGTTCCCACCGCAGATCATGCTGATCTTCTGCAGGAAATCCTCGGCCTTGCGCACGTTGCCCTGTTCGGCATGCCACATGCCGTAATAGGACAGGGTGACGACATGCACCGGATCCGCCTTCAGCGCGCGGTCGTACCAGAATTTGGCCTTGTCATAATCGCCGAGCTTGCGCCAGGCGAAGCCGACGCTGGTGGCGACGTCCGGATGGTCATCCTGGCCGAGCGCCAGCATGGCCGCGATACCATCCTCGTATTTGTCCGACTTGATCAGGTCATAGGCGACCTTGTAGCCGTCGAGGAATTGCGACTGCTTGTCCTTCTTCTGCTGCCCGGTCGCGGGCGTATTGGTTTTCTTCTTGTCGTCGGCCTTCTTCTTGTTGGCGGCGGGAGCCGGCGGCGGCGCCGGATTGTCCCTCATGTCGGCGAGAGCCGGGCCGGCCGCCAGCACGAGGCCGAGCAGGGCAGCCGCGCCAAGGAGAAAAATCTGATGCTTACGGGGTGCCATGATGTTTCCTCGCTCGAAAGATGGAAGACAGCCAACATATGCACGTGACAGCCTGCCCCATTAAACACCACCCGGCGATGGCAATTCCAGACCCTGCAAAGAAATGTGAATAGGGGGCCCCGCGCCTTGGCTCCTCTCCCCACGCAAGTCCGATATATCCGACTTGCGCCGCTATCAGCGCCGATCTCGGGTAGACGCGAGATCGGATGCGGGGAGAGGGAGATTCCGGCTCACTTGAATTGCGCCCGCAACCCCGCATAGGCGGCAAAGCCCTGCGCGCGATAGGAAAACACCTCCTCATAGCGGTCATTGAAGATGTTCTCGGCGCGCACATAGGCGGTGGTCGTCGGCGTCAGGTCATAGGACAGGATGCCGCCCACGGTCGTATAGGCGTCAAGCGTCACCGGCGTCAGCGGGAAACGGAACCAGGTATCCGGCATGCTGCCGTTGTAGACGACATTGACGGTCATGCGGGTACGCCGGTCGGGCAGGTTGATCGTTGCCGATCCCGAGGCAGCGTGCTTGGGCCGGCGGATCTCGGGCGTGCCGTCCGCCAGCTTCGCGATGGTGTAGGTATAGGTGCCCGAGAGCGCGAGCCAGTCGACGGGCGTCGCCTTGGCTGAAATCTCCACGCCGTGGCGTGGGCTGGTGCCTTCATCGTTCACCACGGTGGAAAGAAAGCCGCTGCCGGCGGAGACCATGATGATCTTGTCTTCAAACTCGGAGGCGAAATAGGTCGCGTCGACGATCAGCCGCCGGTCGAAGAAGGCCTGTTCCACGCCTGCGTCCCAGCCGAGCGAACGCTCCGGCTTCAGGTCGGGATTGCCGATGAAGCTGCCGACGAAGAAGCCGTATTGCTCGGTGAAGGTCGGATTGGTGACGCCGGTGCCGATGCTGGCGTGCAGCCGCGTGCCCGTTGAGGGAAAGCGCTGCGAAACCGTTTCGCGCCAGGTGGTGACGTCGGCGAAGCCGCTGTTGTCGTCGTGCCGCAGCGCCGAGGTCAGCGTCAGGCCGAACGGCAAATCAAGCGCGTATTCGCCGGCCAGCCCGTTGCGGGTGCGCTCCGCGCCTCTCGCCCAGAACGCCGCGGCGGCGGGATCGCCGAAGGGTCCGGTGAGCGAGGCGGAATCCATGGTGAGGAATTCCTTCTGATGGTCGGCCAGGAATGAGAGCGTGTGCGTCTCGCCGCCGAACAGCTGGGTGTGATGCTTCAGCGTCGCCTTGTAGTCGAAATTGTCGCGGTGGCCGTCGGAGTTGAAATAGCCGAAGACCACGTCGTCGTCGCGGCGCTTCTCCTCGTAGCGGCTGGCGCCGAAACGCTGCACGAAGGCGCCGTCGAATAGCGACCAGGTGGCGGCGGCGCGGCCGTTGAATGCGCGGAAGCGGTTGAAGTCGAACTCCTGGTCGGCCGCCAGGCCCTCGAACGGGCCGAAGAAAGGCTGCGCGTCGAGTTGCGCGTGACGCTCGGCGTAACGCACGGCGGCTTCGACATTGAAGTTCGGGAAGAGATCGGCGCCGACTTTGCCGGTGACGGTGGTCGCGTGGCTACCATCGCGCTCATGGCCGAAGCGCGAGACGTTGTAGCCCGACGTGTTGTCGTGGTCGACGCTCACCGCGCCATAGAACGGCCCGTGCGAGCCGCGCGCGCTGGCACCGCCGGCTACGGTGTTCATCGAACCGCCTTCGAAACGGACGCTGGCTTCCGGCTTGGCGAGGCCGCGTCCGCTCTTGGTCACCAGCGAGATCACGCCGGCATGGGCATTGGCGCCGTAGAGGCCGGATTGCGGGCCGCGGATCACCTCGATGCGTTCAACGTCTTCGATGGCGAAGTCGGCGAAGTTGAAATCGCCGCCGTCGATGGAATTCACCGGCACGCCGTCGATCATCACGAGCAGATGGTTGGCTTCCGCGCCGCGGATGCGCACTTGGGTGATCGCCCCGCGGGTGCCGCTTTGGCTCACCGCGACACCGGGAACGGTGCGCAGCGCGTCGGCGACGGTGGTAAAGCCTTTCTCGCGCAGCTCTTCGCCGGTGATGACCGTGGCCGCCGCGCCGACTTTCGAACCCTCGGTCGGCGCCTGGTTGGCGTAGATCACGATGCGGGGAATCTCCGCCGGCTGTGCCTGCGCGGTGGCGCAGACAAGAGCGGCGGCAATCGCGCCGGGCGTGGCGGCCCGGTAAAAACATTTCAATCGGAAAACGCAGGAAATAAAGAACGACAACATGGCGTGCCTCCGCGGCGATGGTTGAAACGGATCGCGGAGACGCGGGCCAGCAGGCACGCACCTGTCCAAGACAAAGGGTTGAGACAACAGGCCATAGGCCGGTCCCCCGCGACGGTTTACACACGTCATCGCTGCGGAAAGACCCGCCCCGAACGCGCGCCCCGCGCGTCGGAAGGATGACTGTGTAGGCAGGTCTCCTGGCTCGCGGGTCGCCGCCCTTATTCCGCCTTCCCGGGTTTTCACCCAGTGGCATCTGGAACAGGGCTCGCCGCTGACAGTTGCGGGGGCAGCCTCGGATTAGGCCCAGTTACGCGAAACAGCGGGCCGCACCGAATTCCCTCTTGGCCGGCCGGAGCCGGCACACCTACACAAGCGCGGCAAGTGAAACGGCGAGGGCTCGACTTGTCAACGGCCCGGCGCGGCGCCGATCAAAAAATCTCCGCCTGCGGCAAAAATGTCCACGTTCCGTTTTGACACAAGCTGCATTACACTTTTGCGATGATTCAACAGGGGAATTTTCATGTTTGCCATTCGTATGCTTGCCGCGGGCGCGGTGCTGGCTCTGGCCGTCTTGCCGGCGGGCGCTGCCGACGAGGTGATCGAAGCCATCGATCAGGCGCGCAAGGCCTATCAGTCGGGCGATCTTGGCGCGGCTAAGCAGTCGCTCGATCTCGCTTCGCAGCTGATCGGGCAGAAGAACGCCGAGGGTTTCGCTGCGCTGTTGCCGAAGGCCTTGCCGGGCTGGAAGCAGGAAAAGACCGACACCGCCGCGATGGGAACCAGCATGTTTGGCGCGTCGATGGCGACCGGCCGTTACACCAATGCCAAGGGTGACGATATCGAAATCCAGATCACCGGCGATTCCGCCATGATCGCGCCGCTAGCCGCGGTTTTTGCCAATCCGCAATTCGCCGGCGCGATGGGAAAAATTGTTCGTGTTGGCAACCAGCGCGCCATCGTCACCAAGGACGGCGACGTGCAGATGGTGGTCAACAACAAATTCCTGATCGTGGTGCAGGGATCGGGCCCGGCCGACGCCAAGCTGACTTACGCGCAGGCCGTCGACATCCCCAAGCTGTTGAAGATGTAGGAGGGATCACTCCGCTCACTCCCGCGTTAGCGGGAATCCAGCTCCTTTCTTACGCGGCAGCCTGGATCCCCGCCTTTTGCCTTCGCGGAAGCTTCGGCGGACACAGGCCCCACCCGCCGAAGCCTTGTGCGCAGGCGGGTCGCGGGGATGAGCGGAAATCACAGCGGCCGCCATTCCACCGGTACCAGCTCGAAGCCGCTGCCGCTTCTGACGATGTGGCCGGAGGCCGGGAAGGGGAAGTGATAGCCCTGCACCAGCATCCGGTCGGCGGCGGCGCGGTCCAATAATTTTCTGCGCGTCATCACGGCGTCGTGGCCGTCCATATCGAGCACCGGCTGCCATTCCGGATGCCGCACGAACAGTTTTGGATGGTTGCTGGTGTCGCTCAGCACCAGCAGCGAGTCGTTGCCTGACGCCACGGAGAAAGCGGTGTGGCCCGGCGTGTGGCCGGATGCATTGATCGCCGTGATGCCCGGCGCCAGCTCCGCGCCGGGCGAAAAGCGCGTCACGTCCTTGGCGATGTTGCGGAAGATGCGCCGCGCATTGAGCACATAGCCCTTGATCTCCGGCGCCGCACGGCCCGGCAGGCTCTCGTCCATCCAGAAATCCCATTCCGCCTGCGGCACCTTGATCTCCGCTTTCGGGAAATACAGCTCGTCGTCCTTGGTCTTGATGCCGTTGATGTGGTCGGGATGGAAATGCGAGATCAGGATGATATCGATCTGCTCGGGCGCGATGCCGGCGGCGGCGAGATTGGCGTTGAAGGTGCCGGCGGTGGCCGCGATCTGCCCGCCGGAGCCGGTGTCGATCAGCACGAGCTTCGAGCCGGTGTTGACGAGCAACGCGGTGAAGGGAATCGGCAGCTTGTCGGTCGCCGGCAGGAAGGCGTCGGTCATCGCCTTGCGCACGGCGGCGGGTTCCGCGTTGCGCACGAATTTGTCGTCGATCGGCCGTTCCCATATCCCGTCGCTCAGCGCCGTCAGTTGGTAACTGCCGATCTTGTAGCGATAAAGCGTGGGCGCCTGCATGCCCGCGAAGGGGGCGGCGGCAAAACTGCGCGTTGCGGAGAGCGCGCTCGCGGCAAGGGCGGCGCCGGCCAACAGATCGCGGCGGCTAAACGCAATCACGACGGGTCTGCCTTATCCGCTTCAACGCTTGACCATCACAAGCCGATGCAGGGTCGTCTCATTTCGATCGAACATCGCCCAGGCGGCGGGGAAGAAAACCAGGTAGCGATTGTAGGTCTCAACCCCGACCAGTTCCAATGCCTTGTCGCGGTTCTTCGCCAGACGGTTGAACCAGGCTTTCAGCGTCGGACGGTAGTCGTGCGTGGAATCGTGCAGCACGTCGAATCCAGCCTCGCGCGCGGCCCAGAGGTGATGCGCATGCGGAGCCAGTTCGGACCCCGGAAAGATGAGCTGGCCGGCGATCGTGCTGGTCGGCCTCCATCCGGCATTGAGCGAAAAAAAGTGATGCACCATCCTGCCGTTCGGCTTCAGCGCGCCGTGCAGCTTGCGCAGCAGCGGCAATATCTCGTCCGGCCGCACATGCTCCATGGCGCCGATGGAATAGATCTTGTCGTATGAACCAGGCGCGTAGTCGGCGGTGATGAAGTCCTCGATCCGGACATTGAAGCCGAATTTTTCCCGGATATAGCGGGCCTGCTCTTTCGACAGGGTCATTCCGGTGAGCGATTCCTTGTCGCCCGTGGCTGCATGAATATGACGGAGCATCGGACCCCAGCCGCATCCGAGCTCGAGGATGCGCTCGCCGGCGGCCGGCGCGATCAGGCTGAGCAGGTGATCGGCCTTGCGTCGCTGCGCAGTCTCCAGATTGTCCTGCTTCGAGGCAAAGTCCGCGCAGGAATAGAACATGAAGTCGCGATCGAGGAACAGTTTGTAGAATTCGTTGGAGACGTCGTAATGATACTCGATGCCCTTGGCATGGCTCTGGTTGAGCCAGCGCGCCATGAGCAAGCGGCGTTGAAACGGAAACGGGTAAGCATCGATCAGCGACTGGATGAAGGGCGCTTGCCTGCGGGTGAAATAGCGCCAGACGAATTTGGGATCGAGCGGTGCGGGCGCGCTCATGTAGAAACGCAGGGCCGCGTAAGCCATGCCATGCGTCAGGCTTTGCCGCGTCCGCCGCAGCCACCGGCCCGGATTCGTGATTGCGGATGAGAGCGGTGACATAGCGCTGAAAAGGCGACCTCCGGCAGGCTTCAAGATAAGGCCGTCTCGGAGGGATTCGAGCCCCCAACCCCGAGATTCGAAGATTGATGCGGTTCTCTGGATTCTCGCGAGGATTTTGCAAAACGACCAGTTTGATGCCTACCAGATTACAATAGGTTAGGGGTAGGTTTGCAAAATGAAAACGGCTGCACGCAGCGGAATTATTTCCACAAGCGGACCCTTGCATCGAGCCCGATACAAGCTGCGTCACCCTTGCCGCTGGCGGCGGAGCCGGCGCAGCTATGATTTTGCTTCAGTATTTCGCCGGGCTCGCATCGAAAGAGAGTCAAGGGGACCCGTTGTACCGGCTCTGCGCCGGGCGTATCGTTCATCGGCTGACTGGCGGGCTTTTTTTGACGATCATTCAAGGCGCGGAGGGTCGTTTGGGCTCGTGATTAGATCGCATCGGGAGGGGCGCGGCCATGACCACACTTCATCAAATGCTGCGACGGCTTTGCATGAACGCCGCCGCCGTCTTTGTTTTGTTGTTAGCAACGCTGCCGGCTTATTCGGTACCCGTCATTGTACAGGGTTATTACGAGGAGCAAAAAGCAAGAAGTTGTTCAGCCGTCACCAGTTGCGCAATGAGCTTCTCTGCCGTGCCCGCTGGGAAGCTGCTCACTATAAAACACGTATCGTGCAAAATAAGCGCCGGCGGTAGCGCTGCATTGTCCAGTGCTCTGCTATCCATCAATTTTCGGCACACTTATTTGACCCCCGTCCTGATCGTTACTTCGAGCACGAGGACTTGGTATGCGGGCGGCGAGATGCTGAGACTGGCTGAGGAAGGCATCGCACCCAGTATCTCCGTCAGTTTTGTCAGCAGCACTAATTATAGCATGGCTTGCGTGTTGACCGGACAGATCACGCCGTAACGTCGCGAGGTGTCGCTGCGGCGCAACCGGCCGCCTGCTTTGCAGCGGCGAGGTGGCTGTACATCGCGTTAGTTCCGACTGGGGGCACGGAAGGAACGCCAGCCTGCAATTATGGGCGAGCATGCGGAATCCGGAAAGTGACAGGCAAAGACGTTGCGGAACTGCTGATCGCTATGGCAATGACCTTCCCGGAATTGGTTTAACGGCACGGCCTCTGTTGCGCTGTTTCGTTTGTTTCGCACTTATCAGGTCCGAGGGACGACGGGTGGCCCACATTTGGGCGGCCTCTCTGACAATCTTCCCGGCGTCTTCCCGAAGCCGCCAGCCGGGAAGACAAAACCTACAAAAGTGGCCGTCTCGGAGGGATTCGAACCCCCAACCCCCAGATTCGAAGTCTGGTGCTCTATCCGGTTGAGCTACGAGACGGGCAGCGCCACAAAACCACGGCAGCGGCCGGCCGGTAAAGCTCATTTCGCGGGAGCAAAAAAATTGGCCGCCCCGAGGAGAAATCCGATTCGAGCCGCATCAGGCCGCTCACCGGCGCCGATCAGCTTGCGCTCGGAAGCGTGGACGGTATGGGCATCGAGGGAATTTGCTCTGCCGGAGGGGAGTCGCCGTCAATATAAACCCATTCATTGGGATGCGTTGCGCGCTGTCTTTTGACGTATCGGTATGGCGTTTTTGTCCAATGCAAGATGTTTGGGTTTTCGCTATCGAGGACGAATTCCCCTTGGTCCGTGCGCACGAGCAGCACGGCATGGCCCTGGTTTTGCGGGGTCCATACAACAGTGATCAAAAGAGCAGCGCGCGGCCAGCCGGCTTCGATCAGCAGCCGGCGTTTTAGCAACGTATAATCCTCGCAGTCGCCAAAGCCGTCGTCGGGGTAGTCCCATTTATCGGACTGACGCCAATGGTCTTCGTCGGTCTTAGGCTTGATGCTCGCATTAGCCCTGCGGTTGATCGAGCCGAGCTCATCCCAGGTCTCGGGGGTCAGGATGACGTTACGGCGAGTGCTCTCACCAGGTTCGCACTCGTGTGAGTTGCGCCGGCAGAAGTCATGCCAAGCCTCAGGCGGCGGCGCGGGCTCTACCGGGATGGTGTAAAGCGGCTGCTCTTCCAGAGCGATGGAGGATGCGCAGGGGATCGCCACCAGCACGCCAGCCGTCAGGACGCGGGTCAAGCTTGCTGGCGCTCGCATACCGTGCCGGCCCATTTTTCGAGGGTTCCTGCAAGGCGACGCGCGAACGATGTTCGCGCGGGTGGCGGCCACCTTAGCTGGCTTGCTTCTGATTCTGCATCAGGCCGATTCGCTGCTGTGGATTATTTGGGATAGCCAGCAAGGCGGCGCGGCTGAAAAACGGCCGAATGACGGGGATTGTGCGGCCGGCTGAATCGCCCTATAGGCGCAAGTTCCCGCCTTTTCCCGCGAAGAAATTCGACCGAACAGAATAATGCCGCCTGACATTTCCACGCCGCCTGAGGTCATCCCGGAGGCTCCCGCGCCGCCTGCGCGCGTGCCGCTGTTGGAACTGTTCATCGTCTTCCTCAAGCTCGGCACTCTCTCCATCGGCGGCGGTTCGCAGGCCTTCATGTATCGCGACCTGGTCGAGGTGAAGCGCTGGATCGACGACAAGGCTTTTCTCACCGGGCTCGCGGTTGCACAGGTGTTGCCGGGCGCCAACCCGGTGAATCTTGCGCTCTATTTCGGACAAAAGCTGCATGGCGGACTGGGCGCGACAGCGGCGGTCTTCGGCATGGTGGTGCCGGCCTTCTGCATCATCCTGATGGCCGGCTATGCCTATCGCCAGCTCGCGCAATACCCGGCCACGCATTTCATTCTGCTTGGCGCCGCCGCGGTCGGCGTGTCGGCGACGCTGGCGATGGGGATCAAAATCGCCGCGCGGCTTGACCGCAATTGGGCAACGATACTCATTGCGCTGGTGACCTTCGGCGCCGTCGGCGTGCTGCGCCTGCCGATGGTGCCGGTGGTCGGCGTGGTGGTGCCAGCCGGCATTCTCATTTTCTACCTGATGGACCGGCGCCATGTTCGATAGCCGCCTTCTCGGACTCTTTCTGGTCTTCGCGCCGCTGTCGCTTTTGTCCTTCGGCGGCGGGCAGGCGATCATCGCCGACATCCAGTATCAGACCGTCGAGGTGCACAAGTGGCTGACGAACTCCGAGTTCGTCGATATGTTCGCGATCTCCCGCGCCTCGCCGGGGCCGAGCACGCTGATCGCTGCGCTGATCGGGTGGCAGGTGGACGGATTTCCCGGCGCGCTGGTCGCGGTACTGGCGATGTATATCCCGTCGTCCATCCTGGTATATGGCGCGGCGAGCTGGTGGCAGCGCAGCGCGGCGTCACCGCTGCGCATCGCGATCGAACGCGGCCTGGCGCCGGTGGCGATCGGGTTGATCTTCGCCGGCCTTCTGGTGCTGGTGCAGGCGGCCAAGATGGACTGGCTGCAGCTCGCCACGCTGGCGGTGTGCACGGCGATCCTCTACTTCACGAAGTTCAGCTCTTATCGCCTGCTGTTCATCGTGGCGGCGCTGTACGGCGCGATCGTTTACGCCGGCTATGCCGGCGCGGCGTGAGATGCCCATCCCGATCAGGACGAGGGCGACGCGATGGATTCGGCTGTCGATTGCCCAGCCACGGCTGACCTCCTCGCGCCCATAATAGGCGAAAAATCCAAGAAAATCAGCTGCTTACGGAGGGTAACCCCTCCCGGGGGGCCAACAGGCTCCGCTCCCCCGGCGGATGCGTAGATTTAACTAAACATAAAAACGGAGGCGCTATCGTCGGCCGGTTGAATATTCACATTACCGAAACGATTTCCGGATGACTCTGAACCGCGGCGTTGGGTTCACTTTGCTCGTGGGTGTTGCCTCATTTCTT